>CAYSTX010000263.1:0-747 GCA_964434035.1 uncultured Acetobacteraceae bacterium
CAATTTTGGTCGATCACCCTGCCGATGGTGCTGCCGTTTCTCATGCTGGCGGTTCTGTTTCGGGCGATCGAGAACTTCAAGATGTTCGACATGGTGAACCTGCTGACCTCCGGCGGTCCGGGCTCCACCACCGAGCTCGCCTCGATCACCCTGAAGCGCGAAGCGTTCGAGAAATGGCGCACCGGCTATTCGTCGGCCTTCGCGATCATCCTGTTCGTCACCATTTTTGGCGCCGCCAACATCTACGTGAAAGCGCTGAACAGGGTGCGGCAGCGATGAGAGCCATGCGGACAGCCCATTCGGTCGTCGAGGCGTCCGGGCGCAGCAAGCTCGTGGCTGGCGCCATCGTCACGCTGTATGCGCTCATCACCATCGTGCCGCTGCTCTGGATCGGCGCGACCGCGTTCAAGTCGCCGTCCGACTCGATCTCCTATCCGCCGAAAGTGTTCTTCCAGCCGACGCTGGAGGGATACGTTAACCTGTTCACGGTCCGCTCACGGCAGACCCCGGACTTCATCGCCAAGCTCCCGCCGCCCACGCATTGGTGGCAGAAGCTCGTGCGGTCGCACGACATGGTCATCGCCGGTCCGTCCAAGGTCGTTCCGCGCTTCATCAACTCACTGATCATCGGCTTCGGCTCTACGTTCCTCGCCGTGCTGCTCGGGACGCTCGCGGCGTATGCGTTCTCGCGATTCAAAATTCCGCTCGCAGACGACCTTCTGTTCTTCATACTGTCGACACGCATGA
>CAYSTX010000263.1:757-5262 GCA_964434035.1 uncultured Acetobacteraceae bacterium
ATTCCCAGTCCGACCTGATGTTACACACCGGAATGCTGAAGGGGTTCATGGATGAGATCCCGCGCGAGTACGAGGAGGCGGCCCTCGTTGACGGCTATACACGCCTGCAGGCGTTCCGGAAGGTCGTGCTGCCGCAGGCGGTGACGGGCATCGCAGCGACGGCGATCTTCTGCCTTATCTTCGCCTGGAACGAGTATGCGTTCGCGCTCCTGCTGACCAGCGGCAACGCGCAAACCATGCCGCCGTTCATCCCCTTTATCATCGGCGAAGGCGGTCAAGACTGGCCGGCGGTAGCCGCCGCAACGACGCTGTTCCTGTTCCCGATCGTACTGTTCACCATCGTGCTCCGCAAACACCTGCTGCGCGGCATCACCTTCGGAGCGATGCGCCGATGAGCGTCACCAACCAGTTGTCGAGCGTCGGTATGCGGCAGTGGCGGCATCCGTTCCGCCGTGGCCCGTGGGAAAACGTCGCGACCGCCGTGATAGGCGCCGGCGTCCTGATGCTGTGTCAGCCGTTTTCGATTGCGCTCTACGGCTACTCCTTCGTCACGATCCTGTTCGGCGTCGCGCTGTTCATGATTGTTACAAAGTTTCCGGATTGAGGCGCGCGGTCATGGCGCAAATCAGGGTCGACGCTCTGCAGAAGGCATTCGGCGATTTCGTCGCGGTGCGCGGATCGAGCTTCACGGTCGAGGATGGTGAGTTCTTCTGCCTGCTGGGCCCGTCCGGTTGCGGCAAGACAACGACGTTGCGCATGATCGCCGGCCTCGAACTACCGACCTCTGGACGCATCCTGCTGGGCGGCGAGGATGTCACGGACAGACGCGCCTCGGCACGTGACATCGCCTTCGTCTTTCAGCTGTTCGCCCTTTATCCACACATGAACGTGCGGCGGAATATCGGCTTTCCGCTGGTCTCCATGGGCGTCAAGCGCGCCGAGGTTAAGAGACGGGTGGAGGAAGCCGCCCGCATCCTGCGCATCACGGATCTGCTCGACCGTTCCGTCTCCGGTCTTTCCGGCGGCGATCGCCAGCGTGTCGCCCTCGGCCGCGCCATCGTCCGCAGGCCGCTCGCGTTCATGATGGACGAACCGCTCGGCACGCTCGACTCCGAGTTCCGCCACGTCATGTGCGGCGAACTCCGCGCGCTGCATGACCGGCTGCACGCGACAACCGTCTACGTGACGCATGATCAGATCGAGGCGATGTCGCTCGGCGACAAGATCGCCGTGATGAACGACGGCGTCATCGAACAACTCGGCACGCCGCGCGATATCTACGACCGCCCCGCCAGCATCTTCGTCGCGGACTTCATCGGCTCGCCGCCGATGAACCTGCTGACGCTCCACGACTCGCTCGAACCGGGCCGTGCCTCTGTCCGCATGGGGACCGCTGACGTTATCATCCCCACCCCGCTGGTGAGCATGGCGGCGAGCGACCTGGTCCTCGGCGTGCGGCCCGAGCATGTGCGCCTGTCCGACAGCGCCCGGCTGCGCGGCGAGGTATTCGCGACCGAATATCTCGGGACGACGCAGATCGTCACCATCACCACCGCGCACGGCATGATGAAGGCGCGGCTCGCGGCGAACATCCGCGCTTTGATCGGCGATCAGGTGGGACTCGCCTTCCGGTCCGACCGGCTGTCGCTGTTCGATGCCCAATCCGGCCGCGCCATCCCGACCGCGCTGCATAACCCCGCGCCCGCGATGGAGGCCGCGCATGGCTGAAGTGGTGCTCGATGCCGTGTCGAAGCGTTTCGGCGCGACGGAGGCAGTCTCCGAGCTGTCGCTCACGGTGGAAGACGGCGCGTTCGTGGTGCTGCTCGGCCCGACCGGCGCAGGCAAGACGACCACGTTGCGGCTGGTTGCTGGTTTGGAACGGCCGGATGCCGGGCGCGTTCGGATCGGCAGCCGCGATGTCACGCGTGCGGCGCCTGCGGAGCGGGACGTCGCGTTTGTCTTTCAACAATTCTCGCTTTATCCGCACCTCTCCGTATTTGACAACCTCGCCTTCCCGCTGCGGTCCCCTGCCCGCCGGCTGCCGGAGGCGGAGATCCGCCAGAAGGTCGGCGAGGTCGCGTTACTGCTGCGCATCTCCGAAAAACTGGGCGAACGAGTGACGCGACTTTCCGGCGGGCAGATGCAACGCGTCGCCATCGGTCGCGCGCTGGTCCGGTCGCCGTCGATCTACCTGATGGACGAGCCGCTTTCCTCGCTCGACGCAAAGTTGCGCGCGGAGCTGCGGATCGAACTGAAGCGTATCCAGCAGGAGCTGGGCGCGACCATCCTCTACGTGACACACGACCAGACGGAGGCGATGACGCTCGGTAGTACGATCGGCGTCATCGAAGGCGGCCGGCTGATACAAGTTGGCACGCCGCGACAAATCTACGAGGACCCGTTAAACACCTACGTTGCGGCGCGTCTCGGCAGCCCGCCGATCAACCTGATCCCGCGCGAGGCGTTCCCCGACGCCGCCATCCCCGGCAACGCCAGCCTGATCGGCGCGCGCACCGAGCACGCCCGCATTAGCAAAGCCAATGGCACGCGCGGCGGCGCCGGCACGGTCACGCGGGTTGAGCATCTTGGGGATCAAGACCATCTGCACATCCGCCTCGGCGCGCACAATTTCGTCACGCTGGCCGACCCGGATGCGGGCCTCGGACCGGGCGACACCGTGGCGATCGCGCTGACCGACCCGTTGTTCTTCGATGCCGCCGGCGCACGGGTGCGCGCATGAGACCGGACCTGCTGCACCGGCTGATCGTGAACGTTGCGGACGACATCATTGCGCATGCCGACGAGCTGACCGCGCTCGATCAGGCGGTGGGCGATGGCGACCACGGTCTGAATATGAAGCGCGGCTTCGAGGCCGTACGCTCCGATGCCGCAGCCATCGCCGCGAAGCCGCTGCCGGATGCGCTCAAGGCAATCGGCACCCACCTCGTCATGAAGGTCGGCGGCGCCTCCGGTCCGCTCTACGGCACGCTGTTTATGGCGCTCGCCAAGGAGATCGCGCCGGACGGCAGCAACATCGCAACAGCCTTCGCCAACGCCGTCGACGCGGTCGAGGCACGTGGCAAGTCGCAGCCGGGACAGAAGACCATGCTGGACGTGCTCGTGCCAGTGGAGGCCGCGCTGGCAAAGGGCGGCCCCGACGTAGTTCAGCGCCTGCCCGAGATCGCCGTCAGCGCCGCCGACGCCACCGTTCCGATGCTCGCCACCCGCGGCCGCGCATCGTTTCTCGGCGAGCGCTCGATTGGGCATATGGACCCGGGCGCCCGCTCCTCGGCGCTCATCGTCGCGGCGGCGTCCCGCGCCTTGGAGGGCTGAGCAGTGGCCAATGTCGGGATCGTCATCGTGTCGCACTCCCCGAAGATCGCCGAGGGCGCGGCCGACATGGTGCGCCAGATGGTGGGCGACAGCGTCAACCTCGCGCATACCGGCGGCGATCCGGACGGACGGCTTGGCACGAGCGTCGCGTCCATCCTGGCCGCGATCGACCGCGCGTGGTCGGAGGCGGGCGTCGCCATTCTGGTGGATTTGGGAGGTGCGGAGACGAACAGCGAAATGGCGGTGGAGATGCTCGATCCGGGCCGGCGTGGACGCGTTGTCGTGTGCAACGCGCCGATCGTCGAGGGCGCGGTGATCGCCGCGACCGAAGCCTCCGGCGGATCGCCATTGGACATTGTTTGCCACACGGCCGAGGAACTGTCGCGGTAATGACGAAAAGGCCCACGATGAATGAAGTGACGGACCGCGCCGAACTCACGAACGCGGTGGGCCTGCATGCGCGTCCGTCGGTCAAGCTGACGCAGCTCGCCAAGACGTTTGACTGCCGTGTCGAAATCGCCTTGTCGGCCGATGGCCCGTGGGTCGACGCGAAGAGTCCCGTGAAGGTAATGCGCGTGAAGGCGCCGCGTGGCGCGATTCTGCACGTGCGCACGTTTGGTGAGGGCGCGCAGCATGCGGCGAACGCGCTGATGGCGCTGATCCGCGGCGGGTTCGGCGAGACCGTGGAACAGCCGACCGGCCACGGTAATGACTGAGCGCCGCCTGTTCGGCCGGAGCGCAGCGCCGGGACTGGCGCACGGCGTGGTCGCGGTGCTCGACGCGGACCACAGGCCGCACCGTGTCGACGGCACACGCGCAGAGGAAACCGACGCGCTGCGGCGCGCCGAGGCGCGGGCGCTGACTGAGCTCGAGACGCTCGCCGCTGAGGCCACCGGTGAGGCTGCCGACATGCTCGGGTTTCAGGTGGCGATGTTGTCGGACGAAGAGCTGCTGCGGCCAGCGCTGGGGGCGATCACCCGTGGCGAGTCCGCGACCGCCGCATGGGACGCCGCCATGGCCGCAGAAATTGCTGGCTACAGCAACGCGGACGATGCCTATTTCGCCGCGCGCACCACCGACCTCGAGGACATCCGCGACCGCGTGCTCGGCCATCTGTCGCCGGGAGCGACCAACGCCGCCATTCCGGGCGGTGCGGTCGTGGTCGCGCCCGA
>CAYSTX010000264.1:0-5251 GCA_964434035.1 uncultured Acetobacteraceae bacterium
CACCGAAGGCCATGCCGTCTCCCGCCCGGACAGGCCGACCTGGGCGATGGCTTCGACCGCCAGACGGCGACGATTCTCACCGCGGCGCGCATGGGACAGCCCGACCTCGACATTCGCCACGACGCGCTGCCAGGGCAGCAGTCTTGGCTCCTGGAACATCAGCCGCACGCTGTCCTGCCAGCCATTCGACCAGCCGTCGATCTCGATGTTTCCCCCGGTCGGCTGGTCGAGTCCCGACAGCAGCCGCAGCAGCGTGCTCTTGCCGCAGCCGCTGCGGCCGACGATGGCGACGAACTGCCCGGCTGGGATTTCGAGGTCGATCCCATGCAGCACGGTGTGCGCACCAAACGCCTTCGTCACGCCGCGCAAACTGACGGCCGACCCAGCCGAACTCTCGCGGAGATCGGTTTCGGGCGTGCGCTCCAGGACGCTCACAGTCATGCTTCAGAGCTCCGCATAGACCGGGTTCCAGGCAAGGCAGGTGCGTTCCAGAAACCGCGCGACACTGTCGGCGATCTTGCCCAACGCGGCGTAAATGAGAATGGAGACGACGACGACGTCGACCATCATGAACTCCCGCGCATTCATCGCCATGAAGCCGATGCCGGCGGACGCTGAGATCGTTTCCGCCACGATCAGCGTCAGCCACATGATGCCGAGGCCGTAGCGCAGCCCGACGAAGATCGAGGGCAGCGCGCCGGGGAAGACAACGCGCCAGAAGATGGCTCGTTCGGACATGCCATAGGCACGGGCCATCTCCAGCAACTGCCGATCCACCGAGCGGACGCCGTGCAGGGTGTTGACGTAGATCGGGAAGAATACGCCGAGTGCGACGAGGAACAGTTTCGCCTCCTCGCCGATGCCGAACCACAGGATGACCAGCGGGATCAACGCGAGGTGCGGGATGTTGCGGACCATCTGCAGCGTGCTGTCGGTCAGTTTCTCGCTAAGACCGGAGAGGCCGTTCAGCATGCCGAGAGCGAAGCCGATGCCGCCGCCGGCGGCGAACCCGGCGAACGCGCGCCAAGTGCTGACCTCGATGTCGCGCAGCAGTTCGCCGCTGCGCGTGACGCGCCAGAAGGCTTCGGCCACCGCGGTGGGGGCCGGCATGATCTGATTGGCGAGCAGCCCGAACTGGGAAGCCGCCTGCCAGAGCAGCAGGATGGTCAGCGGGACGATCCAGGGAAGGACGCGTTTCATGTAGCGGCTTCCCCCACCCAGTCATGACGCAATGGGGGTGACGCAGGCGCCGGCCTCATTCCGCGGCGATCCGGCTGGGGGCAGTCAAGAAGTCGCGGCCCGGCTCGAACACGCGCTGGCCGATTCCGAGGACCGGGAACAGCAGTTCTGCGACGCGATAGGCTTCTTCCAGATGCGGATAGCCGGAGGCGATGATCGTCTGCACCCCCAGTGCCTGATATTCGCGCAGCCGCTCCGCCACGGTCTCCGGGCTGCCGACCAACGCGGTGCCGACGCCGTGCCGCACCAGGCCGACGCCGGCCCACAGATTCGGACTGATCTCAAGCTTGTCGCGATGGCCACCATGCAGGTCCAGTTGCCGAAGTTGGCCGACCGAGTCGGTGTCCTCGCGCATCCGCTTCTGGGCGGCCGTGATAGTTTCGTCCGAAAGGTGGCTGATCAGGCGATTGGCGGCGTCCCATGCCTCGGCGTCGGTTTCGCGGACGATCAGGTGCACGCGCAAGCCGTAGGACAATATTCGGCCACGGGCAGCGGCGCGGGCGCCCACCGCGTCGAGCTTCTGCTTCACCAGCGCCGGCGGCTCGCCCCAGGTCAGGTAGGTATCGACGTGATCCGCCGCGACCTCGATCCCGGCCGGCGAGGAGCCTCCGAACCAGAGCGGTGGATAGGGTTTCTGCAAACTGTCGAAGAAGCCGAGTTTGGCCTCCCGCGCGGTCAGATGCTTGCCGGTGAAATCGACCTTCCCATCGGCCAGCAGGCGGCGCCAGATGTGCAGGAACTCAGCCGTCTGGGCGTAGCGTTCGTCGTGGTCGAGCAGCAGCCCGTCGCCGGCGAGTTCCTTCGGCTGCCCGCCGGTGACGATGTTCAGCAGCAGGCGTCCGTTGCTGATCCGGTCCAGCGCCGCAGACTGCCGCGCCGCCAACCCCGGCGTGACGAAGCCCGGCCGCAGTGCCAGCAGAAACTTTAGCCGCTCGGTTTGCGGCACCAGCGCGGAGCCGACCATCCAGCCGTCGAGGCAGTTGGTGCCGGTCGGCAGCAGCGCGCCGCCGAAACCCAGGCGGTCGGCGGCCTGAGCAATGTCGCGCAAGTAGCCGATGTCGGCCGGGCGGTGGCCTTTCTCGGTGCCGAGGTAGGATCCGTCGCCGCTGGTGGGCAGGAACCAGAAAAGATCGAGCGGTTGCGTCATAGCGGGAGAACCTCGTTATGGCCTGATGTCAAAAGTCTCGCGTGGTCCGTGCATGCGGGGCCATGATGGTGGTGCGACATCTCCATTAGACCCCCGCCCGCCAGACGATGTCGGACACCTTGATATCCACCGGCACCAGGCCGAGGGCGCGGAACCGGTCGGCGACCTTCTGCTGGCTGCGGGCCAGGTCGTCGTTCATCGGCAGCACCTGGAACGGGTCCTTCACCAGGGCGTGCGTCCAGACATCCGTTTGAATGCCGGTCGCGCCGGCCAGCAGAGCGGCAACCGCCTCGTGATGGACGCGTGCCTTTTCGGCGGACGCGGTCAGGACTTCGACCACCGTCGCGGTCAGCGTTGGGTTTGCCCGCACGAACGGCCCGTTGGCCATGATGAAGGCGAATTGCTCGCCGATATCCTTGTTGCTCGTCAGCGTGCGCACGCCCGGGCGGTTCGCGAACAGCGACGCGTAGGGCTCCCAGATGCTCCAGGCATCGATGGCGCCACGCTCGAACGCGGCGCCGGCGTCGGCCGGGCCGAGATAGACCGGCTCGATCTCGTCGTAGCGCAGGCCGGCCTTTTCCAGCACCATCAGCGCGAAATTATGCGCCGAGGAGCCGCGGCCGAACGCCAGTTTCTTGCCCTTCAGGTCAGCCAGCGCCTGAATCTTCGACCCGGCGGGCAGCAGGATCGACTGCGGCGCGCCGCGGTTCGCGGCGATGTACAACAGATCGCCGTGCGCGGCCTGGGCGAAGATCGGCGGCGTGTCGCCCACCGCGCCGACGTCGATGCTTCCTACGCGCATCGCTTCCAGCATCGGCGGCCCGAACTGGAATTCGATCCATTCCACGCTGATGCCCTTGGGACCAAGCCGCGCTTCGAGGTCCTTGCCGGCTTTGGTGGCGATCAGGACCGGCTCGCCCTTCTGCAAGCCGACCCGTAGCGTCCTCGCATCCGCTGCGCGCGCCCGCCGGATCGCCGGGAGCGCTCCCACCGGAAGCGACAGCCCGGCGGCAAGCAGACGGCGCCTGTTGAGAGTCATAAGAATTTCCTTCGCAACCAATCCGCGTCGAGGCCGAGCAGCCTCGGACACGGAGAAACTTTTATCGTCGATGCTTTCGGATCAGCGGGTCTGCGACGGCGTTAAACGGCCACCGAGGTAGATGCGCCGGGCGAGGCGCTGGACGTCCGCCAGGGTCGGCCAGATCGATCCATCCAGTTCATCCAGCTTCATGTCGGTGGCGATGAACCGGTAGCCTTTATCCAGGCGAATCGCGGCACCAACAAAAGCGCCGTCGACATCGATGACATGGGATTGCAGCATGGGAGGGGTCCTTTCGGGACCGAAGTCATGGAAGCGGATGCAGGCGTGGGATCGAGCCGAAGCGCCGACAACGCATCGGCAGGCCGCACATGTGCATCGCCATCCGGCGGGCCCGGGATTGGATACGGGCTGTATGGATCATCTGCCATTCTCCTGCCGGTGGCCGGGTGCAATCGGTCAGCGCGGGAGAGGAGAAATACTTTTCTGCGGAAGCGCAATATGGGCGGGGACAGAAAGATTATATTTCTATTATCGCCGAGTATTTCGACAAAACTATGCCGCCCTCCGCGGCGCGGCTAAAAACGGAATATCTGCCCGCTCGCCGAGTACGCCCGATGGTCTGGACCTGAGCGCGATGAGTGAGAGCTATCGCGGCTCGCCGTCATTTCGTCCCGTGCTCCACCGGGAGCAGTCTCCGACCGGAACGAGATGGGAATCTCCTCTTTTGAACATTACCAACGATACGACAATCTGCGGCCCGGGACCGCCGCTTCGTCAACTGCGCGCCCGAAGGTGCCAGGGAGGACGTGCCGGTCAGCTCGATAAGGCTGCGGGGCGCCACGCGGCCGCTGTCACCGGTCCGGGTTCCTGGACGTGCCGGCTGCTACGTCGTCTTCGCGTTCCCTGCCCCGCTCTGAGGGCCGCCGGACGGCCCGCGCCGTTCAAGCCCGCGGTGCCTCCTAACGGAGCGTATCACAGCCTCGCGACTCACCCTCGCGTCTTTACGGCTACGGCCAAGCTGAAGAAGCTGGCCTTAAATCTCTGAGTCCGTCTGGGTTCCTCGCTGACGACCGCGCAAATTCTCAAATCGGAGAAGTTAACATGCTGCTCATCGTACGTCGTGCCGTCCTGTTCGCCGGTGCGGCTGCCACGCTTATCCCAGCCGTCCGGCGGGCTGCGGCACAAAGTGCTCCGGCCAGCGCATCGCCGGCGAGCGCCGTGCTCGCGGACCCGTCATACCCCTTCGTCTTGCCACCATTGCCGTACGTCGCGTCGGCCAACGAGCCGCACATCGATGCGCGGACGATGGAACTGCACCACGACAAGCATCACGCAGCTTACGTGGCAAACCTGAATGCTGCGGTGAAAGACCATCCGCAGGTCGCGGCAATGAAGCTGTCGCAGATGCTCGCCAAGCTGGACGAGCTGCCGGAGGCGATCCGGACGACGGTGCGCAACAACGGTGGCGGTCACGCCAACCACAGCATGTTCTGGCCGATCATGGGAGGCAAAGGCGGCGAGCCTGACGGAGAGCTTGCGACCGCGATCACGCGGGATTTCGGTTCCTTCGCGCAGCTCAAGGCAAACCTCAACAAGGCCGGCGCCGGCCAGTTCGGTTCCGGTTGGGCCATGGTGCTCGTGGACAGCAGCGGGAAGCTGTCGCTGGTCGCCCGGCCGAACCAGGACTCGCCGCTGATGGACGGCAAGCGCGTGCTGTTCGGCAACGACGTCTGGGAGCACGCCTACTACCTGAAGTACCAGAACCGCCGGCCTGACTACCTTGCCGCCTGGTGGAACGTCGTGAACTGGCCGGCCATCAGCGA
>CAYSTX010000265.1:0-5192 GCA_964434035.1 uncultured Acetobacteraceae bacterium
GGCGCTGCAGATCGGCCAGTCGGTCAAGGTGCAGGTCATCCGCTTCAACCCGGAGACCCAGCGCATCAGCCTTGGCATGAAGCAGCTCGAGGCCGACCCGTGGGAGGGCGTGGCCGCGAAGTACCCGCCGGGCGCGAAGTACACGGGCCGCGTCACCAACATCACCGACTACGGCGCCTTCGTGGAGCTGGAACCGGGCGTCGAGGGTCTGGTGCACGTCAGCGAGATGTCGTGGACCAAGAAGAACGTGCACCCCGGCAAGATCGTCGCGACGAGCCAGGAAGTGGACGTCATGGTGCTCGACGTCGACAGCGCCAAGCGCCGCATCTCGCTCGGCCTGAAGCAGGTGCAGCGCAACCCGTGGGAGCAGTTCCTCGAGGAGCATCCGGTCGGCACGCAGGTCGAGGGCGAGGTGCGCAACATCACCGAGTTCGGCCTGTTCATCGGCATCGCCGCCGACATCGACGGCATGATCCACACCTCCGACCTGTCGTGGGACGAGCCGGGTGAGCTCGCGATCACGAAATACGAAAAGGGCCAGGTGGTTCAGGCCAAGGTGCTGGACGTCGATGTCGAGAAGGAGCGCATCAGCCTCGGCATCAAGCAGCTGCGCGACGACCCGGCCGCCTCCGTGCTCGACGGCGTCAACAAGGGCGACATCGTCACCTGCGTCGTCACGGCGGTGCAGTCGAACGGCATCGAGGTGAAGGTCAACGACGTGCTCAGCGGCTTCATCCGCCGCGCCGAGCTCGCCCGCGACAAGGCCGATCAGCGTCCGGACCGGTTCGCGGTCGGCGAGAAGGTCGACGCCCGCATCACTGCGGTCGATCGCGCGGCCCGCAAGCTCTCGCTCACCATCAAGGGCAAGGAGCTTGAGGAGGAGAAGCAGGCGATGGCCGAGTTCGGCGCGGCCGACAGCGGCGCCTCGCTGGGCGACATCCTGGGCGCGGCGATCCGTCGCCGTAACCAGCAGGCGCAGACCGAGAACTGAGCCGAGACGGCGGGACGGGAGTGTCGGACGTGGCCCCTGATCCCGCCGATCCGCGCCGGGCGCGGCGTGGGCTGCGGCGATGGCGGCTCGTTGCCGTCGTCGCGATCCTGGTCGCGCTGGTCGCGCTGTTCGGACGCCGCGACATTTTGCCGGTTGGCCCGCATATCGCGCGGGTCACCGTCAGCGGCATGATCGGGGAAGACAGCAAGCGCACCAATGCCGTGTCGGCGCTCGCCGACGACAAGGACGTGCGCGCCGTGTTGCTCGTGATCAACAGCCCCGGCGGCACCGTCGGCGGCGGCGAGAGCCTGCACGACGCGGTAGCACATGTCGCTGCGGTCAAGCCGGTCGTCGCGGTGATGCAGGGCCTCGCGGCCTCGGCCGCCTACATGATCGCCGCACCCGCAACCAGGATCGTCGCCCGTCCCTCGACGCTCACCGGCTCGATCGGCGTCTTCCTGCAGACGGGCGATGTCGGCGACCTGCTGAGCCGGCTTGGGATCCAGACGGAGGCGTTGGTTTCCGGCCCGCTCAAGGACCAGCCAAACTTCTTTCACGGCATGACGCCCCAGGGCCGGCAAGTGATGCAGGGGATCGTCAACGACCTCTACGACCAGTTCGTCACCATCGTCGCGACCGGGCGGCACATGACGCCGGAGGCGGTGCGGTCGATTGCGGACGGGCGGGCCTACACGGGGCGGCAGGCGCTGCCGCTCGGGCTCGTCGATCAGCTCGGCGAGGAGCGTGACGCCCGCGTTTGGCTCGCGTCCACCAAGAGCATTCCGCTGAGCACGAAGATCGTCGATTTGCAGACGAAACCGCGTCCCGGCCTCGTGTCGCGCGTTATCGGCGTCTTTGGCCGCGGCGTCGGCGAGGCGTTGGCGGAGGGTGCGGCGCCTTCCCTGCTCGAGACAGCGAAAACCCTTGTGTCACAACGGCTTACGCTTGACGGCGCGTGGGCGCTCTGGCAGCTTTCACCCGCTGTTGACAGCAACGCGACGGGGGATGTCGGACGGTGACGAGGTCGGAACTGATTGCCGAGCTATCGGCGGCGCACCCGCATCTGACGAGCCGTGATATCGAGCTGATCGTTACGACGGTGTTCAGCGAAATCGGCAACGCCCTCGCCCGCGGCGGACGGGTGGAACTGCGCGGCTTCGGCGCCTTCACCGTCAAGCGTCGCGACGCCCGCACCGGGCGCAACCCGCGCACCGGGGCCGCCGTGCCGGTGCAAGAAAAGGCGGTGCCATTCTTCAAGGCCGGCAAGGAGCTGCGGGAGCGCATCAATCGGGGCGGCGGCAGCGGCACGGCGACGGCCGCCGTGCCCGCGCCTAACCGCGCCCGGGCCTGATCGACAACCATGCGACTGCTCATCGGCGTTCCCATCCTCTTTCTGCTGATCCTGTTCGCGCTGTCGAACAAGCAGTCCGTGCATCTCGGCATCTGGCCGACCGATTATGCGATCGACGCGCCGCTTTCGATCACCATCCTGGTCGCGATGGCGATTGCGTTCGTGCTCGGCGGGTTCCTGGTCTGGCTCGGCGCGATGCGGGACCGGCGGCGCGCCCGGCGGGCGGAGCGGACGGCCCGCACGCTGGAGCAGGAAGTCGGCGCGCTGCGGGCGCGGCTGGTGCCGCCGGATACGCGCCCTTCACCGTACGGCTGATCTGGGACAGGGCCGCATGGCCTCGCGCCTGATCGTTGCGATCGACACCGCCGACGTCGCGACGGCAGCGTCGCTCGCGCGCGCAGTCTCCTCGTGCTGCGGCATGGTCAAGCTTGGGCTCGAATTCTTTGCGGCCCATGGTGGGCCGGGTGTCGCCGCGATCGCGGCGGCTTGTTCGCGGCCGGTGTTCCTCGATCTGAAGCTGCACGACATTCCGAACACGGTCGCGGGCGCCGTCGCCGCCGTCACGCCACTCCGTCCCGCGCTGCTGACGGTGCACGCGCAGGGCGGCGCCGCGATGATCACGGCCGCCCGCCGCGCGGCCGAACAGGCGGGCGGTGACGTGCGGCCAAAAATCATCGCGGTCACGGTGCTGACCAGCCTCGATGCGGCCGCACTCCATTCGACGGGCGTCTCCGGCGGGCCGACGCAGCAGGCGCTCCGCCTCGGCCGCCTCGCGATCGATGCGGGGGCGGACGGGCTCGTCTGCGGCCCACGCGAGGCAGCGGCGCTGCGGGCGCTGCTTGGGCCGGCGCCGCTGCTCGTTGTTCCCGGCGTACGGCCCTCGGGCGCTGCGGTGGACGATCAGGCGCGCATCGCGACGCCGGAAGATGCGATCGAGGCGGGCGCCGACTGGATCGTCATCGGCCGCCCCATCACGCAGGCCGCCGACCCGGCGAAAGCCGCCCGCCTGATTGCGACCGAGACCGACGCCGAATGATCCGGGTCAAGATTTGCGGCCTCAATGACGAGGTGGGCGTTGAGGCGGCCGTCGCGGGTCGCGCCGATTGGATCGGGTTCGTCTTCTTTCCGCCCTCCCCGCGCGCGATCCTGCCCGCACGCGCAGCCGCCCTATCGGCAACGGCCCCGTCGCGGCGTGGCGGCGGCCCGGCGCGGGTCGGCTTGTTCGTCCGCCCGACAATGGACGACATCGCAAGCGCCCTCAACGAAGTGCCACTCGACGCGCTGCAGCTTTACGGCGCCGTCGATGTCGCCGCGATCCGCGACCGGTTCGGCGTGCCGGTCTGGCGGGCGCTCGGCGTCGCGACGGCCGCCGATCTGCCCCAGACGAACGGTGGCGCGGACGCGCTCCTGATCGAAAGCCAGCCGCCCGCGGGCGCGACTCGGCCGGGCGGCAACGCGGTCCCGCTCGACTGGACACTCTTCGCCGGCTGGCGCGCGCCCTGCCCGTGGCTGCTCGCGGGTGGCCTCACGCCCGCCACCGTCGCCCGCGCCATCGCGGCCAGCGGCGCCGAAGCGGTCGATGTTTCCTCGGGCATTGAGACGTCACCAGGGCAGAAGAATCCGGCCCTGATCACGGCCTTCATCGCCGCCGCGCGGGGAGCCAGTCATTCCGACTGAGCCATCACGCTTGGCGACGCGGCGCGGGCGGAGTAGGAAACCCGACGCCGATGAAACTTCCCTGAAACCCAGGCAACAATGACCCGAACCATCCGTCTCGCCCCGATCGTGCTTCTTTCGGTCTCCGGATTGCTCGCCGGGTGCGGCGGGAGCTCGGACAACGCGCAGAACGTGCGGCCGGTGAGAACCAGCGAGTATAACGACTCAGAGAACAACAACGGCGATGCGATCGCGGGCAAGCTGTTTGGTGAGCAGGGCCTCGTGCTCGGCGTCGGCGGCGAGCGCGGCGCCAGCGACGCCGATCAGGGCGGCGTGCTCGGCGTCAACGCCTATCTGTGGCGCGGCGCGCTCGATACGCTGAGCTTCATGCCGCTCGCGTCGGCCGATCCGTTCGGCGGCGTAATCATCACCGACTGGTATCAGCCGCCGGCGGCGAGCGGTGAGCGGTTCAAGGCAACGGCCTACATCCTCGGCCGGCAGCTCCGCGCCGACGGCGTCCGCGTGACGATCTTCCGTCAGGTCGCGAAGGACGGCACCTGGGTCGACGCGCCCGTGAGCCCGGTGACGACCGGCGAGATCGAAAACAAGGTGCTCGCCCGCGCCCGCGAACTGCGGGCCGAGACGACCGCGAGTAACTGAGCACGGGCCAGCACGTGCCCATGGATACGCAGCCCCAAGCGACCGAGCCGGCCCAAGCCCGCTACGATTTCGCAACGGCCGAGCCGCACTGGCAGCGCGTGTGGGACGAGGCGTCCTGCTTCGCGGTCGAAGATGTGCCGTCCGGCGAGCGGCCGAAATACTACGTGCTGGAGATGTTCCCCTACCCGTCGGGGAAGATCCACATGGGACACGTTCGCAACTACACGCTCGGCGACGTCGTCGCGCGGTACAAGCGGGCGCGCGGCTATGACGTGTTGCACCCGATGGGATGGGACGCGTTCGGCCTGCCCGCGGAAAACGCGGCGCGTGAGCGCGGCATTCATCCCGGCCGCTGGACCCGCGACAACATCGCGGCGATGCGCGCCGAGCTGAAGCGCATGGGATTGTCCATCGATTGGTCGCGCGAATTCGCGACCTGCGACGCGGAGTATTACGGGAAACAGCAGCAACTTTTTCTCGACTTCCTGCGCGCGGGCCTCGTCGAGCGGCGGGAAAGCTGGGTCAACTGGGACC
>CAYSTX010000266.1:0-2839 GCA_964434035.1 uncultured Acetobacteraceae bacterium
CTGTCGTCCGGTCAGCCGGCACCGCGCGCGCCTATGGCTGCGCCGATGCCGCGATCGTCGCGGTGCCGGATGCTGAAACCAACTTCACCCTCTTCGAGCCGTGCGCGGTCGCGGGCGGTGATGCGTCCGGCACGCGAGCGGCGGTCGTGCGGATTCGGCCTAACGAGGATTTCGCGCCGTCCCTCGCCGCCGCCTGCGCGCGCGCTGGGTTCGCACGCGCGCGCCTGTTCGGCTGCGTCGGCAGCCTGATCGGCGCCACGTTCGACGACGGCCGGTCGCTGCCCGACATCGCGACGGAGATTTTCGTCCACGACGCGATCATTGTCGCCGATCAGACCCCGACGCTCGACCTCGTCGCGATCGACATGGCGGGCGGCATCCACGCCGGCCGGATCACTGATGAAAACCCGGTCTGCATCACGGTCGAGGCGCTGCTGCTCGAGGCGTAGCCGGCCGCAGCGCCGCGCGCGGGCGAACCAGTTCGCCAATCTCTTGGTTATGAAACGAGTTGATTTGATCGGTCGCAGGCAGTGGACCTACTGTGACGAGGAGGCAACTATCTGCCGGTATGGCTGCTTCAAGGAGGAAACCAATGGCTGGGTTGCGGCAAATCATCTCCGCGTGCCTGGTGGGGATGGGTCTCCTGGGCGCCGCGGTGCCCGCCCGGGCAGCCCTGATCCCACTCAGCGACCCCACGTTCGGCCCCAACTCGGTGTTGCTGGACACGAACACCAACCTGGAATGGCTTAATCTCAGGCCCACTTTCGGACTGTCGGCTTTCCAGGTCTTCGACCAGACCCAGCCAGGGGGGCGATTCGCCGGGTTCAGGCTCGCCGGGCCCGTAGCGTTCTCCACTCTGATCGATGCCGCTTTCGGCCGTCCGTCAGTCTGTTGCTTGTTCCCCCTCGATCGCACGACAACGCTCAATTTCATCAACTTTTTTGGCCCATCAGGCCCGATTGGGGGCGACCTGGAAGGCAACGTGCTTATTGGCCTTAACCCCCTCCCGGCTTGGTCTTTACGCCCGGCTTCTTCGTCAATCCAGAGCAGGGTTTTTACGACCAGGACACGGCAGTCGCCACCCGCAGCGGCCCGGGCATAGGAACTTTCCTGGTGCGTGAGGTGCCGGAGCCAACATCCTTGGCCCTGCTCGGCGCCGGGCTCGTTGCGTTTGGGATCGTTCGCCAAAAGCGTTCCCGGTCCGCTGCCGTGATGAAAGACCAGTCTCAAAGACCGCTGATGTGATCCGGTAGACATCGACTTGGCAGGCGGCACCGATGCGGGCCGGTTTGCGAACAGCAACCCGGTCTGTATCACGGTCGAGGCGCTGCTGATCGAGGCGTAGCCGGCCGCAGCGCCGCGCGCGGGCGAGTCAGTTCGCCAATCTCTTGGTTATGAAACGAGTTGATTTGATCAGTTGCAGGCGGTGGACCTACTGTGACGAGGAGGCAACTACCTGTCGGTATGGCTTGCCTCGAGGAGGAAACCAGTGGCTAGGTTGCGGCAGATCATCTGCGCGAGCCTGGTGGGGATGGGTCTCCTGGGCGCCGCGGGACCCGTCCGGGCAGCCCTGATCCCACTCAGCGACCCCACGTTCGGCCCCAACTCCGTGATACTGGACACGAACACCAACCTGGAATGGCTCAATCTCAGGCACACTTTCGGACTCTCGCCTGTCACGGTCTTCGAGCAGACCGAGCCAGACGGGCTATTCGCCGCGTTCAACCTCGCGGACCTAGGACAATTCTCCACTCTGGCCGCTTACGTGCACGCGGCACCGCGCAACTTCATCAACCTTTTCGGTCCGGGGTTCTCTAACACCGAACTGGACGGCGAAGTGGTCGGACCCTTCTCAGGACCCGGCCCCATCACCCCCTCCTCCTTGGTCGCTGACGTCAGCATCACCATCGAAGTCCTAGGACCGGGCGGCGTAGAACGGGGTGTTATCGACACGGAAATCCGCCCGGTGGGCAGCTGCTGCGGCCCGTTCAGGGGAACTTACCTGGTGCGCGCGGTGCCGGAGCCAACGTCCTTGGCGCTGCTCGGCGCCGGGCTCGTCGCCTTTGGGATCGCCCGCCGCAAGCGGTCCCGGTCCGCTGCCGTGACAGAAGACCAATCGCAAAGACCACCAACGTGATCTGGTAGATATCGACACGGCAGGCGGCATCCATGCGGGCCGGATTGCGAACAGCAACCCGGTCTGCATGACGGTCGAGGCGCTGCTGATCGAGGCGTAGCCGGCCTCAGCGTCGCTCGTCGCTCAGGCGATCGTTTCGCGGCAGAACGCGATGAACGCCCGCACCTTGGCCGGCGGATTGTGCCGCGACGGGTGCAGCGCATAGAGCGGGAATTTCTCGTCCGGCCAATCCGGAAACAACTCGATCAGGCGACCGTCGCGCAGCATGTCCTGCACGCCGAGCGCCATGACCTGTGCGATGCCAGCGCCGGCAAGACAGGCACCCAGCATCGTTCCGGCGTCGGTCACCAGCAGCGCGCCCGTTGTCGCCACTGGCAGCACCGCGCCGTCGCGACGAAACTCCCACTCGAACGGTCGCCCGGTCGCCGGGTCGCGAAACTGAATGCAGGAATGCGCCGCGAGGTCGGCGGGCCTCGCCGGTCGCCCGTGACGGGCGAGGTAGGCGGGCGATGCGACCGTCAAGATGCTCGTCTCGAGCAACAGGCGCGCGATGAGCGACGGCACCGCCGGCGGCCCGAAGCGCACCGCGACATCGACGCCGTCGGCGACCAGATCGCCGACCCCATCGCGCGTGAACACCTCGAGCTGCAGGTTGGGATGGCGATCGAGGAAATCGGCGAGACGCGGCGCGAGGATGAGGTG
>CAYSTX010000266.1:2939-5146 GCA_964434035.1 uncultured Acetobacteraceae bacterium
GCCCAACGCCTCGGCCGCGCGAGCGAAGCTGCCGGCGGAAACAACTGCGGCCAGCACGCCGACGCCGGACAGCAAGCGAGCGTCAAATGGCATGACGGCGTCCATGACCAATGATCACGAATGAAGTGACAGAACGGCGTTACGGTCAAGACAACGCTCCCGATAGGGTGCCGGCGGGCTAACTACAGGAGGGACGCCAATGTTTGCCGTCACAGGGATCACGGGACAGGTCGGCGGCGCGGTAGCGCGTGCGCTCCGCGATGACGGGGTGCCGGTGCGCGCCATCGTGCGGAATGCGCGAAAGGGCACGGAGTGGGCGGCGCGCGGTTGCGATGTGGCGGTTGCCGATCTGTCCGACGCGATGTCAGTCACGGCGGCGTTTCGGGACGCGGCGGCGGTGTTTCTGCTGTTCCCGCCGATGTTCGATCCGGCACCCGGATTTCCCGAAGTGCGGGCGCTTGCGGCGGGTGTCCGCAGCGCGCTGCTCGCCGCGCGGCCCGCGCGCGTCGTGTGCCTGTCCACGATCGGCGCGCAGGCGAGCCAGCCGAACCTCCTGAACCAGCTCGGGATCGTGGAGGGGACCCTCGGCGACCTGCCGATGCCGATCGGGTTCCTCCGCGCTGCATGGTTCATGGAAAACGCGGCGTGGGATGTCGACGCGGCGCGCGGCGGGCTCGTTTCGAGTTTCCTGCAGCCGCTCAACAAGCCCGTGCCGATGGTGGCGACGGAGGATGTTGGGCGTCTCGCCGCGACGATGATGCAGCATGACTGGCTCGGCCGACGCGTCGTTGAGCTCGAGGGTCCGCGCCGTGTCACGCCCTGCGACGTGGCAGTGGCGTTCGCGCAGGTGCTCGGACATCCGGTCGTGACGACAAAAGTGCCGCGCGATAGCTGGGAAGCAATGTTCAGCGCTCAGGGCATGCAGAACCCGACGCCGCGCGCGCAGATGCTCGACGGCTTCAACGAAGGCTGGATTGAGTTCGAGGGTACGCCGCTCAAAGGACAAACGACGCTCGACACGGTCGTGGCCGAACTGGTCGGCCGCAGCGACACCGCCGCCGCAGCGGACGCTTGAGGGAACAATGAAGGAGATTATGGGAAAGACCGCGCTGGTGACCGGCGCCAATCGAGGCCTCGGGCGCGCGTTCGCCGAGGCCCTGTTAGAAGCAGGCGCCTTGAAGGTCTACGCCGCGGCGCGTGATCCGTTGACGGTGAGCGACCCGCGTCTTGCTCCCATTCGCCTGGACGTGACGTCGTCGCACGATGTCGCGGCCGCCGCTGGGGCCTGCGGCGACGTCGAGATCCTCATCAACAACGCCGGCGCGATGCTCTCCACCGCAGTCCTTTCGGAGAATTCGGTGGCCGCTCTGAGGCGCGAGATGGAGGTCAACGTCTTCGGCATGCTGGCGATGGCCAAGGCCTTCGCGCCGGTGCTGGGGCGTAACGGCGGCGGCGTGATCGTCAACATGCTCTCGGTCGTGAGCTGGTACGTCTATCCCTTCAATTCGACGTACTGCGCTACCAAGCACGCGGCCCTCGCCGTCACCGACGGTCTCCGGATCCAGCTGAAAGCCCAAGGCACCCGCGTCGTGGGGGTCTACGCGGGCTTTATCGACACCGATATGGGGGCGTCTCTCTCGGCCGGTCCGAAGACGTCACCCCAACAGGTCGCCCAGCGGACTCTGGAGGGGATTCACAACGGAATCGACAACGTCCTGGCCGACGCGCCCGCGGAGAGCGTGTGGAAAGCCGTCAGAGAGGATCCTGCCAAATTACACGCTGAGATGCAGACGGTCTGGGATCGGCGCGCCGCCTCAGGCGGCTAAGTTAGGACTCGTACCGCTGGCGAGCTGCTCCAGCGCGCCTTCTCGGCCTTAGCGCCGCGCGCGGGCGAATGGGCCGGCGTGGCTCGGATTGCCGGGAGCGGCCGGGGGCGGCGTGCGGCTCGCTGGCTTCACCGGCGCGCGCCCGGCGTGCAGGTCGGCGATCGTCACCCGCGTCGTGATCTGCTCCGGGTCGCACCGCAGCTCGATCACCGCCGGCCGTCCGCTCGCGACCGCGCGCTCGAACGCGGGGACGAACGCGCCCGTCTCGGCCACCACCTCGCCGTGACCGCCGAACGCCTCGATGAACTTCGCGAAGTCGGGGTTGGTGAGCGCCGTGCCGCTGACGTGGCCGGGATAGGTCCGCTCCTGATACATGCGGAT
>CAYSTX010000267.1:0-5122 GCA_964434035.1 uncultured Acetobacteraceae bacterium
GCCTGCGGCTCGGGCCGCTCCACCAGCTTCATCCCGGCCGTTCCCGCAGCCTGGTCCGTTACCACGATCGCCTTCATGATGATTTTCTCCTCGGTCATTTGTCTCTTTGGTGGAAATTTTTGCAGCGTTGGAAAAACCCATGCGACATCTCATGCCATGAGCCATGGGGTAGCTTCCAAAAGCGGATGCGACCTCGCTTACCAGGCCTGCGCCAGCTTCTCGACGCTTTGCCCCTCCCCAGCAGGCCACGCGTGTGCGCGTCGAGGGAGTAGGCGCAGTCGATGATCTGCGAGACGCGCAGGTAGACCAAGTCGACGAGCGTCGCCGGTAGGCTGCTCTCGGCGATGTAGCCGTGGACGCCACCAAGGGCTTCGAGGCCTTCCGGCGCGATTTGATTGTAGTCGAGACGCTTGCTCACTTGTTTCACTCCTTGAACGTCGGGCCTTATGGAGCCGGGGTGGTCAGGGTCTTGTCCTCGGTATCGACGACGAAAACCGCGAGCAGCTTTGCGGGCTCGGTCGCGCTTGCATTGCGGCTGACGCGATGGCTGGAACCGGGTGTCTCGTACCAACTCTCGCCGGCGTGGTAGACCCGCTTAGGCTGATCGTTGACCTGTGACTCGATTGCGCCCGACACGACGTAGGCGAAGATGAAAGCCGACTTTGCGTGCGTGTGCGGCAGCGAGGCGCCACCCGGCGCATAGTCGACAACCACGGCAACGAGCGACTTGCCCGGAATGTTGGGAATCACCCGCTCGAAATGCGGCGCCACCGTCTCGCCACGCTCGCGTGCGGCAGCTGGCGCTGCCAAGGCGATAGCGAAAGCGGCGCCGGCTGCTCGCAGGGTGGATTTGATTTCCATGGCGGTGGTTCTCCTTCGCCCGCCCAGTTGACCTTTCCCCGGCCCAGCGCAAAGTACCAAGAACCGACAAAACTCGTGGCCTACGGGTCCATGCCCAAGCTGTTGCAGTTGGAGCTCGATCGAACGGCGAAGACGCCGCTGGCCGAGCAGATCCGTAATGGGATCAGCAACGCGATCGAGACCGGTGTCCTCGCGTCAGGAGCGCGTCTGCCATCCTGGCAGGACCTTGCGGCGCAATTGGGCGTTGCCCGCGGCACGGTGCGCTCGGCGTACGAGAAGCTATCTGCCGCCCAGCTCATCGTTGCGTCGCGCGCGACCGGAACCCATGTCGCGGCTCGGCCTTCAATAGCCGTTCGGCTGGACCAGCCGCCCGATCGCGGCTCGTTCATGGAAATGTATCGGGAGCTCACCGCGCGCCCGGGAATCTTCCGGATGGGCGTGCCCGCGCAGGAAGCCTTTCCCGCCAAGCTCTTCGCCCGGATTCGCTCACGCGCGGTTCGCACAGATTCGAGTACGACGCCCTTGTACCCGGACCCTCGCGGCGAGCCGGATCTGCGGCGGGAAATAGCCGCCTATCTCGCCATCGCGCGCGGCATCGAATGCTCGCCCTCCCAGATCGTCGTCACCGGCGGCTTCGGCAACGGCCTCGGGTTGGCGCTCCGTGTGCTCGGCCTAGAGGGGCGGAAAGTTTGGGTGGAGGATCCTGGTTTCCCGTTCACGAGGCGCGGGCTCGAGCTCGCAAGATTGTCGCTCGCGCCGATCCCGGTCGATGGTGAGGGCGTCGATGTCGATTATGGCCTGCGCCATGCTCCGGATGCGGCGCTGGTCGTCGTAACACCAGGTCAGCAGATGCCGCTCGGGTCTACCTTGTCGCTGGCGCGGCGCTTACGACTCCTGGACTGGGCCGCTCAAGAAAAGTCCTGGGTGATCGAGGATGACTATCTGGGCGAGCTGCAACTGGAGGGGCGAGCCGCGCCAGCGCTTGCCTCGACCGATCGCGCCGGGCGCGTCATTTACATCGGCTCCTTCAGCCAAACCATCAGCCCCGCACTGCGCCTGGGCTTTCTCGTTGCCCCGTCGCCGTCGGCCTCCCGGTTTGCCGAGGTCGCGGCGCATCTCGCTCCGGCGCCCGCGCGAGCGGTGCAGCTCGCGACCGCGGAGTTCATGCGGGAGGGTCACTATATGCGCCATCTTCGGCGCACAAAGCGGCTCTACGCTGCGCAGCGCGACGCACTGCTGAAATGCCTTCGGCCGCGCGCCAAAGATAGTGTGGTCGGCGGATTAGCGGTGGTGCTGCGATTGCCGGACGGCGCACCGGACGTATCCATCGCCAAGGAAGCGCTGGCGTTCGGATTGGCGCCTTCTCCCCTGTCGCTTTGGTATGCGTCGACGGTTTCGGCGCAATCCGGTCTACTGCTCGGCATCGCGACGGCGCCACAAAAGCAGCTC
This sequence comes from uncultured Acetobacteraceae bacterium, assembly GCA_964434035.1. GTDB lineage: Bacteria > Pseudomonadota > Alphaproteobacteria > Acetobacterales > Acetobacteraceae > CAYSTX01. The sequence continues at coordinate 2,311 of CAYSTX010000267.1, forward strand.
GCCGCATCCTGCGACCGTCTTTACGCGATCATAGATCGCTGCACATGAAGCTTCAGGAGCCCCTAACGCCGAACGAGATCGCGTCATTGAACCTTCACGCCGAAATAACGACGATCGGCATCATGCCCTCGCACCACTCGTAGCCCCTCGCCACTATCGCCTAAGCGGCGGGTACCCACCGACATAAACCCAGTCAGTCGCTCGCGCCGGAATGTGACAGGGTAGGCAATCGGTTTTGTAGTCGGTCGACGTTGTCGTTGACGGGTTGGCAGCATCGAACCACGACCAGCCCCAGCCGTTCCCCCACAACTTATTGCCGGGATGGCGGCCGTCGCTGTCCTTCATCATGACGAACCAGCCCTTCAGGGTTTCGGCATGGCTAACAGTGCCTGTCGTCATTGGCCCGGTGGCCGCCTGAAACACCTCTTTCACGAGCACAGAGCCGTCAGGGAAACGTCCGTCCTTACGATAGGCAGCGATCGCCCCGGGCGATGCGTAGACGACATGGAGTTCCTTCGAACCCTGACCCTGATTGGCCGCCACCGCCCAGCTTCCCAGCGATTGATAGGTGGTGTGATACGCATCGGGTACATGCAAATTACCATTGGCGTCGGCTACGGCCTCCGCTTCCGGCCGGTTGCTCGACGTCGTCATGTCCAACTGCGCATACGCGACCACGGCGACCGTCGCCGATATGCCTGCTATTCCGATCGCTACGTTAGTGATCTTCACGATCCTGTACTGCCTACCGGCGACACTTCGTTCCTAGTCCGAGACGATTTTCGAGCCTGTGGAGGTCACTTATCCAACAGAGGATAGAACTGGGTCCAAACCTCATCTTTCTTGGCGGTTGCCATCATCACGACGCTGGCAAGTGACGCAGCTACGGCCAAGGATATTGCGCGCATCGTTCCTCTCCGGGGACGTCGTTCTCCTGTCGCCTTGCTCGATGTAAAAGCACAGAATCGCGCTCGTATCTGCAGGTCCGCTCTACCTCGGACCTCACCCCTTTCGGGCCGCAGACGTTAGTGAGTGGCGCACATTGAGACCTACAAGCCCACTCCGGCGATCAAATGACCGCAATAGGCCCATCAAGTGACTGTGAGGCTCAGCGGAACCGACGCCACGTCTTTCATCTGCCGCCGTGCCGCCGCGCCGACGCAGGACTGCGGACACACCCTCGGCGCCAGATTGTGTCTCACCAGCCCTTGCACGTCAGGGCAACTTCGTGAGCATTCGTTTCAATTCCAATAATCTGTTCCTGCGATCGCCTTTCGCGTGCGGCGCGAGTAAGAAAAGCACAGGGCCCGTTACCCCCACAGTCATTTGAACCCGTGAGGCGCTTGGGGCTGCGCGTTCCCCCAGAACAACAAGTAGTTCGTCATCACGTCCCGCCGATCGGTCGGTCTCGCGCGGGGCGTATCGCCCTCATCGGTCGGCCAGCCATCGCTATCGCGTGCTCCAGCGGATGCGCCGCGCGCACGCCGTCGGGTCACGAGTCGATCTGCATCAGCAAGCCTGAATCCAATCGGCTGGCGACAGTACCGCCGGTCCGGCCGGTAACCGACCAACGCGCACGCGCGCCTTTCATCGTAGTGAACCATGCGCCACGCCTAGGGCCCTGCGCTCAGCGCGGCCGTGCTGCGCGCCGACGCGCAGCGAACACGGAAGACGGCGCCGGGCGCCGGCTGCTGGATTCGTTGGAGGAGGTATTGCGCCTCGCCTTCGAGAAGATCGCCGGTGAGCGGAGCACGCTACGCGACCTTCAGGCCGGCGATTCGCTCGGGACCGTGTTCGCGCGCTACGGCATCCTGTAGTCTTGTACTCGATCCACGCGTCAGCAGCAGAGCACAGGGATGTGGGACTGATGCTTTTCGGCTGCGTTAAAACTCACGAAACCTCCTTCGCAAGGAGGTCGAGTAAGCCTGCACGCACGGCGACCGCATCGATGTCGCACGTCACTGCCTCACCCCGCCAACGCGTCCTCGGCACTGGGGGCACCCGGTGCTGTAGCCCAGGCAAGTTCCACCAACGTCACAATTCGCCGGCCGGCGCCGTCCAGCTGGCAGACGATCAACCCCTGCTCCTCCATATAGGTCAGCACGCGCCGCGCGCGCCCCAATGAGCGGGTGCCATAGGCGCGGGCAATCGCCGGGTCGCCTGGGCAGGGCAGCCCCTCCCGCGCTGCGCGGGCGATCATCATGAAGATGCCCTGCATGTCCTCGGGCAAGATGGCGGCGCGGGCCGAGACATCCTGCCAGACATCATCCTCCGCCATCTCGACGCTGATGCCGGCGCGCGCGCGGGTCAGCATGCGGCGGAAGGCACCGAGGTCCGCCACCCCGGGGCCCAGGCCTTCGATTCGGCAGCGGACCAGGAAATCCTGATAGAGCACGCCGATGGCGCGGAACCCCGCCTCGGGATCCGCCAGGATGGCGCGCAGGATGCGGTCCAGCTGCTCGCGCCGTTCCGCCAGTTTCTCGGGGCTCGGCGGCTCCTCCGCCGCTTCGGCGCGGTTCCCCACCGCAGCAGGCGTCACGGCCATGAGCTGGCTGAGCAGGTCAGGCGCTGGGGGCGGCGGCGGGCGTCGCTGGGGCCGGGCGGCTTCGGGCGGCGGCGCGGCCAGGATAACAGCACGCGCATCCTCCAGCGTCGCTTCCGGCAGCGGCATGAGCCGCGGCGTCGCATTGCGCGGCTGGCTATCCGTCGTGCCGATGCAAAGCCCCAAGGGGCTGCGGGAGAGCGCCGGGCCCAGCGCGATGAAATGACCGCGCTCCAGGTTCCGGAAAGCTTCCGCCTGCCGCCGCTCCAT
>CAYSTX010000268.1:0-2555 GCA_964434035.1 uncultured Acetobacteraceae bacterium
CCGACCTGTTCGAGACGTACGCGGTGACGATCGTCGCGACGATGCTGCTCGCCGCGATCTCGTTCGCGCAGCCGATCCGTGACTGGCTGATGATGCTGCCGCTGGCCATCGGCGGGATTTGCATCCTGACGACGATCGCGGGCACGTATTTCGTGAAGCTTGGCGACAACAACGACATCATGTGGGCGCTGTACAAAGGGCTACTGGTCACGGGCGGGCTGTCTGTGATCGGCGTCGCGCTGGTGATCGAGGCACTGGTCGGGTTCCGCGATCCGCTTATGAGCATCGCGGGCGTCACCTACACCGGCTTCGGGCTATTCATTTGCGCGATCGTCGGGCTCGCGGTGACCGGGCTGATTGTCTTGATCACGGAATACTATACCGCGACCAAGTATCGCCCCGTTCGCACCATCGCGGTCAGCAGCACGACCGGGCACGGCACCAACGTGATCCAGGGCCTCGCCGTCTCGATGGAGGCGACGGCGGCGCCGGTCATCGTCATCTGCATTGGCATCGGTGTCGCGTTCGCCGAGGCGGGCCTGTTCGGTATCGCGATCGCGGCGACAACCATGCTCGCGCTGGCTGGCATGATCGTCGCACTCGACGCGTACGGCCCGGTGACGGACAACGCTGGCGGCATCGCCGAAATGGCCGATTTGCCGCGCGAGGTGCGCGTCACCACGGACGCGCTGGACGCCGTCGGCAACACGACGAAGGCCGTGACCAAGGGCTACGCGATCGGCTCGGCGGGGCTCGCCTCGCTCGTGCTGTTTGCCGCCTACACGCAGGATCTGGAGCACTATTTCGGCAATTTGCATGTCGATTTCAGGCTGGGGAACCCGTACGTCGTCATCGGCCTCTTCATCGGCGGGCTGCTGCCGTATCTGTTCGGCTCGATGGGCATGATGGCGGTCGGCCGCGCGGCCGGCGCGGTGGTAGTCGAGGTGCGGCGGCAGTTCCGCGAGCTGGCCGGTATCATGGAGGGCACGACGAAGCCCGAATATGGCCGCGCCGTCGACATGCTGACCCGTGCCGCGATCAAGGAGATGATCGTGCCATCGCTGCTGCCGGTGCTGGCGCCGATCGTGCTGTTCTACGTGATCGCGGCGGTCGCGGACCGGGCATCGGCGTTCGCCGCACTCGGCGCGATGCTGCTCGGCACGATCGTGACCGGGCTGTTCGTCGCCATCTCGATGACCTCGGGCGGCGGCGCCTGGGACAATGCGAAGAAATACATCGAAGAGGGCAACTACGGCGGCAAGGGATCGGACGCGCACAAATCGGCGGTGACCGGCGATACGGTCGGCGATCCGTACAAGGACACGGCGGGCCCGGCGGTGAACCCGATGATCAAGATCACGAACATCGTCGCCCTGCTGCTGCTCGCGATGCTCGCCGCTGGAGTTAAGTAGGAACGGTGGACATCGCGCGCATCCCTCCGGGACTAGACCCGCCCAACGACATCTTTGTCGTGGTCGAGATCCCGCAGGGTTCGTCGGTGAAATACGAAATCGATAAGCCGTCGGGCGCGATCTTCGTCGATCGGTTTCTCTACACGCCGACCGCCTATCCGGCCGCGTATGGGTTCATCCCCGGAACGCTCGCCGATGACGGCGATCCGCTCGACGCGCTTGTGCTGACACCGGTCGAGGTCATGCCGGGCGCGGTGATCCGCGCGCGGCCGATCGGGCTGTTGCGGATGCAGGACGAGGCGGGGGGCGACGAGAAGATCATCTGCGTGCCGCACGATGCGGTGCATCCGCAGTATAAGGACACGACCGATTGTGCATCGTTGCCGCCGATCACGCGGGCGGCGATCGAGCATTTCTTCGAGCGCTACAAGGATCTCGAACCTGGCAAATGGGTGCGGATCGAGGGTTGGGGCGGACCGGAGGACGCCGCCGCCGTGATCAGCCGCGCGATCGCGGCCGCGCCGCCGCCCGCGCCCTGACCATCCCGCCGCCGCGTGGCTTGTCGGCAAGCGCCGGCTTCTTGCGGGGTGTTGCCGCCCCGGCTGTCAGCGCGCCGCCGGTCATCCGGTCGATCAGCGTCCGATAGCCGGAAATCGTGTCGCGGATGTCGAGGTTGCGCTCGGCATACGCGCGCGCGCCGGCGCGGAGTTTGGCCGCGAGCCGCTTGTTTTCCAGCGCCTCCAGCACGCGGTCCGCGAGAGCCGATGGATCGTGGAACGGCGCGAGCAGGCCGGTCCGTCCGTCGGTGATGAACTCCGCGACCGGGGATGTGTCGCTGCCGATGACGACGCAGCCGCTCGCCAGCGCCTCGCGCAGCGACCAGGACGCGACGAACGGGTACGTCAGATAGACATGCGCGTCGGAGCGGCGGAGCAACGCTTTGTACAGCTCGTAATCGACCTTGCCCGGAAAGACGACGCGCGAGAGGTCGATCTCTTTGCCGACTTCGGCCAGCATCCGCTCACGCCACGATCCGGTCGGGAGCGCGGCGCCGTAGCTGACGCTATCGCCGCCGACGAGCACGCAGCGCAGATCGGGCCGCGCGCGCAATAGCTTCGGCAGCGCCCGCATCAGGATATGAAA
>CAYSTX010000268.1:2655-5112 GCA_964434035.1 uncultured Acetobacteraceae bacterium
TCGAGCGCGATCATGTTGACCGCGTTCTTCGCCCGCACGCGCGGGAATTCGAGCGGATCGGTCGGGAACTCGGGATCGAAATTCACGTCGCTGCCGCGCACGCGATAGAAGAATTCGAGGTAGCCGAGCATCGGCGCGTCCGGCCAGACATCCGGCAGGTTCAGCATCTCACCCCAGCCGTGATGGCCGATAATGATGTCAGGCGTGAAGCCAAGGCCGCGGAGCGTCAGCGCGGCACGGGCGACGGTTTCGGCGCGCCGTGTCTGCTCCTCGAACTCGCGCGACACCCAGTGCGCATTGCGCGGCGGCGCCGCCGGTTTGGCGTACGGGAGGATCCGCACGCCGCCGATGCGGTTCCGGTTCGGCTCCGTTATGAAGACGATCTCGTGCGCCTTCTCGTCCACCAGACTGCGGACGATGTGCAGGAACTGCGCCGGGAAGTTCTGGTGGACGAAGAGGAACTTCATCGCGCGCCCGCGCCGCCAGACGCGGCCGCCGCACCCAGCCTCAACGTCCCCGGCGGCTCGGCGCCGGGGCGGGCTTGCCGCGTGGCGCGACTGGCTTCGCCGGTGCGGCCGGCGCTTTCGCGGGCGCGGGCTTGCCTGTCGTGGGCTTCGCGGCCGCGGCGGAAGGCTTCGCCTGGCCGACAGCGCGCGGCGTCAGAGTGACGCAGAACGCCTCGAGCGCCGCGAGGCTCTCGGCCTCACACGGCTCCTCGGCCGGCACGGGACCGATCGCGGTGCCATCCACGAAGGTTGCGGCATAGGTCAGGTCGAACCGCTTGGCCGCGTCGCCCTTGAGCCGCATGCGGATGCCGAGCAGCGGCAGCGCCATGCCACGGCTGCCGCAGAACTTGCCGCCCTCAACCCACGGCGACAGCCAGCCACGGCCGAGTACTGCCTGATACTCGATCTCCTCGGGGCTGATCCCGGTGCGCGGGGCGAGGCCGAAGCCCTCGATCCAGCGCTGGCTGCCGCGCACGCCGAGCCATTCGCCGATCGTGCCCGGCACGTCGCCCGACCGCTGAATATGCGCGACCATCTCTGGCGTTCCGGTCGGCGCTTGCGCGGTCTGCGCGGCGGGCGCCGCTGGCTGCGCGTCGCCGCTGATCCGCAGGACCTGCAAGCGCGGCGCCTGTTCGGCGCCATGATTCGGCGACTGATAGACCGTGACGAGCACCTGTGCCGGGCCGTGCGTGACGCGCACGAGCGCCGCGTCGTTGCCGCCGGCGACCCAGCCGTCGTCGCTGAACGTTGCGATGCTGATGTTGTTGGCCGGCGCGCCCGGCGGCAGCGAAACGCGGATGCCGGGCAGGCCCGACTGATCGGTCACCGGCTCGTGGCTGTGGAAAAGACAGAAGAGCCCGCTCTCGAGCGTCATGAGATGCCCTGAGACGCGGAGCTGATTGATCCTCGACTGCGCGTCGGGTGCCGACGCGGCGGCGGCGGCTGCGCCCTGCCTGGGGGCTGGCTTGTTCGCCACCATGTTCGGTGCGGTGTCTTGGCTCCGGCCGCGAGAGCGGGCGGTGGTTACGACGGCGTCGGACATGAATGCTCCCGCTATGATGCTCTAGGGCGCACGGCTCGGTCGGCCGGCAATCGTGGACATTCATTACCGGTCTGCCGCTCAACCGCAAGCAGTGCATCGTTCAAACGGCGCGGTGTGATGCCAACCGGTACGACGCGACCTGCACCGCCGTACCGTGTGGCGCGAGCGCGAACGCGGTCCGCCTGCGCGCCGATATCGAGACAAACGACATCAAGCCCCGCCTGCCACAGCTCCGTCAGTGCGAAGCACCATGTTTCCGGCCAGACGGATGGCAGCAGCCCGATGGTCGCCGCCTCAGCGTGCAGCAGACGCACTGCTTCGTCCGCGCGGCGAAACGGTCCCGTGATGAAGACGCGGCCGGTGTCGACCAATGGCTGATCGTCCGCCGTATGTCCGACGAGGACGAAGTCGAGCGGCAGGTCGCGCGCCGCCGCGTCTTGCGCCGCACCGAGCAGCAGATCGTATCCCTTGATCACCCCGATCGCGCCGACGATGCCGCAGCGGACGCGGCCGTTAAGGCCGGCGCGGCGCGGCCGAGGCGGGACGCGCGCGGGCTCGGACTGCGGCGATGCGACGGACGGCACGATGCCCGGGAAGTGGCGGGCGAGGCGCGTGGCGGCATCGGACGATGGCGTGAACACGCGCGTCGCGCCGGCGAGCAACGTCGCCGATCGTGTCCGCAGCGCTGCGACGCCGATCTTTTCGTCGAGCAGGCTGCCAAGCGTGTCGACGCAGGTTTCGCAGTCGGCCAGATCGGGTTCCCCGCAATAGCGCCCGCTGGTGCCGACCAAGGTCACGCGCGGGCAAAACAGTGCGTAGTCGTGGGCCATCAGCGAGTAGGGCACGCCGAGTCGCGCCGGCACGTCGAGCAGGGACGGGTGATGGCCGAGCAACTGGTGAAACTCGACC
>CAYSTX010000269.1:0-5092 GCA_964434035.1 uncultured Acetobacteraceae bacterium
CGAGCCCGATGATTGGCGGCAGGTTGAACGGGATCACCTGCGCCGGCACATCGGACGTCTCGCGGACCACGCCGGCAAGCAGGCCCTGCACCTTTGCCGCGGCCTCCGTCCGATCCTCGAACGGCTTGAGTGTTACGATGAAAAAAGCGCTGTTGGCCTGAGCGAGGGCATTCAGCTGGCTGAAGCCTGTTACCGTGCTGACGTAACGGATGCCAGGCAGGCTGGTGATCGCCTTCTCGATCTGGATCGCGACTTGACGCGTGCGGTTGAGCGACGTGCCTTCGGGCATCTTCAGCTCGACGAAGAACGCCCCCTGGTCCTCGGACGGCAAAAACCCGGTCGGCGTCCGCCCACCGACGGTAACGATGCCAAAGAACAACACCGCAAGCACCGCCAAGCTAAGGATCGAAACCCGCACAAGCCTTGCCACGATCGCCGCGTAGCCGTCGCGGGCCTTGTCGATCGACCTCGAGACGTAACCCATCACGCCGCGCTTTGGCCCGTGATGAGGCTTCAGCAGCACGCCGCAGAGTGCCGGGGAGAGCGTGAGCGCGTTGATGGCCGACAGCAGCATCGAGACGCTGATCACGACCGCGAACTGGCGGAACAACGTGCCGGAGATGCCCGGGATGAAGGCGAGCGGGACGAACACTGAGAGCAGCACCAGCGTGATGGCGATGATCGGTGCCGTGATCCCCGCCATCGCCCTCTTCGTCGCTTCGGCGGGCGTGAGCTCAGGATGCTCCTCCATCGTCGCTTCGACCGCTTCGACCACGACGATCGCGTCGTCGACGACGATGCCAATGGCAAGCACCATGGCGAGCAAGGAGATCGTGTTGGCCGAGTAGCCGACCGCAAGCAGCACGGCGAAGGTTCCGATCAGGCTCACCGGAACCGCGATCAGCGGGATGATCGTCGCGCGGATGCTGCCGAGGAACAGGAACACCACGATGACGACGAGGACGAACGCTTCCTCGAGTGTCTTGATCACCTCGTGGATCGTCAACCTGACGAAAACGGTCGTGTCGTAGACGACCTGTTCCTGCAGGCCCTCCGGGAAGTTCTGCCGGAGCCGCTCCATCGTTCGGTTGATCTCGCCCGCCACACCGACGGCGTTCGCGCCAGGCGCGAGATAGGTCGCGATCAAGATCGAGGGCTTGCCGTTGGTTTGGGTCTCCACGTCGCGGATGGCAGAGCCCAGCTCGAGCCGGGCGACGTCTCGCACCCGCAGGACCGACCCGTCCGGGTTGGCGCGGACAATGATGTTGCCGAACTCGTCGGTGTCGACGAGGCGGCCCTGGGTCTGGATGTTAAGTTGGAACGACGCGTCGGCCATCGGCTGCGCGCCGATCCGCCCTACCGGTGCCACCCGGTTCTGCTTCTGGATGGCGGCGATGATATCCGCCGGGGTCAGCCCGTAGCCGGTGAGCTTGTCGGTCTCGAACCAGATCCGCATCGAGTAGTCGAGCGGCCCAAGCATGACCGCGTCGCCGACGCCGTTGATGCGCTTGATCTCGTCGAGGACGTTGATCGTCGCATAGTTGCTGATGAACAGCGGGTCCTGCGCACCATTGGTCGAGGAGAGGGCGATGACCTGCAGCATCGCCGACGACTTCTTCTTGACCGACAGCCCTTGCTGCTGGACCTCCTGCGGCAGCTTGGCGGTGGCGAGCTGGACCCGATTGTTGACGTTGACCGTGTTCTGGTCGGGGTCCGTGCCGAGCTTGAAGCTGACCAGCAACGTATAGCTGCCGTCGTTGCCGCTGGTGGACTTCATGTAGATCATGTTGTCCACGCCGACGACCTTGCTCTCGAGCAGCTGGCCGACGGTTGCCTCGACGACCTCCGCGGACGCGCCGGGATAACGGGCCGTCACCTCCACCTGCGGCGGCACGATGTCTGGGAACTGGGCGACCGGAATCTGCAGCAGGGAGATCGCGCCGGCGATGAGGGTGACGATCGCGATGACGATCGCGAGGCGCGGGCGGTCGACGAAGACCTTGGAGATCATGGCACGCTAACCCGTGACGGTGGGTGCCGCCGGACGCGGAGAGACCGGGCTGCCGGGACGGGCGCGCTGGGCGCCCTCCACGATCACCATCGTCCCGGGCTCGATCCCGCTCTCGATGACGGACTGCCCGGCCGGGCCACGGCCGAGCTTGATGCGGCGCTGCTCGACCTTGTTGTCCGGCCCGACGGCGAGCACGAAGGCTCCCGCCTGGTCCATCTGCACCGCCGACTGCGGGATGACCACCGCCTGCTTCGGTTCCTCGCCTTCGACCGTCACCCCGACGAACTGCCCATCCGACAGGATCCGCTCGGGGTTGGGCACCTCGGCCTGGACCAGCGCCGTGTCGGTCGCCTTGTCCGTCTGCACGTCGACGAAATTGACGCGCCCGACCTGGCCGTACGTGGAGCCATCCGGTAGCCGGAGCTTCACCTTCACTGCGGTCGTATCCTGGCTGGGATTCTCCTTGCGGATCTCCAGCAACTGCCGCTGGCTGACCGGGAAAGTCACGTTGATCGGGTTCTGGCGGACCACCACGGTCAGGATGCCCGAATCAGGCCCGACCACATCGCCGCGCGAGACCGTCGAGCGACCTACCCGGCCATCGATCGGGCTCCTGATCTCCGTATATCCCAGTGAAACGAGCGACTGGCGCAGGTCGGCTTGCGCTCCGCCCAGGCTGGCGGAGGCAACGCCCTGTTCCGCAATGCGCTGATCGAGCGTTTGCTGCGATGTAGCGCTGGTGCGGACCAGTTCGCGGGCACGGTCGACCTGAAAGTCCGCAAACTTGAGTTGGGCCTGTGCGCTCGTCACCTTGGCGGCCTTGACGGCAGCCTCGGCCTCGAATTGGGCCCGCTCGATCGTGAACAGCAGGTCTCCCGCTTTCACGTCCTGGCCTTCCCGGAAATGCCGTTCCTCGAGGAAGCCGGTCACGCGAGCGCGGATCTCGACCTTGTCGATCGCCTCGACGCGGCCAACGAACGTGGCCGCTTGCACGACAGGCTCAAGCTCGGCCTTTGCCACCACGACCGCTGGCGGGGCTTGGCTGGTCTGCGACGGCGTCGGCTTCTTCTCGTCGCACCCGGCGAGCAGCAATCCGCCGATGAGCAGAAGCGATTGGAACGCGCCGAGATAGACGTGGTGCTTGCGGGCACTGATAGGCATGCGTCAACCACCCCAAGTGCGCGGTATCGCTGCACGTTGCTGAGGCTGCAAACCTACTCCCGCGGCAGCGGGCGAAGCATGTCAAAGCCCTATCGGAATTCCGCGCGTTTAGGCGGGCACGAAGGTCATCCGCGGCCCGTCCCGGGCGGGCGGGCGCGCGGTTCCGCCAAACTGCGACGGAGTGGACGTCGCGTAAGCCGCCTCCATTGGCGGCGAATATCGATACTGTTTGCCGCGTTCTCGGCGGCACCTCCTGCCTTAAACTTCCGAAACGATAATCCGGACAGCGTCTCCGGACGCCGCAGCGCGGCCGTGTAGGCGCGGAAACCGGAGCACATTGCGGAGGACGACGCCATGAGCGCCAAAGTAACGACGCGCATCGACCAGTTCCTGCTGATGCATTCGGCCCGAGCCGACCAGTGGCGCGGAATCACGATCAACGCCGAGGATTGGACCGAAGGAAAGACGGGTCGCGCGACGCTCGAGCAGGCGATGGACGCGATCGCGCCGACTGAGGGCTACTTTGCGTACCCCGGTCCGGCGCTGTTCCATGCACTACGCGAGCGCGTGGCGTCGGACGACGCGGCCGGGGCGCTCAAGCTTGCGCGGCGCATCTCCAACGCCCTGCTGACACGATCCTTCCATGAGCGGCCGGGCGAATGGGACGGCGAGGACGCGTCGGGGGCGGAGATCGCGGACGTGATGCCAGCGCCACTGGGCGAAGGTCGCCCGCACCGGCCATATTTCGAGGTGCTTTTGGTCAATAGCCAGCCCGCTTCGCGCTGGCCGGCGCTTGCCAACGAGCTGCGCCGGCTGCGGCGTCCGGAAGATCAGTTCGTCTACGAGCCGGTGTTCGTCGGGTCGTTTGAGGACGCGTTCTGCGCCGCCGCCGCTAACCCGGCGATCGCCGCCGTCGTGCTGGCCGAGGGATTTCCGTACCGTTCCCGCCACGATGCACCGGCACTGCGCTCCGTGCTCGATCCGCTCGGCGAGACGGATAGTCACGACAGCTCCGCGCTCCGTCTCTCGCAGGCGATAAAGCGGATCCGGCCGGAACTCGACGTCTACCTGCTTTCCGAGCGGGACGTGGAGGCGCTGGCCGGCAACCCGGCGGCCGAGCCGATCCGGCGGATTTTCTACGCCGTTGAGGAGCTGCTCGAGGTGCATCTTTCCATCCTCGAGGGCGTCGCTGCCCGCTACGAGACGCCGTTCTTCGACAACCTAAAGAGGTATGCGCGCCGCCCGATCGGGACCTTCCACGCGCTGCCGATCGCCCGCGGGAAGTCGGTCTTCAAGTCCGACTGGATCCGCGACATGGGCGAGTTCTACGGGATCAACCTGTTCCTCGCCGAGAGCAGTGCAACCACGGGCGGGCTCGACAGCCTGCTCGAGCCGACGGGGAACATCAAGCGCGCGCAAGATCTGGCCGCCCGGGCCTTCGGCGCCGACCACGTCTTCTTCGTCACCAACGGGACTTCGACCTCCAACAAGATGGCGGTGCAGGCGCTGCTCGGACCTGGCGACATCGCCATCGTCGACCGCAACTGCCATAAGTCGCACCATTACGGCATGGTTCTGAGCGGCGCCCACCCGCTCTATGTCGAGGCGTTCCCGATGACGGAATACTCGATGTACGGCGCGGTGCCGCTCGACACGATCAAGCGGGCGATGCTCGGTCTGCGCGCCGACGGGCGGTTGCATCGGCTGCGCATGCTGGATCTGACGAACTGCACGTTTGACGGTCACATGTACAACGTGCGCCAGGTCATGGAGGAATGCCTGGCGATCAAGCCGGATCTGATCTTCCTGTGGGATGAGGCGTGGTCGGGGTTCGCGCGGTTCTCGCCGTTCCTGCGGCCGCGGACCGCGATGGGCGCCGCAGCTGATCTCGAGGCATGGTTGCGCGACCCGGACAGCGTC
>CAYSTX010000270.1:0-5077 GCA_964434035.1 uncultured Acetobacteraceae bacterium
TGTAAATGCCGAGGCTGCCGACAATCCGGGTGATCGGATCCCAGTTCATCTCGACCAGCTGGCCGCGCTTTGTTTCGGTAACTTCGCGAAGCCTAGCCTGGGGATCCCGCTCGGTGACGGACATAGTGACGCCTCCTCCGCGATGGCATTCTTTGTTTTTGTTAGCGCGCCTGGTACCCGGTCGTCAGCTCGGGGCGGTTATGACGCCACTTCGGTTCCTCGTTCAGTGTGTCGTTCGTCAGCCGCCGCAGCGAGCGGATCACGCTGCCATAGACGCGGATCATGTTGGATGACAGGTGCCCGCCGGGCGGCTCGTCCATGAACGGCATGAACTTGTCAGGAAATCCCGGCATCGTACAGCCGATGCAGATGCCGCCGACGTTCGGGCAACCGCCGATGCCGGCCATCCAGCCGCGCTTCGGTACGTTGCACTGCACCACCGGCCCCCAGCACCCAAGCTTCACGATGCATTTGGGCGAGCCGTATTCTGTCGCGAAATTCGCCTGTTCGTAATAGCCGGCCCGGTCGCAGCCGTCATGCACGCTGCGGCCGAACAGCCATGTCGGCCGCCCGGCTTCGTCGAGCGGAATCATCGGCGCGAGCCCAGCAAGCTGACGCAGCAGATACAGCATCGTTTCCATGAAATTATCCGGCTGCACCGGGCAGCCGGGAACGTTCACCACAGGCAGACCGGCCTTCGATTTCCAGTTCCAGCCGAGATAATCGTTAACGCCCATACAACCAGTTGGATTACCTTGCATGGCGTGAATGCCACCGTAAGTGGCACACGTCCCCGCGCCGATCACAGCGAGCGCCTTCGGTGCGAGCCAGTCCAGCCATTGAGGAATTGTGATCGGCTGCCCGGTTTTTGGATCAGTACTGAACGCCGCCCAATATCCGTCGCCGTCGATCTTTTCGTTCGGAACGGAACCTTCCATCACGAGCACGAAATTGTCGATCTCGCCGCGCGCTGCCTGATGAAATACCTTCGAGAACTCGTCACCATTTTCGTACGCAAGCACAGGATTGTGCAAATAGACCTTCGGCAAGCCGGGAATAGCCCCGAGAACCACGTCTTCCACGCTGGGTTGCGTGGCTGCCGTTATGGAGACGGAATCCCCATCGCAGCCGAGCCCCGCCGTCATCCACAGAACGTGAACCTCTTTGAGATCGGGGGCCCGTTGGGTTTTGCGCCCATACGGTTGGGCTGACTGGTCGTCCGCCATCTTGTGCGCCCCTCCACCTGCGGGTTGCGCCGCACAGTCGCAGCCAAACCCTGTACGGCGGCCGCCCAAACTCTCGCAGACTGCGCCGCGCAGTTGAGGTCGTGACCGTCTCGTTCGCAAGCGCTTTTGACCTGCACGTTCCTCACGACTGCGAGACGAAGTGCCACGGCGAGCAGCTAGAGCGGAACCCGAGCGAACCGAATCGGGAGGATCAAACTAAATCGGAGTGATCGCGAGTGCCGACCGAAAGATTACTCGCGCCCTTGCTACGAACCCGGCTGAACGTTCTTAGCCGCGACAGCGGGCGGGAGCTGCTGGTGTTCCTGGAGCGTGCTACAGTCGCGCAACCTCTGATGCAGCCGCGACGCCCAGCACCGACCCGGCGGCGCAGCGGCCCCGCTGGGCCAGTTCTTTCAACCGACGACGCAGAGTCGTACGCTGGTTGGCGGGTTGAAGGGCCTACCGTTGTTCTGGAGCATTCGCCGTGCCTGATGCGAACCGGCGCTCGGTGGTTGTTTGGTCGATCCCTCTGCTGCTTCTGTCCGCGTGCAACCAAGGGCACGTCGTGTCGGAGCGGGCCTACACCCGCGACCGCCTCCCGCGCCCGGATCTTGTGCTTGTCCAGGACTTCGCGGCCGATCCGTCGCAGGTGCGTTTGGATCAAGGCCTGGGACCCCGCCTCGGCCGAATGGTTGGCGCGCCGGGCCCGACGACGCAGGAGCAGGTCGCACGCACCGCGCAGGCTGCGCTCACCAAGGCCCTGGTCGATAAGTTGCGGTCATTCGGCCTCAACGCCGAGGCGGCATCCGCTGAACCCGATCTGGGCGCGGGACCGGTCCTAATCGTTCAGGGCCAGATAACCGGTATAGACCAAGGCAACCGAACACGCCGGACGGTCATCGGACTGGGCGCGGGCAAAAGCGGCATGACGGCCGACGCGGAGCTCTACTACCGAAGCGGACAGCAGCCTGTGCGTCTGCTGCAGACGCTGAGTGCCGACAGCAACAGCGGGCATGCCCCAGGTGTGGCCGAGACGATGGGCGTCGGGGCGGCCGTCGGGACTGCGGCGACCGCCGGTGCAGCGGGCGCCGGTCTGCATGCGGTCGGCGAGAGCCGCAACGCCGGCCCCGATGGCAACGCAACTCGGATCGCGGATGCGCTCGCACAGCAGATGGGTCAGTTCTTCACGAGCCAGGGCTGGATCGCGTCTCCTCGCTAAGATGAACCTGTCGCGGGCATTGCGACTGGAAACCATGCCACAGCATCGCTGCGGCATCTTACCTTGCGTGATCGCCCTGCTTGAGCAGCGCGACCATGTCCGGGTTGGCCTGGTGCTCCGCCAGGCTCAATGCCGTGTTGCCGGCCCGGTCCTGCAGCCCCGTTTGCGCCCCGTTCGACAGGAGCAGCTTCACCATCTCCGTTCGCCCGAACAGGCTCGCCATCATCAAGGCGGTCTGGCCCGTGTCGTTAGTGGCGTTCACGTTGCAATGCGCCGCGATCAGACGCTTTGCAATTTCCGTCTCGCCCTTAAACGCGACGCCCATCAGGCTGCTGTTGCCGCGCGCGTCGTTTGCACACGGGTCGGCGCCCTTCTGGATGAGGAGGTCGACGGTCTTTGCGTTTCCATTATATGCCGCGACGATCAGCGCGGTGTAACCGTGCGCATCCCGCTCATCGGGCTTCATCCCGGACCGGATCAGCCCATCGACCAAATCGTCACGACCTTGGCGCGCGGCGTCGAAGAAAATCTCACGCAGGTGCCCTTGGACGAGACCTGCTTCGACGCCCGCTGGTGTCGGTGTCGGCGCGCCATCCTGTGGCGCCCGCGGCTGAGCCATGACTTGTGTTGTCGTTACAGAAGCAAGTATAAGCACGGCCAGCAAGGCCGTAGAGCGATTGCGGGGCATGTTGGAAAACCCTGGAGTTGGGCTGCCGCGGCGGACCGCGGCAGCCCTGCTTCGGTGTTCGGGCGACGTTCGGCGCCCGCGTTAGATCAGCGCGGCCCCGGCTTCGCCGCCTGAGCCTCGACGTCCTTCACGTCAAGATGGGTCGCCTGGGCCAACTTGGTCCCGTAATCGTGGTCGGCCCGGTAGAAGTAGCTCACCTGCCGCACCTTCAAACCATGGTCAGTGACCTGGTTGAGATCGGCCGACAGCGCCTCAATCAGATCCGATTGCTGCTGCGGCGTATACGACCGCCACTGTGCACCGGCCTGGCTGAAATCGTCCGTCTTCTTGATCGCCGCCTGCTGCGTCGTTCCCGAGACCGGATACTGACTGAGCTTGAAGGCAGGCTGCTCCGCGACCGCACCGGGAGCCCTCGGGTGGGACGGCTCGTAGTTCACGTCGCCAACTTGCGGACGGGTGGCCATTGCCCCGTCCTGGTCGTTGTTTTCGACTTTCACGAGCGGCCGGTTCACCGGCAGGTCCTGATAGTTGGTGCCGATGCGGTAGCGTTGCGTATCGGCGTACGCGAACAAGCGGCCTTGCAGCATCTTGTCCGGGGAGGGCTCGATGCCAGGCACCATCACGCCGGGAGCGAACGCAGACTGTTCGGTGTATTGGAAATAGTTATCCGGAACCTTGTTCAGGGTCATGGTCCCGATCTTCACCTCGGGTACGCCCGCCCAGACCTTGGTGTCATCGAAACCGTCATAGGGCAGCTGTGCAACCTGTTCGGCCGTCAGGATCTGGACGTAAAGGTCCCACTTCGGGAAGTTGCCCGCCCGGATGTTGTCGTACAGATCCCTGGTCGCGTAGTTCGTATCCGCGGCGTGCTGCTGCCGTAAATTCATGCCGTGCAGGCCCTGCTCGGCTTTCCAGTGGAACTTCGCGAAGACGTACTGGCCCTGCGCGTTGACCAGTCGGAAGGCGTGTACGCCGTACCCGTCCATCTCACGATAGCTCACCGGCATGCCGATATCGGAATAGAGCCACGTCAGCATGTGGGTCGATTCGGGCGTGCGCGAGAAGAAGTCGAAGGCCAAGTTCGGGTCTTGGATGTTCGTCGTCGCGGCCGGCTTGTTCGCGTGCACGAAGTCAGGGAACTTGATCGCGTCGCGGATGAAGAAGACCGGCTCGTTAATGCCGACCAGATCCCAGTTGCCCTGATCGGTATAGAACTTGACGGCGAACCCGCGCGGGTCACGCGCCGCCTCCGGTGAGCCTCGATATCCCATCACGGTCGAGAACCGTACGAAGACCGGCGTTACCTTGCCGGGCTGGGCGAAGAGCGACGCCCGCGTGTAGCGCGAGAAGTCCGAGGATGCCACAAACTCGCCCTGCGCGCCGGTTCCACGCGCGTGAACGACACGCTCGGGGATTCGTTCGCGGTCGAAGCGGGCCAGTTTCTCGATGAGATGGAAGTCTTCCAGCAGCACCGGGCCATCTGGTCCCGCGGTCTTCGAGTTCTCGTTGTCGCCCACGGGAGCCCCGCTGTCCTGGGTCATCGGCGCGGCTGCCGATGCGGGATGCGGTGGCAGAGCGGTAAGCGCCGTCGCTGACAACAGTCCCGCGGTCAAAAGAGAATGGTGTAGTCGCACTACGATAGCTCCTAATTCAGTCCAAAGCGTCGGCTCAGGTGTGGGCTGCGTTCTTTTTCGCAAGAGGGGACGACAGCTTCGACAGGTCTGCCTGCCGCAGGTGGCTCGCCACGCAACTGGTGTCCCTCCGAGTTCGTCATAGGATCGCTTTGCTGACGCCAAACTGACGTACGAACGTTGCTGCCGTAACGTCTACGTTAAGCGACCCTGGTCGGTGCCACGGGTAATTCCCACCCGTAGGCCTGGCCGCGCCGTAGCAGCCGCTGTTGGAATCGGATCGACGCTAGTCGCTCATCCGGTCGAATCTGGC
>CAYSTX010000271.1:0-4995 GCA_964434035.1 uncultured Acetobacteraceae bacterium
CCCGCCACCAGCCCGTGCATGGCAAACCAACTCGGCACCGTCAGGACGATGTTACGGGTCAGACCGAGCCGCCGCAGCGCGTCGTCGATCATGTTGGTTCCTACCGCATCGGCGGCCACCTTGATGTGGGACAGCGCCATATAGTGCTCCAGCGTCAGCGGTTTGACCGCGCTGGGATGATTTTCGGCCATCAGCACGACGAAGTCGTCCTCGAACAGCACCCGGCTGGTGGGGCGAGCCAGGGTCCGCGCGCTACGCTCGGCCCGCAGATGAAGCTCACCCGGCTCCACGCTGCGATCCTCCGGCGCACCTCCCACCGGCAAGACCGTCAGCCGCACACCGGGCGCGTCACGGCGCAGCAGCGTGCTGAGGGGTGTCAGAACTGAGGGGGCGACATACTCGGACATGCGCATCACGAAGCTGCGCGTGCTGGTGCGTCGGTCGAAACTGTCTTTCTCCGACAGCGCGGCGGCGAGCTGGGCCAGGGCGGGGCGCACCGTCTCCATCAGCTGGATGGCCGCCGGGGTCGGCTGCATGGCGCCGCCTTCGCGCACCAGCAGCTCATCGTTCAGCAGGCGGCGCAACCGCTGCAACGCGTGGCTGACCGCCGACTGGCTGAGCCGGAGACGCGCCGCTGCGGCTGACACGCCGCGGTGCTGCACGACGCCGTCGAGTACGACCAGCAGATTAAGATCGACGTTTCTAAGGTCCATGCCCGTGAGGCCTGCGACACGAAAAATTATGCACTGCATGCATTTTCTTATGCAGCGGTTCCGGCTGTCCAGCGGGGAGCGGCCTCTATAGACCTCGACACGACATAAACAAAAAAAGACGGAGGCGGTCCATGGCGCAGAAGCGCCGATTCTTGGTTTATGCCGGCATCTTCGTGATGATGGCGCTGTGCTACATCGACCGGATCAACCTGTCGGTGGCAGCTCGGTCGATCGCCGCTAGCTACGGGCTGTCGCCGGTGCAACTTGGCTTCATCTTTTCCTCCTTCCTTTGGACCTATCTCGTCTGCCTGGTGCCGCTTGGCATGGCGGTGGACCGGTTTGGCGCCCGGTCCGTCACCGCGGGCAGCCTGTTGATCTGGTCGGTCGCTGGGGTACTCACCGGCGTGGCCGCCACCTATGGCGGGCTGTTCGCAAGCCGGCTGGCGCTGGGCGTGGGTGAGGCCGCGAGCTACCCGGCCGGTGGCCGCGTGATCCGGGAGTGGACGCCGCGATCAGAGCGCGGCATCGCGGCCGCACTGCTCAACAGCGGCGCCTACGCGGGCCTGGCGGCGGGCGCGCCGGTGGTCGGCTGGTTGGTGACGGTGTTCGGTTGGCGGGCGTCGTTCTATGTGACCGGCACCGTCGGGGTGGTGCTGGCGATCGGCTGGTTCGCGCTCTACCGCACACCGGAGCAAGCGCGCTGGCTGGGCGCGGCGGAACGCACGCGCATCCTTGCCGAACGTGGCGATAGCGTCGACGCGCGGGCAGCGGGCGGGCCGGCGATCGGGCGGCTGCTGCGCAGCCCGTCATTGTGGGGGCTGGCCCTGACTCAGGGGTGCGCCGGCTACACGCTGTACCTGTTCATGACATGGCTGCCGACCTACCTGGCGGACACACGCGGCCTCGACGTTATGCGCAGCGGCGTCTTCTCGGCAGTGCCCTACGCCGCTGCCGTGCCGCTCGGCCTGTTGCTGGGGGTGGCGAGCGACCGCATCCAGCGGCGCAGCGGCACGGCGCAAGGCGGACGGCGCTGGATCATCGCCGGGTCGCTGCTGGTGTCCTCGGTCATCCTGCTGACGCCGTATGTGACGAACATCTGGCTGATCCTGCTGATGTTCAGCCTCTCGCTGACCTGCGTGTCCACGGCGATGGGCATGAACATCGCGCTGACAAACGATCTGCTGGTGGACGGGGCGCAGGCCGGTGCGGCGACCAGCCTGCTGATCCTGGGCGGCAATTCGTTCGGCATCGTGGCGCCGATCGCAACCGGCTACATCGTGGCGTCGCCGTTCGGCTACTCCGGCGCCTTCGTGATCGCCGGCGTGCTGTTGCTGACCGGGGTCGCCACCGCCCTGCTGCTGACGCGCAGCCCGATCGGCACCGACCGGGATCTGGCGGCCGGCCAGCCTGGCCGCGCACCCCAACCAGTAACCTGAGCCCCGTGACCTCACCCCCCGGACCTGAGCCCTGTGACCCGCTAAAGGAGCATTCGATGACGCCGCTACGATTTGCCGCGGTCTCCCGCAACTATTTCAACATGCCGGTGTGGATCGGTGTCGATCAGGGCCTGTTTCGCCAGGAAGGGATCGACCTTGCGGTCGAACTGCACGAGGGCGTGGACGCGGTGACCGGGCGGCTGGCCGACGGCACGGTGCAGCTCGCGTACGGGATCACCGAACATGTCATCCTGGACAGCGAGTCCGGCGGGCAGAGTGAGATCATCGGCGGCAACGTCAACCGCCTGCCGTTCTCGCTGATCGCCGGCAAGGGGATCAGCGGCTTCGCCGACATGCGCGGCAAGGTCGTCGGCGTGTCGTCGCTCGAAGCGGGCAGCTCCTCGCTGGTGATGCGGCTGTTCGAAGTGCACGGGCTGCACCACCCGGCCGATTACACGATCAAGGCGGTTGGGCCGATCCTGGCCCGCTGGGACAAGCTGCGAAGCGGCGAAATCGATGCCGGGCTGCAGGGCGCGCCGCTCAACTACATCGCCAACGACGCGGGTTTCCCGACCCTGGCCGACCCGCGCGCGGCGTTCCCGGATTTCCAGTTCACCTCGCTGCATGTCCTTGGCCCGTGGGCGAGGGACAATCACGCGCTTGTGGTTCGGTTCATGCGAGCCTTCATCCGGGCGCACGAATGGTTCTACGCCAACCGTGACGGTGCTGCCGGGATCGCGATGCGGGAGACAGGGGTGGAGCGGCGCTACGCTGACCGCGCCTGGGATGAGTATGTGGAGGCAGAAATCTTCCCCCGCGACGGTGACGCCAGCAACGCCGCCGTTCAGGCGCTGATCGAGATCAGCGGGCAGATCCGTGCCATTCCCCACCGCACGAAGACCAGGGCGGCGGACTACATCAACCGCAGCTACCTGGAAGAGGCGCAGGCGACGCTGGGCCACGCGGCGTGAGCGCCGCCCTGGTCGATGACGGAGCATCCGCGGGGATCGACTATGGTGATCGCCTGCGGCTGGGCGTGATCGTCCCGTCCGGCAACGTGATCGCGGAGCCGCAAATCCGGGCGATGCTCCCGCCGGGCGCCGGTGCGCTGTTCACGCGACTTGCGCTGCGGGGCAGTTCGGAGGCGGAACTGCGACGGATGATGGAAGGCGTGGAGGATGCGAGCCGACTGCTGGCCGACGCCCGCGTTGACCGGATCGTGTTTCATTGTACGGCTGTCACCACCTTTGCCCCGGAGACCGGCGCCGCGATACGGGAGCGAATCATGGCGGCGACCGGCATTCCCGGTCTGGTTACGTCGGACGCAGTTGCGGCCGGATTTCAGGCGCTGGACCTGCGCAGCCTCGTGTTGCTGACGCCGTACATCGAGCCGGTGCACCGACGTGAGATCGCCTTTGTCGAGCGTCTTGGGCTTGCGGTGGTCCGGGAGGCGGCCCTGGGCGTGGACACGAACGAGGAGATGGCGCGGCTGACGCCGGAGTCGCTCTCGGACTGGGCGCTGACCCATCGCGATGACCGGGCCGATGGGTATTTTCTGAGCTGCACCGCCCTGCGCACCGCGGAACTGATCGCGCCGTTGGAGCAGGCGTTGGGCCGGCCGGTCGTCACCAGCAACCAGGTGATGGTCTGGTATGCAATGCGTGAGACCGGACTGGAACGGCCGAGCGGCGCCTGGGGGCGGCTGATGGGCTGCCGAAGCTTGTGAATGAAAGGGCTACGGCACCTGCTTCTGTGCATCGGCGTCCCTTATAACGTGCCGATTCGCAGTCGTATGTAGTCGCCCACCATGGCGATCGATTAAGGTCCGCTTCCCCCCGTTGTTCGCCCCAAACCGGCCAGACCGCGATCGGCCAATAGCGACGTGCAGCGCTACCAGTCACGGACCGCGCCATGGCTTAGGTTGGTGGATGTGACCGCCCGTGCGGCATGGGGCGGAGGATCACGCAAGATGCGATACTATTTGATCGATCCGCCCGGACCGTTCTCCCCGAAGAAGGAACTGCAGGATTTCCTGGCCGAATGGGAGAACCACCCGGACCTGCCGCACTGCCCGGAGATACAGTGGGTGGTGGAGGACGCGCGGAAGGATCTGGCGCGTCAGGACAAGCTGGGGATACCGGACGAGCCGAACCCGCCTCTCTACCCGATGGATCGCGTTGATTAAGGTCTGACGGAGGCTTTTTCAGACGGTTCGGGGATCACCCCGTCCCGGGGCGTGCCGACATGACGGAGCGATGCTGAAGCCCCACTGAAGCCCATCAGCCGACCCATGTATAAGGAAGAGGCAGTAATACCCGGATAAAACGGACGCATTTTGCTAGTGGCCAGGGGAAAGATGTCCCTTGGTCGGCGGTTCAAATCCGTCCGCCACTTTACTGTGGGTAGCCCCGATCGTCATCTCGCCAGGTCAGATCGGCACGCCACTATGGCGCTCGCGATTGTCTGAGACAGAGGCAATGGCTTACTTGACCGTGTCGCCAGGGAACATCCAGTTGGCCGTGCGGGCAGTGCGGAGGACGCCGCTGAAGCCATCCTATTTTTGCTATCGAACGGCTTCCTGACAGGCACGGTTCTCGGCATCGACGGTGGCTGGCGCTGAAGCATGATCCCGGCCCGAGTGCACCGCGGCGCGGTTCGTCCGGATGCCAGCGCCGAGGTAGGGCAGCTCTGCGCCCCACCCGGTTGTTCCGCCTATCGGCGTCCGTTTTCAACAGCGGACGTTGCGCTGACAGGGCGCTCCCGCTGCTGTGGTTGGTTTTGGGGCCCCAAAACGATCTCGTCTCGTCAGGGTCTAGACCTTGCTGTCGTGCCGCCTCGTTTGGATA
>CAYSTX010000272.1:0-4985 GCA_964434035.1 uncultured Acetobacteraceae bacterium
TGGCGCACGACCCGATGGCGCAGGACCGCCGCGCCGCCGAACAGGCGCCGCAGCGTTGATCCCGCGGGCAGCGAAGTAAGGACGAACGACGATGCTTTCCCCGAAGCGGACGATTTACCGCAAGGCGCATAAGGGCCGGATCAAGGGTGTGACGCGCGCCGGCGCGACGCTCAACTTCGGCAACTACGGCCTGAAGGCGATGGAGCCCGACCGGATCACGGCGCGCCAGATCGAGGCGTCGCGGCGTGCGATTACCCGCGCGATGCGCCGCGCCGGCCGCGTCTGGATCCGCATCTTCCCGGATGTGCCGGTCTCGCAGAAGCCGGCCGAAGTGCGCATGGGCTCGGGCAAGGGCAGCCCGGAGTTCTGGGTCGCGCGCGTCCATCCGGGTCGCATCATCTTTGAGATCGACGGCGTCTCGGCCGAGCTCGCGCGTGAGGCGCTGGCGCTTGGCGCGGCGAAGCTGCCGATCAAGACCAAGTTCATCACGCGGATCGGGGAGGGCTGAGCGATGGCGAAGTCACCCCTGGCGCGCGCGGGCGACGTGCGGGCGAAGACGACGGACGAGCTGTCGGGCCTGCTCATCGAGCTGCGGCGCGAGCAGTTCAACCTGCGTTTCCAGCGCGCGACCGGCCAGGCCGAAGGCACGGCGCGGATGCGCTCGGTGCGGCGGGAGATCGCGCGCGTGAAAACCATCCTGTCGGAGAAGGACCGCGCGGCGCAGACCGCGAGCGCGTCCGCCTCCGCGACGCAATCCTGAAAGGAGACGGGCGATGCCAAGGCGCGTCCTCACCGGCCGGGTGACTAGCGACAAGATGGACAAGACCGTCACGGTGCTTGTCGATCGCCGCGTCATCCATCCGCTGTACAAGAAGTTCATCCGCCTCTCGAAGGGCTACGCCGCCCACGACGAGGCGAACGAGTGCAAGATCGGCGACACAGTCCGCATCGAAGAGTGCCGGCCCATCAGCAAGCGCAAGACGTGGCTGGTGGTCGAGCGCAACGGCGCGCCGCTCGCGGGTCAGATCACGCTGCATGAGCCACGCGTGATGCCGGCGGCGGACAAGGCTGAAGGAGCGTCGGCATGATCATCGTCGAAAGCAATCTCGAGGTTGCCGACAATTCCGGTGCGCGTCGCGTTCAGTGCATCAAGGTGCTCGGCGGCTCGGAGCGGCGGACGGCCTCGGTCGGCGACGTGATCGTCGTCTCCGTCAAGGAAGCGATTCCCCGCGGCAAGGTGAAGAAGGGCGACGTGCATCAGGCGGTGATCGTCCGTACGGCGTTCCCGGTGCGCCGCGCCGATGGCAGCGCGATCCGCTTCGACAAGAACGCGGCGGTGCTGATCAACAAGCAGCAGGAGCCGATCGGCACCCGCATCTTTGGGCCGGTCGTGCGCGAGCTGCGCGGGCGCAAGTTCATGAAGATCATCTCGCTCGCGCCGGAGGTGCTGTAATGGCCGCGCGCATTCGCAAGGGCGACACGGTTCTCGTGATCTCGGGCGCCGACCGCGGCAAGCGCGGCGAGGTGTTGCAGGTGTTGCCGAAGGCGGACCGTGCGGTCGTGCGCGGCGTCAACATCGCGAAGAAGCATACGAAGCAGGAGCGCATCGGCCAGCAGGGCGGGATCGTGCAGCAGGAGGCGACGATCCATCTGTCGAACCTCAAGCTGATCGATCCGGTCAGCGGCAACCCGACGAAAGTCGGGTTCCGGCTGCTCGACGACGGGCGGAAGGTGCGGGTCGCGAAGGCGACCGGCGCGGTGATCGAGGGCTGAGGCAATGAGCGAGACAACCGAAACCCCGACGCCGGCGCCGGCGACGCCCCGCGAGATGCCGCGCATGCAGCGCCGCTATCTCGATGAGGTGCGTCCGAAGCTGCAGAAGGAGTTTGCCTACAAGAACCCGATGCAGGTGCCGAAGCTCGAGAAGATCGTCATCAATATGGGCGTCGGCGAAGCGGCCGGCGACCAGAAGAAGCTGGATGCCGCGGTCGCCGAGCTGACGCAAATCGCCGGTCAGAAGCCGGTCAAGACGGCCGCGAAGAAGGCGATCGCCGGCTTCAAGATCCGCAAGGGTCTGCCGATCGGCTGCAAGGTGACGCTGCGCAAGGCGCGGATGTACGAGTTCCTCGACCGTCTGGTGACGATCGCGCTGCCACGCGTGCGTGACTTCCGCGGTATTCCGAGCGCGAAGGGCTTCGACGGCCGCGGCAACTTTGCGATGGGCCTGAAGGAACAGATCATCTTCCCGGAAATCAACTACGACCGGGTGGATGCGATCCGCGGCATGGACATCGTGTTCGTGACGACGGCGCGGACGGACGCGGAGGCGAAGGCGCTGCTGCGCGCGTTCGACCTGCCGTTCGCGGCGAGCTGATCGGCGCGATCATGATGAACGAAACGACTGAGTTTGGTGCGTGGAAGACCGCCGGGATTTTCCCGGCAGGTTCCGGAGGATAAGACAGGATGGCCAAGACGTCTCAGGTCAACCGCAACGGCAAGCGCGAGCGCATGGCGAAGCGCGACAAGGGCAAGCGGGCGGCGCTCAAGGCGATCGTCATGGATCGCACCTTGCCGGTCGAGGATCGGTTCAACGCCTCGTTGAAGCTCGCCGAGCTCCCGCGCAACGGTGCGGCCGTGCGGGTGCGGCTGCGCTGCGCGCTGACGGGCCGGTCGCGCGCCAACTATCGCAAGTTCAAGCTGTGCCGCATCGCGCTGCGTGACCTGGCCAGCTCGGGGCAGATCCCGGGCATGGTCAAGGCGAGCTGGTAAGGGAGCCGATCGATGTCGATGTCCGATCCGCTCGGCGACATGCTGACCCGTATCCGCAACGCGCAGCGCGCGCGGCACACGATCTGTGTCGCGCCGGCCTCGAAGCTGCGCGCGAACGTGCTCGACGTGCTGAAGCGCGAGGGCTACATCCGCGGTTTCTCGGCCGAAGAGCTGAAGCCCGGTGTCGCGCAGCTCCGCATTGAACTGAAGTACAACGAGGGCGAGCCGGTGATCAAAGAGATCACGCGCGTCAGCAAGCCCGGCCGCCGCGTCTATTCGAAGATCAAGGAGCTGCCGCGCGTCTATGCCGGGCTCGGCGTCTCGATCCTGTCGACCCCGCGCGGCGTCCTGTCGGATGCCGAGGCGCGCGCTGCCAATGTCGGCGGCGAAGTGCTGTGCCGGGTCTTCTGAGGGGGATGGCATGTCACGCGTAGGCAAATACCCCGTCGAGATTCCCGCCGGCGTCGAGGTCGCGATTGCGAACCGCGTGCTGACGGCGAAGGGCAAGCTCGGCACGCTCACGCTGCCGCTGACCGACAATGTCGAAGCGTCGGTCGAGGGCAACAAGGTTTCCGTCGCGCCGCGCGGCAACGCGACGCAGGCGCGCATGATGTGGGGGACGACGCGCGCGCTCGTCGCCAACATGGTGCGCGGCGTGTCGCAGGGATACGCGAGGTCAATGGAGATCACCGGCACGGGTTTCCGTGCGGCGGTCAACGGCAACACGCTCGAAATCAACCTCGGCTTCTCGCACCCGATTCTCTATCCGGTGCCGCCGGGCATCAAGATTTCCTGCGAGCGGCCGACCGCGATCAAGGTCGAGGGGATCGACAAGCGTCAGGTCGGGCAGGTCGCGGCCGAAATCCGCTCCTTCCGTCCGCCCGAGCCCTACAAGGGCAAGGGTGTTCGCTACACCGACGAGACGATCCTCCGCAAAGAGGGCAAGAAGAAGTAAGATGAGCGGCACGAAAGATCTCCAGACGCGCCGTCGCGAGCGCCTGCGCTACCAGCTGCGTCGCAAATCCGGCGGGCGTCCGCGCCTGTCGGTGTTCCGGTCCGGCAAGCACATCTACGCGCAGGTCATCGACGACGCGGCGGGCCGCACGGTCGCGGCGGCGTCGAGCCTCGACAAGGGTCTGCGCGAAGCGCTCCGCACTGGCGCCGACAAGGACGCGGCGGCGGCGGTTGGCAAGTTGGTTGCCGAGCGCGCGATCGCGGCCGGGGTGTCGGCGGTCGTCTTCGATCGCGGCGCATATCTCTATCACGGCCGCGTCCGCGCGCTGGCCGAGGCCGCCCGCGAAGGCGGGCTCGACTTCTGAAGGACGCATAGCAATGGCACGTGAAGCACGGGACGGCGGCGGTCGGGGTCGCGATCGCGGCCACGATCGGGACCGGGACGGCGGCGACGACATCATCGATAAGCTGGTCACCATCAATCGCGTCGCGAAGGTGGTGAAGGGCGGCCGGCGCTTCGCCTTCGCGGCGCTGGTCGTCGTCGGCGACCAGAAGGGGCGCGTCGGCTATGGCGCCGGTAAGGCGCGCGAGGTGCCGGAGGCGATCCGCAAGGCGACGGAGCGTGCCAAGCGCGGCATGATCCGCGTGCCGATGAAGGAAGGCCGCACGCTGCACCACGACGTGCACGGCCGCTTCGGTGCGGGCGACGTGGTCCTGCGTTCGGCGTCCGCTGGCACCGGCATCATCGCGGGCGGTCCGCTGCGCGCGGTGTTCGAGACGCTCGGCATTCACGATGTCGTCGCGAAGAGCCTCGGCAGCCGCAACCCGCACAACATGGTCAAGGCGACGTTCGCCGCCTTGCAGCAAGTGGCAAGCCCCCGCTCGGTTGCCGCGCGCCGTGGCCGGAAGGTCTCGGACCTGCTCGGCAAGCGCGACGCGCCGGCCGGCGAGCATACGCATGAGGTGGCCGATGCCGGCCGATGAGACCAACACCGCCGGTCGGAAGACCGTGCGGGTGACGCAGATCGCGTCCGGCCTGGGCCGCAAGCCGGGTCAGATCGAGACGCTGGTGGGCCTCGGGCTCAACAAGTTGCGCCGCACGCGCGAGCTTGAGGATACGCCCGCCGTGCGCGGCATGATCCGTAAGGTCGCGCACCTGCTGCGGGTCGAGGAGACGACGTCGTGAAGCTGAACGAACTGCGCGACAATTCCGGCGCGCGCCTGAAGTCAAAGCGCCTCGGGCGGGGCATCGGCTCGGGCAA
>CAYSTX010000273.1:0-4962 GCA_964434035.1 uncultured Acetobacteraceae bacterium
CCTATCGGCATGGGCCGGATCAGTCATCGTCCCGTCATCCGTGTGGCCGCCATCGGCTATGTCGGGCTGTTTCGCAACACTCCGGCCGTTGTTCAATTACTCTGGTTGTATTATGCGCTTCCAATCCTCACCGGGATTCAGGCCTCGCCATTCGCTGCGGCACTGCTGGCCTTTTCACTTGCAACTGCGGCGTACGTCGCCGAAATTGTTCGTTCTGGCATAGAGTCGGTGGCGGGCGGTCAGTGGGAGGCGTCGAAAGCACTGGGGCTCGGTTATTTCCGCATGATGCGCCATGTTATCCTGCCGCAGGCAATCCGTCGCATGATGCCGGCTTTCACCAGCCAGGCGATCGACGTGGTGAAACTGACCGCCATTTCATCGATGATTGCGTATGGCGACCTCGTTTACCACGCGAAGACGCTGGCGGAGCAAGAGTTTCGCCCGATCGAGGCGTATACCGTGCTGGCGGTGCTGTACAGCGCTGTCCTGATTCCGCTTAGCTACGCAGCGCTGTTTATCGAGCGTCGCTTTGCACACGCTGGGGCATCGTCAAGTTGAATGATCTGTGGCTTGTCGGGAGCCGGGGCGGGCCCGGTATCCGTGCCGGACGGCGACCTCTCGAGACACGATTATGCTGGCTATCGCCACGCCGCCGGGGGCATTGAGAACGGAGCGGGCTCGCATTCGCAGAGCGTAACGGACACGCGTCTTTGCGTAGCTCCGTCCCTTCACCTTCGTCAAAACGCAGCCTTCAGTAAGGGTTTGGGATACCTCTGCATCACCTGCAAACTGCGCCGAACAGCAGCAGACGACACTTAAACATTGAGGAAACACAATGGACGTCTCGACCGAAACTGCACGCGTTGCCTCGCCTCGCATCAAGCAAATACAGCGGCGCACCGCGGCTATCATGCTTCTCGCCGGCGTCGTGAATTACCTGGATCGGTCCACGCTCGCGATCGCCAACCCGCTGGTCCGACAAGATCTCGGACTATCGATCGCTGACATGGGACTATTGTTGTCGGCGTTTTTATGGGCGTATGCGTTTTCACAGCTGCCGGCGGGAGCAATCGTCGATCGGATAGGCCCGCGCAAATTGCTCGGATCGGCCATCTTGTTGTGGTCGGGCGCGCAGATCGCTGCGGGCTTTGCCATGAATTTCTGGCAATTCGTAGTGGCCAGGATTTTCCTGGGTATCGGCGAATCGCCGTCCTTTCCGAGCTTCGTACGCGGCCTCCGAGAGTGGCACAGCGTGAAAGATCGCACGGTTCCAACTAGCATCGTGTGCTCTGGGCCCTCCTCAATCGGGCCGGCAATCGCTCCTCCCTTGTTGACGTTGCTTATGGTGGCTATCGGCTGGCGGGCCATGTTCGCCGTCCTGGGCCTCGTCGGCATTGTCGTTTCTGTCGTATGGGTAAGCTTCTATCGTGACCGCGAGATGGTTGGTCTCAGCCACGTCGAAGAGGCGTATTTTGCCGAGGCTGCAGAGTCATCCCAAGACAGTGGGGTCACTATCGCCGGCTGGCGCCGGCTGTTTTCCTACCGTACTACATGGGGGATCGTTCTAGGAAATTTCGGACTGATCTATCTGCAATGGATGTATCTCACCTGGCTGCCTGGATATCTTGAGATTGAGCGGCATCTCAGTGTCAGCAAAACAGGTTTGCTTGCATCCATCCCCTTCCTCTTCGGTATCCTCGGGAGTGTCTGTGGAGGCTGGGCCGGCAAAACTCTGATGAGTCGCGGCGTCTCTCCGATTATGAGTTGCAAGATTCCCATCGTCGTTGGGCTGAGTGTAGCGGCGCTCGCGACCGCCGTGGTGACGCTAGCGCAGAGCGACGCCATGGCCATCGCCACCATCTCATTTGCGCTCTTCTTCGTATGTGCCGCCAGCGGGATGGCGTGGGCACTGATGGGGATTGTAGCACCCAAGAACTACACTTCGTCGCTTGCGAGCATACAGAATTTTAGCGGTTATTGCGGAGGTGCATTGGCGCCGACGATTACAGGGTTTGTAGTGCAATCGGCCGGTACCTTCGGTCCGGCTCTATGGACCGCTGCGGTGATGGGCTTCGCGTCCGCGCTCGCGTACCTGATGGTGATCCCGAATAAGAGTGCAAGCTTTGAGCTTGCTGCACCCGCCGCCTTCGCTTCGAGCGGAGCTTCTGATTGATCGGAGCGTCGACGTGATCCGCTTCGGATCGCCGAGTGGAACCGGACCGAACTATTGGCCAAAATTGGTGACTAGGTTGCGAGGCTGGCCCGTCCTGGGCGCCTCGCACGTCGGCAGGTTGGACAGAGTGTCAAGCGGGTCGACCTTCAACGAAGGGAGAGCGAAGTGCATAGTCAGTCAGTCTTCAGGCTCGATCTCCCATCCGAGCCACTCGCACACGCCCCGTCCCATGACATGCTCCAAGTCTCTGCCATGCAGCCATGGCAGCTCCTGCGTGAACAAATTCACCGCATCGCTATAGGAACATGGCAATTGGGTCAGGTCCGTTCCCCAAAAGAACCTATGGGGTCCGAACGCCTCGAATGCCACCCGGATATGGTCGTGCAGGGACGGGTAGGGGAATGAGTCGGCTGCGGCACATGGAAGAGCCGTCGCCTTAACCGAGACATTCGCGTAACGCGCAAGCGCAATCAATTCCGCTTCCTCTGCGAATGCCTTCTCTCCCCTTTCGCCCACGATCATTCCCATATGATCGATGGTAATCCGGAGTCCGGGGTGGCGCTCGGCGATCCTCGCGACGAGGGGCAGCGAGCGCGTCGCGAAGATCATCAGCGGAATTCCGTGACGTTCCAGTACAGGGAACAACCAATCGACGGTGCCGTTATGCAACCAACTGCGGTACGGTTCAGCTCTGAAGTTCATCCGCAGTCCCAGCATACCGGGCTCGTCCAGCCACCGGCTTAGTCGCACGGCGGCATCGGACTCTTCGATTGCCAGCCTTCCCATGACGGCGAAGCGATTGGGCTCCGCTCTCGCCGCAGCCAACGCCAGCTCATTCCTGGTGCCTTCCCAGGAGGGCGGGATGAGAATGGCCCGATGCACACCGGCACCTCCCATCATGGTGGATAGCGCTGCCGCAGACAGGGGTCCGGGATGGGCCTCGATGGGCGGGTTCTTTGGCCAAGGCCTCGCCGGCGTATCTGCTGCCCAAATGTGAACTTGAGAATCAACGATGAGCATCAATGGTATCTCCAGGTCGTACGCATGGACCGGCCTCGCGTAGCTCGCAGCGCCGCCTCGCAAGAGGGCCGCCGTACTGACGTGCTAGTGGGTGGCGTATGCTGCCTGAACGGGAGGCTCAAAAACTCTCGCGAGTTCAATGCAAGGGCATGAGAGCTGACAAAACCGTTCTCCCGTTCCAACAAAGCTCAGCCCAGGCCGTGCCAGTTAGACGCTTGGGCGCTATGTGATTTCAGGAATAGCGGAGGTGGAGGATTTTCAATTCGTAACCGTTCCTCTGACCGGACGTGAAGGTCGGATGAGATCAGAGGGTAATCCGGCGGCCCTCCTCGGCCGCCCAGTAGGCGGCATAGTGGATTCGAACGGCGTCGTAGGCGAGATCCAGGCCGGCCAGTGGTTGGCGGCCGAATGCGACGCACTCCATAAAATCCTGGATCTCCTGAATGTAGCCGCGTGTCCACTCCTCATCGAGGCAGATGAATTGCCATCCGGTCTTCCGGTCGACCTTCTCCGTGATGTAGACGCCGCCCAGCTTCGTTTCGTCGGTGAGGTACGAGACCATGTGGTTGTTCGGCGCGATGTTGGCGAACAGCGCGCCGCCGGTCGTGAAGGTCTCCACGAGGTTGCGGACGCCGCCAACGATCATGTCGCCGGCGAAGATCGTGGCCTTGGTTCCGTCGGAGAAGGTGAGGGTCAGCATCCCCCAGTCCTCGACATCGACCGGGTTGGCCTGGATGAAGCGCAACTGGTCCGGTCTCAGGTCCGCGGTCAGCGTGCCGACATCGCAGGTGACGCTTGCGACGGTGATCGTCTCGCCGCGCGCGGCGGCTTCGACCTGCTTGAGGTACAGAACGGCGGACAGTGGATGGCAGCCCTGGCGGATCAGGGCGCCGCCGCCGGTCATCGACCATTGCGCCGCATGGGCGGCATGCGACCCGCTGTGGCTTTCCTCGCCCTTCATGAACAGGATCTTGTCCTGGGTGGCCTTCAGAATCTCCGCTGTTTTGGTGACCGCCGGCGCATACACCCAATCCTCAGCGTACATGAACAGCCGGCCGCTGGCATGGATCGCATCGCGCGTCGCGCTCATCTCCTCCATCACCCGTTCGTACATCACCGATTTGGCGACGTGTCGGCCGATCGGCGTGGCGTCGTCCGGCTGCCCGAAATACCCGGTGAAGGGCTTTTCGCAGATCACGTGCTTGCCCGCCTGCATGCACGCAACGATCATCTCCGCGTGGGCCGCCGGCGGCGTGCAGATGTCAATGACGTCGATGGTGTCGTCCGCCAGCAATTCGCAATAGTCGCGATAGGTTTGTGGGATGCCGAACCGTTTAGCGAATTCGACCACGTGGTTGCCGCGCGACACGACCGCGCGCACGGCGACGTCGACGCCGAAGACCCGTCGATAGGCATGCATGTGCAGTTCGGCGACAAAGCCGCTGCCGACGATGCCCACGGAAATCTGCTTCATTGGATGACCATGCAGACTGCGTACGCCACAATCAAGGGCTTCGAGATCATGCGCATGATTTGTCACGGACATTGCGTGCGGCAAGAGCCTGACGCTGCAGTCGAGGTCCGGTTTATCAATAAGCTGTTCGGACTACTTGGCTAATCGCGACGGCAACCCAAAGCTGCCGTGGCCGCCAGAAGTTAATGTAACAGAGCCGGTTCATCGCCCGTGCGGCTTGCGCACGACCAGCCGGAACCCGCGCGGCGCTCCGTCCCTGCGTGCGGGATCAACGCGCTGCTGGTGCCGTTTCCGG
>CAYSTX010000274.1:0-4940 GCA_964434035.1 uncultured Acetobacteraceae bacterium
TACCAAGGGGGTCATCTATGAGGGCCGCACCGAGGGCATGAACCAGTGGAAGTCGGCGCACGCCGTCGTCACCGACGCGCGCACGCTATCGCAGGCGATCGAGGGGGCGGACGTTTTCTTCGGCCTGTCGGTCAAGGGTGCGCTGACGCAGGACATGGTGCGGACGATGGCGGCGCGGCCGATCATCTTCGCGATGGCCAACCCCGACCCGGAGATCACCCCCGAAGAGGCGCGCGCGGTGTCGGCCGACGCGATCATCGCGACCGGGCGCAGCGACTATCCGAACCAAGTCAACAACGTTCTTGGTTTCCCCTACATCTTCCGCGGCGCGCTCGATGTGCGGGCGACCACGATTAACGAGCCGATGAAGATCGCGGCGGCCGAAGCGCTGGCGCGGCTCGCGCGCGAGGACGTGCCTGATGAGGTGCATCGCGCGTCGGGCGGCCGGCTGACGTTTGGGCCGGACTACATCATTCCGAACGCGTTCGACCCGCGGCTGATCGCGTGGCTGCCGCCGGCAGTTGCGCGGGCGGCGATGGACAGTGGCGTTGCGCGCAAGCCCTTGATCGACCTTCGCCGCTACGCGCGCGAACTGTCGGGCCGTCTCGACCCGACCGCCAACGCGATGGACGCCATCAGCGAGCGCGTGCGCGCGGCACCCCGCCGCGTCGTCTTCGCCGAGGGCGAGGAGGAAAAGGTCGTGCGCGCCGCCGTCGCCTTCCGCAACGCCGGCTACGGCACTCCCATCCTGATCGGGCGGGAGGACCGGGTGCAGAGGGTGATGGAAACGCTCGGCCTCGGCATCGTCGAGGGGATCGAGATCCAGAACGCGCGCCTCTCCGGCGCCAACCGTCGCTACGCCGACTTCCTGTATCGCCGGCTACAGCGGCGCGGCTTCATGGCGCGCGACTGTCAGCGCATGGTCAACCAGGACCGCAACGTCTTCGCCGCCTGCATGGTCGCGACCGGCGATGGCGACGCGATGGTGACGGGTCTGACCCGTTCGACCGCCGTCTGCCTCGACGATGTCGGCCACGCGATCGAACAGGCGCCGGGCACGGTCGCGTTTGGCCTGACGCTGCTGGTCGGGATGCGCGGCTCGACGATCTTCATCGCCGACACGCTGATCCATGAGCGGCCGCGCCCGGAACAGCTGGTCGAAATCGCGATCGGAGCTGCGGCCACGGCTCGGCGGCTCGGTCATGAACCGCGTGTCGCGCTGGTGTCGCACTCGACATTCGGCGACCCGATGAACCCGCTCGGGCACGCAATGCGTGAGGCGGTCGGGCTTCTCGATACGCGGTCGGTCGATTTCGAATACGACGGCGAAATGTCGCCGGACGTGGCGCTCGACCCAAGCCTGCGCGCGCTCTACCCGTTCTGCCGGTTGACGGGCGCAGCGAACGTGCTGGTGATGCCGGGGCTGCACTCCTCGCACATCGTCTCGCGGCTCGCGTCACGGCTCGGCGACGGCACGACGATCGGGCCGCTGCTGATCGGGCTTGAGCATCCGGTGCAGATCGTCGGGCTCGATGCGTCGGTGAGCCAGATCGTCGATATGGCATGCCTCGCCGCGCATCAGTCGATCGGCGCGGAGCAGGCGGAGTGAGCGCGGCCTAAAGCAGTCCGAGCGACCGCAACTCCCGCCGGAGCGCGGGCGGCATCTCGGCCGCCCCGTCCGGCGGGGCGTCGGCGGACAGGTCGGGCGGCGCGTCGGCGGCTTGCAGGTACCGCCAGCCCTGAAACGGCCGCACGAGCCTTGCCGCGACCGGCACCAGGACCGGATCGAGCAGGATCGCTGTCCCCGGCGTTCCGTCGTCCCAGGCGCCCGGGCGGAAGCCGAGGATGCGCTGGCGCACGATCATCGCGCCCGCGATCACCCAGTACATCGACCCGCCATCGGTGATCTCGGCCGTTCGTTTCGGCGAATTCCGCGTGTGATGGCGTAGCGGCGGGTTGAGCGCGGCGCGGGCGGCCTGCACGTCGCGCAGATGCGCGATGTCACGGATGCCGACCGCGAGTTTTTGGAGGTGCACCATGGGACGCCGCTTCTATCGGCGGCCGCCTGCCGCCGCTACTGTCTGCATGTCTTTAGTCCCCGTTTCGAGTCCCCCCTCTATCCGCACCTAAGGAGCCGTCATGGCCGACTTCGTCATCCCACCCCCGCCGCAGGCGGCCATTCCGGTTGCCGGCGGCGGCCTCTTTCCGGTCCGTCGCATCCTCTGCGTTGGCCGCAATTACGCGGCGCATACGCGCGAGATGGGCGGCGACCCGGACCGGGAAGTGCCGTTCTTCTTCGCCAAGCCCGCCGACGCCGTCGTCACCGGTGGCGCGCCGATGCCGTACCCGACGGTAACGCACGACCTGCACCATGAGATGGAACTGGTCTGCGCGATCGGAACCGGCGGCGCCGACATCGCCGAGGCCGATGCGCTACGCCACGTCTGGGGCTACGCCGCCGGGCTCGACATGACGCGGCGCGACTTGCAGGCGGAGGCGAAGAAGGCCGGCAAGCCGTGGGACATGGCGAAGGGCTTCGACCATAGCGCGCCGATCGGCGAGCTCGTGCCCGTCGCCCGTTGCGGCCATCCGGAGCGCGGCGCGCTCGAACTCCGCGTCAATGGCGAAGTGCGGCAGTCGACGACGCTCGACAAGATGATCTGGAGCATCCCGGAGACGATCGCCTACCTGTCTCGGCTGATCACACTGGCGCCCGGCGACCTGATCTTCACCGGCACGCCCGAAGGCGTCGCGGCGTGCGTGCGCGGCGATGTGCTCGAGGGGCGTGTTGAGGGCGTCGGCACGGTCAGCACGCGTCTCGTCTGAGCCGGCCCATGCGGATCGCGACGTGGAACATCAACTCGCTCCGTCTGCGGGCGAGCCTACTCGACAAGCTGGTCGACGCGGTCGATCCGGACGTGATTTGTCTGCAGGAAACCAAGGTCCCCGACGAGTTGTTCCCGGACGCCGTGCCTGAGGCGCTCGGTTACCCGCACGTGCTGCGGCGGGGCATGAAGGGCTACAACGGCGTCGCGATCCTGTCCCGCCTGCCGATCACGCCGCTGCCGGAGGCGGCGCCCGATTGGTGCGGGCGGGAGGATTGCCGGCACGCCGCCGTACTGGTCGAGCCACCGCAGGGTGCGCCGATCGAGTTGCACGATTTCTACGTGCCGGCGGGCGGCGACGTGCCGGATCGCGAGGCCAACGTGAAGTTCGCCCACAAGCTCGATTTCGTCGACGAGGCGCGGGCGTGGTTTGCCGGGCGGGCGCGCAACGAGCGGGTGGTCCTGGTCGGCGACCTCAACATCGCGCCCGGTGAGCATGACGTCTGGAGCCACAAGCAGCTCCTCGACGTCGTCAGCCACACGCCCGAGGAGACGACGCGGCTCGATGCATGGCGCGAGGGCGGCTTCGTCGACGCTGTGCGGCATTTCGTGCCGTCCGATGAGAAGCTGTTCACGTGGTGGTCGTATCGCAATCGCGACTGGCGCGCGTCCAATCGCGGGCGGCGGCTTGATCACATCTGGGTCTCAGACGATCTCGTCGGCAAGCTCGTCCGCCACAGCGTGCTGAAGGACGCGCGCGACTGGCCGCGCGGGTCGGATCACGTCCCGGTCGCGGTCGAAATCGATCCCGCGCCGGCCCGCGCGCCGCGACGCAAAGCTGCCAGCGCGTGATGACGACCGCGCTGCTGCGGCCGGACGGCGTGCTGACGATGGGCGGGTTCGCCGCGCGCGTCGCGATCGGGCGCGGCGGCGTGCGCGATCCGGCGGCGAAGGAGGAGGGCGACGGCGCGACGCCGTGCGGCCTGCTGCCCCTCCGCCGTGTTTTCTACCGTGCCGACCGCGTAAGCCCGCCACCACGCGCCGCCGTGCCGGTTGCGTTGCTCGCACCGCAGGATGGTTGGTGCGACGACCCGGATGACGCTGCGTACAACCGACTGGTGCGGCTGCCGTACGCGGGGCGGCATGAGGCGCTGTGGCGTGACGACGAGCTATACGATGTCATCGGCGTTCTCGGCTGGAACGATCAGCCGGTCGTGCGCGGCCGCGGCTCGGCGATCTTCCTGCACGTCGCACGCCCCGATCTGTCGCCGACCGAAGGCTGCATCGCGCTGCCGCGCCGGGAGCTGCTCGCGCTACTGGCGGCCGGGCTGACGTCGATCGAAGTCGTCGCCCGCGGATGATCCGTCAGTCGGCGGCCAGGCGGCTCTGCGCGCGAGCGGGGTCGGCGCGATAGAGGCTGAGATAGCCGTCCACCATATGCGTCCGGCTCGGCGGCGGCGTGATGCCGGCTGATAGATGCTCCCAGAGGCCCGGCTCGGTGGCGGCGCGGCGCATGGTGCGGGCGAGCGCGCGGGCGTCGCCGACTTCGAAGTGCAGACCGTCGACCCCGTCGGTGATCCGCTCCTTCATGCCGCCGACATTCGATGCGATCACTGGGCGGCCGAACATCCAGGCTTCGGAAATCACCAGCCCGAAAATCTCCCACCACACCGACGGCACGATGCACCAATCGACGCGCGCCATCCGGGCCGCGAGCTGATCGACGTGATAGGAACCGTTGAAAACAACGCGCCGCTCATCGACGGGACGCTCGGCTTCGGCGGCGAGGAATGCCTCGACTTCGGTCCGCCGCGCCTCTGACGCATAGCGCAGATTGTCGCCGTTGATTTCGACGACGAAGTCATCGAAGCCCTCGGCCCGCAGCTGATCGACCGCGCGGAGAATGAGCCAAACACCCTTGTTGTCGACCATCTGGCCGAAGAAGCCGAAGCGGTTGCGCTTCGGCTTCTCACCCGCCTCGTCCGCATGCGTGACCGGCCGGGCGACGCCTTCCGCGTAGTCGCGCTGTCCGTTTGAGACGTGATGCAGGCGCGCCGGATCGAGCCCCCAGGTGATGAAGTGCTCCTGCATGAAGCGGCTCGGCGTCGTGAAGAC
>CAYSTX010000275.1:0-4922 GCA_964434035.1 uncultured Acetobacteraceae bacterium
GATGCGAAGGTCGCTTTCGAGCTGCGCCTGCCCCGTGGCCGCGTCGTCTGCCAGATCGACCGCGTTCTTGCCGATAACCTCGGCCGCTTGTCGGCCAAGTACGGCGAGCGTTGCCGGGTTCGCGTACAGAATCCTGCCCGTACGATCCTTGGCATAGATCGGATCGGGCGATGAGGCACCGATTGCCTCGAGGAGGTCGGACATTCGCCGTGCCTCCGCCTCCCCCGCCCGCTGCGCGACCAGCGCTCGCGCGCGGTCGAGCGCATCGCCCGTCCGCTCGGTAACGACGCGGAGCAGGCGACTTTCGTGTTCCTGCCAGTCGCGCGGCACGTCGTGGTCGATCAGCACGACCGTCGACAGCACGCCACCGCGCAGCAGCGGCACCGCGAGTGACGCACGCGCGCCCGGCCGGTGCTGACACGAATCCGGTCCCGCGGCGTCGAGATCGGGAATGCTAACGACCCGTCCCTCCGCGAGCGTGGCAATGAGCGCATCGCCGAGCAGCGCGCGTGGATGGCGGCCGAGCAACGGCGCCAGGCCGGTCGCGCAGCACGCGTCGATCGACACCGCGTCCGCCTCGGTCATGTCGATGCAGGTGACCCGCGCGGCGGAGAGCGCGGCCAATAAAGTTTCCGCCGCAACCGTCAGCACGCGCTGCGGTTCGTACTCGTCGCGCAGTCGGTCGCCGAGTTCGAGCAGCACCGCCTGCTCGCGCCGCGCCACCATCTGCGCGGTGACGTCGCTGCAAATCACGAGCACGCCGCCAACCCCGTTCGGCGAAGCTGGGTCGTCGATCGGCGAATACCCATAGGTCCACCAGACGTCGCACCGCGCACCGTTGCGAACGATCGGAATGAGGACGTTTTCGCGCCAGATACTGCCGTTGCCGCCGAGCACATACTCCATCTCCGGCCCAAGGAGGGACCAGGTCTCGTGCCAGGTGTCCCGCACCGCGCGGCCGAGCAGCCCAGGCCGCTTTTCGGCGCCGATTAAGTGGCTATAGGCGTCGTTGTAGAGCTGAATCAGTTCCGCCCCCCAGCGCACCGCCATCGGGTGATGCGTGCTGAGCATTAGCCGCACCGACATTCGCAGGCTGGCCGGCCACGTCTCCGGCGGGCCGAGCGGCGTTGCCGCCCAGTCATGGGCCCTTATCAACTCGCCCATCTCGCCGCCGCCTGCCAGAAAGCCGAGTGCGAAAGCGGACGGCAGCGGCACGGCTCCGGCGCGCCGCGCGCGGGTCATGTGGCTGGCGGATCCCACGCCGGGGCGAAGCCGGGTTTGACGAACCGCTGATCCTTCGGCAGCGCGGCGATGGCGGCGCGGTCCGCGTCGTCGAGCGTGATTTTCAGCGCGCCGAGATTGGCCGCCTGACTTTCCGGCCGCGCGGCCTTCGGGATGGCGGCGACGCCGTCCTGATCGAGCAACCATTTCAGCGCGACCTGCGCGGGCGTTGCGCCATGCTTATGCGCGATCTTGTCGAGCGACGGATATTCGGCGAGCCGTCCCTGCGCGAGCGGCGCGTAGGCGGTCAGCACCGCACCCGCCTCCCGCGTCGCGCGCAGCACCGCCGGCTGCGCGAGCAGGACGTGGTACTCGACCTGATCGCAGACGAGTTTCGCGCCGGCGCGCGCCGCGACGCTAACCGCATCGCGCAGCATCGCCGACGGAAAGTTCGACACGCCGATATGCCGCGCGAGCCCGGCCTGTTGGACGCCGATGAGCGCCTCGATCGCCTGCGGCAAGTTCATGTCGGGCGCCGGCCAATGGATCAGATAGAGATCGACATACGCGAGCCGGAGCGCGGCCAGGCTCCGCTCGGCCGCCGCGCGCATCGCGGTGGGTTCGAGGTTCTGCCACCACACTTTCGTCGTCACGTGCAGAGCGTCGCGCGGGAGGCCGGCGGTTGCGAGGGCAGCACCGACCGCGTCTTCGTTCGCATACATCTCGGCGGTGTCGATGTGACGGTAGCCCAGCGACAGCGCGCTCTCGACCGCGGCACGGCAGGCATCGCCCTGGACGCGGAATGTGCCGAGACCAAGCTTCGGCATCCGCATTCCGTCCGTTTCGATCATATTCGTCAAAGCTTAACTCCGTGCGGTGAAATCAACGATCGCAGCGAACCCCTGTTCGCCGCCGATGGCGAGGTAGCCTCCATCTGTGCTCCAGCCGAGCGTCGCAACACTGCCGGTACCAGGGGGTGCGACCGGAACGACGCGCGAGCGGGCCGGGTCCACGAGGACGACCAGACCATCCGCGAAGCCCCCGACACAATGGTCCTCGCGCGGGTTGAAGGCGACGGCGTGGCAGAGGGTGTTGTCGCCGCCGGCAAGCTCCGTTGGCGCCTTGCCCATCGGCCCGCCGCCGAAGAACGGCCAGATAACAATACTGTCCGCGCCCGATGTCGCGAGCCACTTGCCGGTCCGCGAAAAGGACATCGACCGTGTCTTCCCCGGATAGCCGCTCATGCGCATGTGCTGCCCGTCGGAGAGGCGCCACCCATGCAGCGCGTTCTCCTGCATGGATGTCACCACGCTATCGCCGTCGGGATTGATCACGATTCCGGTATGGCTTCCTTTCCAAACGAGCAGACGCGGCGAATCGGTCTTGGCGGCAACGAACCAGAGGCTTGCGCCATTATAATGCGCCGCCGCGATCCGTTTACCCTTCGCATCAAGCGCCAGTCCAGAGACGGTCGAGGGATGCGCGAGCTCCTTGAGCTTAGGGCCCGCCGCGTCGAAGACATGCACGGCGCGGCCGACCGCGCACGCGATGACGCCACGGCCGCCGCCGTCGCTGTGCGTCGCGACATGCTCCACCCATTTCGAGCCAAAGCGTGCGATCTCATGGACCGCGCCGTCACGTCCGATGCGGACAAGGCGGCCATCGTCGCCGCCGCTGATGAAGCCGCCTGCCGGGTCCGGGGCTAGCGCCATCGCCGCACCGTCATGCGCGGCAACCGTTTGCCATTCGGCATCCGGACCTCGTACGGTGGCAAGCCGCACTGTGCCGTCGCCGAGCGCGAAGGCGCAGAGCGTGCCGTCGGCGGAAAAGCAGGCGGCGACGACATAGGCGCCGAGTTCGCGCGTCCGGCCGCGCGTGCCGATCAGGAACTCCGGAAACCCGGCTGGCGCGTCGGTCGCGCTCATCCGACCTGACACGCCTCGAACCCGCGCCGCAGCACCGGACGGTTGAGGTTGCGGCCGATGAAGACGATGCGCGACCGCCGCGGATCACCGTCTGGCCACTCCCCGACGAAGGCGCCGTCGGCGATCATATGCACCGCCTGAAACGCGAAACGCCGATCCTCGCCGGGATAGGCAAGTATGCCCTTCGTCCGCAGCAAGTCGCCGCCGCGCTCGGCGAGCAGCGGCCCCATCCAGCCATTGAACCGCTCGGGGTCGATCGGGCGCGACACTTCGAAGCTCATGCTGCTGACCGCGTCGCTGTGCTCGTGCGAATCGTCCTCGAGGAAATCCGGGCTGTGCTCGAGCACGCGGTTGAGGTCGAACGCGCCCTGATCAAGCACGTCGGCAATCGGAAGGGCGGCGCGCTCGGTGTGGTGGATCACGGCCGAGCGGTTGATGCCGCGAATGCGGCTCTCGACAGCGGCGAGTTCCTCCGGCGTCACGAGGTCGGTCTTGTTCAGCACGATCACGTCCGCGAACGCAATCTGCTCCTCCGCCTCGGGGCTGTCGTCGAGGCGGGCAGGCAGGTGCTTCGCGTCGACCACCGTCACGATCGCGTCGAGCCGTGTCCGCTCGCGGACGGTGTCGTCGACAAAGAAGGTCTGCGCGACGGGCGCCGGATTGGCGAGGCCGGTCGTTTCGATGATGATGCCGTCAAACCGGTCTCGCCGGCGCATCAGGCCGCCGACGATGCGGATAAGATCGCCGCGCACGGTGCAGCAGACGCATCCGTTGTTCATCTCAAACACTTCTTCGTCCGAATCGACAACGAGGTCGTTGTCGACGCCAAGCTCGCCGAACTCGTTGATTACGACGGCGTATTTGCGGCCGTGGTTTTCGCTCAGGATGCGGTTGAGCAGCGTCGTCTTGCCGGCCCCGAGATACCCGGTCAGCACGGTGACCGGGATTTGGGTCGTCGTTGCGGTCTGCGTATCAGGCATTTCGGGCTCCCGTCGGTTCGCGCTTCCATATAGGCGGCGGCCGGCGGCACGGCCAATCGGCCAGGACCGTCCGGCGCATTGCTGCCAAGCGCGGT
Organism: uncultured Acetobacteraceae bacterium; assembly: GCA_964434035.1. GTDB lineage: Bacteria > Pseudomonadota > Alphaproteobacteria > Acetobacterales > Acetobacteraceae > CAYSTX01. Next base: position 4,222 of record CAYSTX010000275.1, read on the forward strand.
CCGATTGCATCAAGCCCAAACGACGCCGCCCGCGCCCGCCCGGCCTCGGACAGCGCGGCGCGCCCTGCCGGGTCCTCGGCGAGGGCGACGATCGCGTCGGCGAAGGCGCCGGTATCGGCCGGATCGACCAGCAGCGCCGCCTCCCCCACCACCTCCGGCAGCCCGCCGCGCGGGGATGCGATCAGGGCCGCGCCGCACGCCATCGCCTCCAGCGCGGCAAGGCCGAACGGCTCCTCCCACCGGCTGGGCACGACCGCGATCGCCGCCTCGGCCAGCGCGTGGAGGACGGCTTCGTGAGGCCGATAGCCGAGCAGTGCGACCCCGGCGGAGGCGGCATCGAGGCGGAGGGCGGCGAGATAGGGCGTTTCGGGGCTATCGTCGCGAAACCGGTCGGCGCCAAGGATTACCGCCTTCCACCCCGGGAGGCGCGGAGCGGCGCGGGCCCAGGCGGCGACGAACAAATCCGCCCCCTTGTCAGCGACCACGCGGCCCGCGAACAGAACGGTCCGGTCTCGTTCGGCGGCGGGGCGCGGGATCGGCAGGGACGACAGATCGATCGGGTTCGGCAGGACCAGCGGCTTCCGGGCGCGCGGCAGGTCGGCGGCAAGGCGGCGCGCAATGTGGCCAGAGACGCAGACGGTCGCGGCAAGCCGCCCCAGCAGCCGCGCCCGCCCAAGCCGTCCACCCGCGCCCCGCATACC
>CAYSTX010000276.1:0-4895 GCA_964434035.1 uncultured Acetobacteraceae bacterium
CACGAGATGGTCAAGATCGACTATCTCTACATCGCCAACTGGAGCCTGTGGGGGGACATCAAGGCGCTGCTGCGCACGGCGCCGCACGTGTTCGGCCGCCGCGGGTTGTAATCGGCGCTGGGCCGGCTCTTGTTCCCTAAGCTCGCCGAGATGATCGCTCGCCGGCAGCGAGATCCTTCGCCGGCGCCGTACCTGAGCGCGGGCGATGCGCCTGGACCGGGCGAGAGCCCCGCGGCGACCACCGTCGGGGAGGGCGAGGGATGGTTACCGGTCAATGCGTCGCGCACTGCGGCCGCCGTCCCGTCGGTCACCACGCCGGCAAGCTGGCTGCCGGACCATCTCGAGACGGGCACGCGGTCGCCGACGCCCGCCAGTGACCCGACAAGCGCGACCGAATGGCTGAGCCCGGCGGCGCAGGCCGCCGCCGCGAAGCCGAGCGCAGACGCGACGGCCGCCACAACCGCGCTTGCCCCGGAGGCATGGCTCGTTGCGGAGACCGCCGCGCCGCCGATCAATGGCCCCGCTGCGAAGACCGCCGCGCCGCCGATCGACGGCCCCGCTGCACAGACCGCCGCGCCGCCGCTCGATGAGACCGCAATTCCGACGCCGCTGCTGCGCTTCGGCCTTCCGCTCGGCGTCGTGGCGGTCAGCCTGGTCGTGGCGCTCGCGATCGCCGGAGTGTTTCAGTCCTCACCCAGCCGCCCGGCGATCACGCCGTCCGGCGCCGCGCCCGCTGCCAACCCGACAGCGCCGATCGCTGCCACCGCCAGGCCGGCGCCGGCCGCACACCCAGCGGTGGGCGCGAAACCGGCAGGACCGCGCCACGCGGCCCGCCGGCGAACGGCTCACCGCGCACAGCCGCGACCTGTCGCATCGCGCACGCCAGCCGCGAATTCGACGCCCGCGCCGCACGCGGTCGCGCCGCCCGTGACGACGCCGCGGGCGCCCGTCACCGTCGCGCCGCCACCGCCACATCACGCACCCGCCGCGCCGGAACACGCCACGCCGCCGCGCCACACCTCGCAGACCAGGCCAACACAGCGCTCCGGCGCTCCGGGCCGACAGCCGACCAGCGGGTGAGCTCCGCGGGGCGAAGGCAACGCTTGACCGGGCACGCGAGCCTGGTCGGCATGGGAGTCTGTGCGGCACTGATCGTCACGGGCAGCGCACTGGCGACCTCGCTGCCGGAGCGCACATTCCAGGTCTCGGCGCCGCCCAACAGCGGGCTGGCAAACGGGGCGAGCGCCAATCCCGCCGTCTCGGCGTCGGGCCGCTTCATCGCGTTTGACTCCGCGGCCACGAACCTCGTAGCAACCGAAGTGAGTGGTGCGCGCAATGTCTACGTCTTCGACAACCTATCCGGGCAGCGCCGGCTGGTCTCGATCGGGCTCAGGGGGCCCGCCAACGGCGACTCGGGCAGCCCGGCGATCTCGGCCGACGGGAGCACCATCGCATTCCAATCGAGCGCGTCGAACCTCGTCGCCGGCGACTCCAACGGCGTCAGCGACGTGTTCGTCCAGCATGGCGCCGGGCCCATCGCTCGCGTGAGCGTCGCCGCCGATGGGTCGCAGGCCAACGGCCCCTCGTCGGCGCCTACGATCTCCGGCGACGGCCGCTACGTCGTGTTCGTCTCCTCGGCTACCAATCTCGTCCCAGGCGATCGCAGCCACCAGCCCGAGATCTTCCTTCGCGACCTGGTCGCGGGAACCACGTCGCGCGTCAGCGTCGGCGTCGGTGGCGCCGATCCCAACGCTCCCTCGAGCAACCCGGCGATCAGCGCCGACGGACGTGTGGTCAGCTTCGACTCCAGCGCTGGGAACCTCGTGCCCGGACGCGCGCGGGCCGGTCAGGAGGACGTCTACGTGCGGCTGCTGGCCAGCAACACGACCGAGCGCGTCAGCGTGTCAAGCGCAGGTGCGGAGCAAAACCGGGCGGTGCGGGCGCCTTTTCATCAGATCTCGTCGCTGAGCGCCGGCGGCCGCTTCGTCGCCTTCGACTCCGACGCGACGAACCTCGTCGCCAGCGACGTCAACCGCAGCACCGACGTGTTCGTCCGCGACCGCGTGGCCCACACGACCACGCTGGTAAGCGAGAACAACGCCGGGTTCGAGGGCAACAACGACAGCTTCGCGCCGTATATCACCCCGAATGGCCGCTTCATCGCGTTCGAGTCGTTCGCGCACAATCTGGCGGTCGGCGGAGGGCCGCGCGAGAACGTGTTCGTCCGCGACATCGAGCTCAACGCGACGTCGGTGATCGACGTGGCTCCGGGTGGCGCGGCCCCAACGGCCGAGCAGGTGAAGCAGCTGCTTCAGCGGCCGGTGCTCTCTGCCGACGGATCGGTCGCGGCGTTCAGCTCGACGGCGCTGAACCTGACCCAGGATCCGCGCGGCACGCAGAACGTGTTCCTGCGCCTGCTCGCTCCTCCGACCGGAACGATCGAGCGCGCACCGGCGTTGCGCTCGCGCGATCGCCGTCCGCTCGTCCAGCTTCGCGCCGACGACCCGCGCGCGACGACATTCGAGTGCCGGATCGACCACGCGCTGCCGCGCGATTGCCCGCCCGGACGGCCGTTTCACCTTCGGCGTCTGCGCCCAGGGCATCACGTGCTGCTCGTGCGGGCGGGCGGGCCCGGTATGAACTACGACCCGTTTGCGGTGCGGATCGGCTTCACGGTCGCGCCCTGACGTTGTAAATCGAGGGTCACATCCGCCGCGAACAGCGCCTATATGCTCCCGTAGTGGCGACCGCGGGGGCATCGCGCAGGGTCGTGCGCGGCATTTCGCTCGCGGCGCTTGTGGTTTGTTGCGCAGCAGCGCCGGCGGCGGCCCGGCATCACCGCGGCGGCCCCAGCAAACCTCATCGGCCAAAGCCACGTCCCTCGCTGGTGGTCGAGCCGAGCCCGCCCTCGGGAGCGGACGACGCTGCGAGCGGCGGCAGCGGAACGCTTTCCCCACCAAATCCCCCGGCACAGCTCGGCGCGACGTGCCCCGGCGCCGACGCCGCGCCCAGCCGCCAGAACATCGATGAGTTCCGTGGCGCGCTGCTCTGCGTGATCAACCAACAGCGTGCCCAGGCGCAGCTGGGCGCTCTGGACGGGAACGCCCAGTTGCTCGCCGCCGCACAGCATCACGTCGAGGACATGCTCGCGGGCGACTACTTCGGCCACACGAGCCCCGGCGGTGAGAGCGTGCGTCAGCGCGGCTTCGACAGCGGTTACGTCACGCCCGGGCGCCGGTACCTGGTCGGTGAGGACCTGGCCTGGGGCACGTATGACCCAACCGATCCGGATCTTGCCGGGAGCGCCGTGACGCCGAACGCGATTGTCTCCGGCTGGTTGCGATCGCCGACGCACCGAGCGACCATGGGAACGCCGGAGTTTCGGGACGCGGCGGTGGCAGTGGCGCTCGCGGTGCCCGCACGCCTCGCGAGCGGCCAATCCGGCGTCACCGTCGCCGTCGAGTTCGGCGTGCACGCAGAGTAGGCCTGCGCCAAAAGCGGCACTTCCTGACGGCGGCGGCTGACACAATCCGCGGCCCGACAGTGCCTGTGAACCGCTACGAGCAGCTTCCGAGGGAGCCGAGCAACCACGACGCGCCGCGCGCGGCCCGGCGGCTCCAGCTAGCCGTGGCGACGCTGCTCACAGCGGCGACGCTGCTGTGCGCCGGCGCGCAAGCGGCCTCCGCGCTGACGATCACGAGCGCCTCGCTGCATGCCGTCGAGGGCGCCAGCTACGGCGCCGAGATCGGCGAGTTCAGCGGCGACGGGCTCGTGTTCTGCTCGGCGTCGAGCTATTCCGCGACGGTGACCTGGGGCGACGCGACGTCCGCATCGCCGGCGACCGTCACGGCCGCGTCGGGATCGGCGTGCAACTTCGTCATCTCGGTGCCCGGCAATCAGGCACGCACGTTCGCCGAGGAGACCGCGAGCGACGCCGCTAACCGCAGCTACATGCTCCACGTCAACGGGCCGCTGCTCGACCAGGCCTCGGACACCGGCAGCGCTACCGTCGACGACGCCCCGGTCGCTGCCGGCCCGGCGCGATCACTGCGCGGCGTAGAGGGCGAGGCGATCACCGGGACGGTCGCGACGTTCGGCGACGCCAACCCGGGCGCCACGGTCGCCGACTTCACCGCGACCGTCGATTGGGGCGACGGCTCGACACCGACGGCCGCGACGGTCGCTGCCGCCGGCACCCAATTCGATGTCAGCGCCAGCCATAGATTCGCGGCTCCGGCCCGCTACGCGGCGTCGGTCACGATCGTCGACGCCGGCGCCAGCAAGACCTCGTCCCCGGCCGCGATCGATGTCACCGCTGCTGCGCCGAGCTCGAGCGGACCTCCGACCACGCCGACGACCGTGACGGCCGGCCCGACCCCCGCCGCGACGCCGACCATGGGCAGCGCCAACGCCGGGGCGCCGCCGGTTCCGAAGCTCGTGATCTCGAATCCGCGCTTCGGCGGTCGCGGCTCGATCCGGGTGATGCTCCAGTGCCCGGCCGGGGGCGCAGACTGTCGCGGCGACGTCGTGCTGAGCACGCTGGCGGACCCGCACGCGAGAGACAAGCGCCTACGGCAGGGAGCCAGACTCGGATCGGCGCTATTCATCCTCGCCGCCGGCCGCTCTGAGCAACTCGACATCCGGCTCACGAAGAGCATGCGGCGCCTGCTCGCCCACGCCGGCAGCGTCCGCGCGCGCGGGGTCGCGACCACGTTCGGGCCGAGTGGCTCGGTAGCGTCCGCCGGCAGCGTAGGACTGCTGCGCCGAGGCCGATAGGGTCAGATCCGCCGAAATCGGACTTTGGGCGGAAATTCGCTCACGGGCGCCGGATTCGCTCCCGGGTTAGTACGTGCGTCCAATCTGGGGTAGGCCAGCGACACCCCAGGGGTAACCCA
>CAYSTX010000277.1:0-4852 GCA_964434035.1 uncultured Acetobacteraceae bacterium
ATCGCCGACTGCACCGCGCGCTTCATCGCGCGGCGGAAGGCAACGCGGCGCTCGAGCTGCTGCGCGATATTCTCAGCAACCAACGTCGCGTCGATCTCGGGCTTGCGGATCTCGACGATGTTCAGCGCGACCTCGGCCTTCGCCATCTTGGTGAGATCCTTGCGGAGCACCTCGATGTCCTGGCCCTTCTTGCCGATCACGACGCCCGGACGCGCGGCGTAGATCGTCACGCGCGGCTTCTTCGCCGGCCGCTCGATCACGACGCGCGACACGCCGGCGCCCTTCAGCTTCGTCTGCAGATGCGTCCGCAGCTTCAGGTCGTCATGCAGCAGCTTCGCGTAGTCACCGCCGGCGAACCAGCGGCTGTCCCACGTGCGGTTGATGCCGAGCCGAAGCCCGATCGGATTGACCTTGTGACCCATACTATGCCGCCTCTCGCTCGCTGCCCGCGCTCGCCTCGGGCGCGCGCTCGGCCACCACGATCTTGAGGTGGCTGAACCATTTCTCGATCCGCGACGCCTTGCCGCGGCCACGCGCATGAAAGCGCTTCATCACGATAGCGCGCCCGACCTCGGCGCGCGTGACGAACAGCCGATCGACGTCGAGCTGATGGTTGTTCTCGGCGTTGGCGATCGCGCTCTCCAAAGCCTTCCGAACCTGACCCGCGATCCGGCGCTTGCTGAAGGTCAGCGTCGCGACGGCGGCCGAGGCCGGCTGGTTTCGGATGAGACCAGCGACGAGGTTCAGCTTGCGCGGGCTGATGCGCAGGTTGCGCACGATCGCCTGCGCCTCGGTCTCGGCGAGACCGCGTGGGTGCTTCGGCTTGCTCATGTCAGCCCCGCTTGGCCTTCTTGTCGGCCGAGTGCCCGGTGAAGGTCCGGGTCGGCGAGAACTCGCCGAACTTGTGGCCGACCATGTTCTCGGTCACCTGCACGGGCAGGAACTTGTGGCCGTTGTAGACGCCGAAGGTGAGGCCGACGAACTGCGGCAGGATCGTCGAGCGGCGCGACCAGATCTTGATGATCTCGTTCCGCCCCGACGCCCGGCTCGCCTCGGCCTTGTTCAGCAGGTAGCCGTCGACGAACGGCCCCTTCCAGATACTGCGCGCCATCGCTTACTTACCCTTGTTGCGGCGGCGGATGATCAGGCTATCCGTCCGCTTGTTGACGCGCGTCTTATAGCCCTTCGTCGGCTTGCCCCACGGCGTCACCGGATGCCGGCCGCCCGAGGTGCGGCCTTCGCCGCCGCCATGCGGATGGTCGACCGGGTTCATCACGACGCCGCGGTTGTGCGGCCGGCGGCCGAGCCAGCGCGAACGGCCCGCCTTGCCGATGCTCTGGTTCATATTGTCGGGGTTCGACACGGCGCCGATCGTCGCCATGCACTCGGCGCGGACGACGCGCAGTTCGCCCGACATCAGCTTGATCTGCGCGTAGCCAGCGTCCTTGCCGACGAGCTGCGCGTAGTTGCCGGCGGCGCGCGCGATCTTGCCGCCCGCGCCGGGCTTCATCTCGATGTTGTGGACGATCGTGCCGACCGGAATGGCGCCAAGCGGCATAGCGTTACCCGGCTTGATGTCGACACGGGCACCGGCCACGACCTGATCGCCCGCGCGCAGGCGCTGCGGCGCGAGGATGTAGGACAGTTCGCCGTCCGCGTACTTGATCAGCGCGATGAACGCCGTGCGGTTCGGGTCGTACTCAAGCCGCTCAACCGTCGCCGGCACGTCGTGTTTACGCCGGCGGAAATCGACCGCGCGATACGACTGCTTGTGGCCGCCACCGCGGAAGAACGAGGTCGTGCGGCCATGGTTGTTACGGCCGCCCGAGTGGTTCTTGCCCTCGGTCAGGCCCTTGACCGGCTTACCTTTCCACAGCTCGGAGCGGTCGATCAGGACCGTTCCGCGCAGGCTCGGGGTAACCGGATTGAATGATTTCAGTGCCATCGTCGTGCTGCCTTGCCGCGCTCTCTGCTCACGACAAACCGGTCGTGAGGTCGATCGTCTGCCCGGCGGCAAGCCGGACATACGCCTTCTTGACGTCCGAACGGACGCCGGGGCGTCCCTTGAAGCGCTTCGTCTTGCCCTTCTGCACCAGCGTGTTCACGCCGAGCACCGTGACGCCGAACAACGCCTCGACCGCCTGCTTGATCTCCGGCTTCGTTGCGTCGAGCGACACGCGGAACACGACCTGTCCCTGCTCGCTCCGCAGCGTTGCCTTCTCGGTCACGACCGGCGTGCGGATGATCGTGTACATCCGCTCCTTCGAGATCGTCTTCTTGCCGGGCTTGCCGGCCGTCTTGGTATCGGTCGCGCCACTCATGACAGCCGCTCCGTCAGACCCTCGACGCCGGCGGTGGTGACCACCAGCAGGTCGTGGTTGAGAATGTCGTAGACGTTGGCGCCGACCGTCGGCAGCACGTCGATGCCGATCAGGTTGCGGCTCGCGCGGAGGAACGACTCATCGACCGCGCGATCGACGATCAGAACGTCCTTCCAGCCGAGCGCCTTCAGCCGCGTCGCCAGCGCCTTCGTCTTGCCGTCGCCGCCCGACGCCGCGTCGAGCACGATCAGCTTGCCGTCCGCCTGCTTCTGCGACAGCGCCGAGATCAACCCGAGACGGCGCACCTTCTTCGGCAGGTCATAGCTGTGGTCGCGCACGACCGGGCCATGCACGACGCCGCCGGTGCGGAACTGCGGCGCGCGCAGGCTGCCCTGACGCGCATTGCCTGTGCCCTTCTGCCGATACGGCTTCTTCGTCGTGCCGGACACCTCGCCCATGCCCTTGGTCTTGTGGGTCCCGGCGCGGCGGCGGGCGAGCTGCCAGTGAACGACGCGCGCCATGATGTCGGCGCGTGGCGTCTGCGCGAAGATCGCGTCCGGAAGCTCGGCGGTGCCGGCGTTCGCGTTATCAAGCGTTTTGATATCGATCTGCATCGTCGTCGTCCTCAGCCTTCGGTCGGCGCGTCGGCAGCAGCGGCTTGCGCCGTGGCGATGCCGGCCGGGAACGGCGCCTCGGCCGGACGCGCCTTCTTCACCGCGTCGCGCACCAGCACGTATCCACCCGGCGCGCCGGGCACTGAACCCCGCACCATCAGCAGCCCGCGCTCCGCATCGACGGCGGCGATCCGCACGTTCAACGTGGTCACGCGCTCGTTGCCGAGATGGCCGGCCATTTTCTTGTTCTTGAAGGTCTTGCCCGGATCCTGCCGGTTACCCGTCGAACCGTGGCTGCGATGGCTGATTGACACGCCGTGGCTCGCCTCTAGGCCGCCGAAGTTCCAGCGCTTCATCGCGCCCGCGAACCCCTTGCCCTTCGACGTGCCACAAACATCGACCACCTGCCCGACCGTGAAATGCGCGGCCGACAGCGTGACACCAGGCTCGATCAGCGCGTCGGCGGCGACGCGGAACTCGACGAGCTTCTTCTTCGGCTCGACTTTCGCGGCGGCGAAATGGCCACGGTTCGGCTGGCTGACGCGGCGCGCCTTGGCGTTGCCCCAGCCGAGCTGCACGGCCGTGTAGCCGTCACGCTCCTGCGTCCGCTGCGCCACGACCTGCAGCGCGTCGACGTGCAGCACGGTCACCGGCACATGGGTCCCGTCATCCTTGAAGATGCGGGTCATGCCGATTTTCTTCGCAATCAATCCGGTTCGCTGGGGGACTTGCATCGCGCGGACCTCAGATCTTGATCTCGACGTCGACGCCGGCCGCGAGGTCGAGCTTCATCAGCGCGTCCACGGTCTGCGGTGTCGGCTCGACGATATCGAGCAGCCGGCGATGCGTGCGGATCTCGAACTGCTCGCGGCTCTTCTTGTCGACATGCGGCGACCGGTTGACCGTGAACCGCTCGATATGCGTCGGCAGCGGAATCGGGCCGCGAACCCGCGCACCCGTGCGCTTGGCCGTGTTCACGATCTCCTTCGTGCTGTTGTCCAGCACGCGGTGATCGTACGCCTTGAGCCGGATGCGGATATTCTGGTTATCCATTTGGTCCAGTTCCGGTCGGAAAGAGCGGCCGGCCCGCCCCACACGGGGACGGGCCGGCCAAAAGCTTCAGCGCAGGCCTTAGGCGGTGATGCTGGCGACGACGCCCGCACCGACGGTCCGGCCACCTTCACGGATCGCGAAGCGCAGCCCGTCGTCCATCGCGATCGGCGCGATCAGCTCGACGTCCATCGACACGTTGTCGCCGGGCATCACCATCTCGGTGCCCTCCGGCAGCTGCACCACACCCGTCACGTCCGTCGTGCGGAAGTAGAACTGCGGCCGGTAATTGGTGAAGAACGGCGTGTGACGGCCACCCTCTTCCTTGGTGAGGATGTACGCCTCGGCCTTGAACTTGGTGTGCGGCGTGATCGAGCCGGGCTTGGCCAGAACCTGACCGCGCTCCACGTCCTCGCGCTTCGTGCCGCGCAGCAGGGCGCCGATGTTGTCGCCGGCCTCCCCGCGGTCGAGCAGCTTGCGGAACATCTCGACGCCCGTGACCGTCGTCTTCGTCGTCGCGCGAATGCCGACGATCTCAACTTCGTCGCCAACGTTCACGACGCCACGCTCGATGCGGCCCGTGACCACGGTGCCGCGACCGGAGATTGAGAACACGTCTTCGATTGGCATCAGGAACGGACGGTCGGTCGCGCGGGTCGGCTGCGGGATGTACTTGTCGACCTCGGCCATCAACGCCAGGACCGCGTCATGCCCGATCTCCGGCTGCTTGCCTTCGAGCGCGCAGAGCGCCGAGCCTTTGATGATCGGAATGTCGTCGCCCGGGAACTGATACGATGAAAGGAGCTCGCGCACCTCCATCTCCACCAGCTCGAGGAGCTCGGGGTCGTCGACCATGTCGACCTTGTT
>CAYSTX010000278.1:0-4833 GCA_964434035.1 uncultured Acetobacteraceae bacterium
GCCGCATCGGCCATCCTGATCTTCAGACGTCCTCAAGCCGAGGAGACGAGGCCATGACTGTCGACCCGGCAATTATCGCGCGCGTACAATTTGCCTTCACGGTCAGCTTCCACATTATTTTCCCGACGATCTCGATCGGGCTCGCGATGTTCCTGGCGATCGTCGAAGGCCTCTGGCTGAAAACCAAGGACCCGCTCTACCTCCAGATCTATCGCTTCTGGCTCGGCATCTTCGCGATGGCGTTCGGCGTCGGTGTCGTCACCGGGATCGTCTTGTCGTTCGAATTCGGCCTTGGCTTCGCGCGGTTCGGACAGATGGCGGGACCGGCTATCGGCCCGATGATCGCGTTGGAGGTTCTCACCTCGTTCTTCCTGGAGGCAGGCTTCCTCGGAATCATGCTGTTCGGTCTCCACCGGGTCGGGCCCAAGCTGCATTTCTTGGCCACCTGCATGGTTGCGCTCGGCACGCTGCTGTCGACGTCCTGGATTCTGTCGGCCAATAGTTGGATGCAGACGCCCGACGGTGTCGCCATCGAGAACGGCCATGTTGTCGTGACCGACTGGCTGAAGGTTATCGTCAACCCGTCGTGGCTCTATCGGCTGCCGCATATGCTGACGGCCGCCTACCTTACCGGCTCCTTCCTCGTCGCAGGTGTGGGCGCGTGGTATCTGCTGCGTGGTAAACACGAAGCGTTCGGGCGCCGAACCGTCTCGCTCGGCACCGCCTTTGCGACCATCCTCATCGCGGCGCAGGTCTTCCTTGGCGATATCCTTTACGGGACGATGCTGCAGTATCAGCCGGCCAAGATGCAGGCGGCCGAGGGTTTCTGGGAAAAGCAGTCGCAATCGCCCGCGCCCTATTACTGGATCATCGTCCCGGATCAGGACCACCAGCGCAACCGCTTCGCCCTCGGCATCCCCTATCTCGGCAGCATCTGGCTGACGCACAGCCTCGACGGCCGGATCGAAGGCCTGAAAAACACGCCGCCGGATCGCCAGCCGCAAATGGGCATGGTCTTCTATGGGCTCCGGGTGATGTATGGTATCGCCATCATCATGTTCGGCCTGGGCGTCGCATCGCTCTGGCTGCGTTGGCAGGGACGGCTGTTCACCACACGCTGGTTCCTTCGTGCCCTCGTGATCATGGCGCCGTCGGGAATCCTGGCGACACTCGGCGGCTGGTACCTGGCGGAGACCGGGCGTCAGCCCTGGGTGATCTACGGCATGCTGCGCACGATGGATGCCGTCTCGCCCATGCCGGCTGGCGTGCTGCTGTCGACGTTGATCTTGTTCGTGTGCATCTACGCGCTCTTCATGGCCGGTTTCCTGGCCTTTGCTCTCCGCATGATCAGGCGCGGTCCGGAAGCGGCGCCCGCACAGACCGAGGCTTCGGGCTCGCTTAAGCACGCCTTGAGGCCTCAGGTGATGAACGATCGGGCCGCGGCCCCGGCGCCGGCGGAGTGACGGGCATGGACCTGCCTCTTCTCTCCGCGCTGTTCGCCGCCTTCGCGCTCGCGCTCTATGTCATGCTCGACGGTTTCGACCTCGGCGTGGGCGCCTTGCTTCTCTCTCAGCCCGACGAAAGCCTGCGTGACCGGATGGTCTATTCGATCATGCCGACCTGGGACGGCAACGAGACCTGGCTGATCATGGCCGGTGTCGCGCTGCTCGCTGCCTTTCCGATCGCCTATGGCATCCTGCTGCCCGCCTTCTACCTGCCGCTGATCGTCATGCTGCTCGCGCTGGGCTTGCGGGGCGTTTCCTTCGAGTTCCGCTATCAGGTCGAACAGGGCCGGCGGAGGTGGGACATCGCTTTCGGCCTCGGCTCCATCGTTGCGGCGCTGATGCAGGGTTTGATTGTGGGCGGCCTCATCCAGGGCGTGACGGTCGACGGCGAGCAGTTCGGCGGGGGTGTCTTTGACGTTTTTCGGCCATTTGCTCTCCTTGTCGCGGTCGCGATGCTCACCGGCTATGTCGTTCTTGGTGCTGGCTGGCTGCATCTGAAGGCGACGGCGCGCCTGCGTATCTTCGCCGAACGGACCTTACGCCGTGCGACGCCTGTTTTCGTGGGGCTTGCCATCGCCGTCTGCGTCGCAGCCGCATCCGTGCAGCCGGGCATCAGGGCAGCCTGGTCTGCGCATTACGAGCCCCTCGCTCTCCTTGCCATCCTGTTCCTCGTCGCGGCAGCCTCGTTGATCCGCGCGATCGGCGGCCGCTCGGACGCCCGTCCTTTTGCCCTGGCGCTCGTCTTGTTCGTGGCGGGCATCGGAGGCCTCGGCTTCGCGATCTTTCCAGACATCGTGCCCTTCCGCCTCAGCCTCTGGGCCGCCGCGTCCTCGACGCTGAGCCATGTCTTCCTGCTGATCGGCGCCGCAATCGTCGCACCGGTCGTGCTCGCCTATTCGGCCTTCGCCTACCGCGTCTTTCGCGGCAAGACGCCTGATGATGGGTGGGAAGCGTGACTCCGTATTTGCGGAAACTTTCGTGGTTCGGCGGGCTGTATCTGGCGTCGATCGCGGCACTCGCGCTCCTGACGTTTATGCTCGAGGCGGTCCTATGGCTCGTCGTTTGATAAAGGAACGACTGAGATCCATCGTGCTCGCATTCCTTATCGTTGTTCGACACGAACGGCACGCCGGGTGCAGATGAACGACGACGCCGCATTGATCGAAACGAGGAATCGAGAAGCCACGCCATCAACGCCCCCCGTGGGGCCTGTTGAAATGCATGGCAGCCGGCAAATACTTAAGCGTGCCGTAGAGTTTCTTTTAGCGGCCACAGTTCTCGTCCTGCTTGCCAGCGTCGCACTGCCGGTCGGCTGGAGCTGGTGGGTGGATGGCGGTCGCTTCGAGACCACGGACGACGCCTATGTCACAGGCGATCTACGCACCCTCGGTTCCAAGGTGCCAGGTTACGTTAGTAAATTGTTGGTCGTCGACTACCAGACGGTCGCGGCCGGGCAGCCGATCCTGCAGATCGAGGATGACGACTACAAGGCCAAGGTGGCGCTCGCCGCCGGTGTCATCCGTTCCAAGCAGGCGGCGCTCGACAACATCGGGGCGCTGACCCAGCAGCAGCAGAAGGTGATCGCACAGGCCGCGGCGCAGTTGGACGCCACCGATGCAAATGTCGATTTTGCCAGGATCCAGCTTGGCCGCGCCCGCTCCCTGCTCACCACGCCTGCGGGTCTGCAGCAGACGGTCGACCAGGCCACTGCAAGCTACAAGGCGCTGGTCGCCAATGAGCAGGCCAACCGCGCGACGCTGGCGCAGGCGCAAGGGCAGATCGACGTGCTGGCCACCCAACGGGAACAGGCGCAGGCGGATCTGGTCCAGGCGCAAGCCTCTCTGCAACTGGCCGAAATCGATCTCGAGCACACGGTGATTCGCGCACCCGTTGCCGGAACATTGGGCAAGCGTACGGTATTTGAGGGTCAGTACCTCGCGGCTGGCGCAGGTGTGGTCACCCTGACCCCGCTGGACACCGTTTGGGTCGTGGCCAATTTCCGCGAAACACAACTGACCCATATGCGGTCCGGACAAGCTGCTTCTTTAACCCTCGACACCTATCCGGGGCTGACGGTCCGCGGCCATATCGCGGCGCTGTCACCGTCGAGCGGCTCCGCGACGGCGTTGCTGCCGCCGGACAACGCGACTGGCAATTTCACCAAGATCGTCCAGCGCGTGCCGGTGAAGATCACGATCGATCCCGGGCAGCGGCTCGAGGGCCGGCTTCTGCCCGGCATGTCCAGCGTCGTCGCTGTGGACACGCGGGATGCCGGAGACACTCCATGGGGCGGGCATGCGCCATGAGCGCCAGCATCGCCCCCACGGAGAGTACGAAGCCAACCGCGGCACCGTTGCCGCTTCGGGCATGGCTTGGCATGGCGGCTGGCTTGATCGGCACCTTCATGGCCTTGCTGAACACGCAGACGACGGCATTCGCCGTTGCCGATATCCGAGGTGGCGTCCATGCGGGCTTCGATGGCGGTGCCTGGATCACAACGGCCTATTCCATCGGCGAGCTGGCAATCATCCCGATCACCGCGGCCTTATCGGCCGTGTTCACCACGCGCTTCTGGGTTCTGGTGAATGTCGTCGCCTTCCTCGCCCTTTGCGTGGCCTCCGCCGGTGTGCAGAGCCTCGACACGCTGCTCATCCTGCGTCTCGGTCAAGGCCTGACCGGTGGCGCGCTGATCCCGCTTGCCTTCAAGATCACGCTGACGACCTTCACGGGTGATCGCAAGCCGCTCGGCATCGCCCTATTCGCCGTGACGTCCACCTTCACGCCGACGATCGCCGCGACCACGGATGGCTGGATCACCGATAGCTTCGGCTGGACCGGCATCTTCTATCAGAATCTGATCTCGGCCGCCCTGTGCGGCATCTGCGCGTGGATCGGTCTGCCGCACGAGAAGATCAACCGCGGCCTGCTGCGACAGCTCGACTGGACCGGGGCGCTGGCCTGCGCTTGCGCCTTTGGCTGCGCGGCCTGCGTCTTCGATCAGGGTGTGCGTCTGGACTGGTTCCGGAGCCGGCTTATCTCGCAACTAGCCCTGCTGTCGGTGGCGTTCCTGCTCCTGTTCATCTGGCGCGAGCTAACCGCACCAAAGCCGCTCGTGGATCTCCGCCTTCTCCTGTGGCCGCAATTCGGATTGCCCATCCTGGCGAACTCCCTGTTTCGGACCGGCCTTCTCGCGGCCTCCATGGTCATTCCGGGCTATCTCGTCGCAGTTCAGAATTATCGTCCGCTGCAGGTCGGAACAGCTCTGCTTTGGGTCGGGCTGCCTCAACTGATGCTTGCGCCCGCGGTGCTGGCCTTGTCCCGCCGGATA
>CAYSTX010000279.1:0-4794 GCA_964434035.1 uncultured Acetobacteraceae bacterium
GTCCGGCTTGTCGAGCTATTTCGTCTGGCTCAACCGCGGCAAGCAGAGCCTTGTGGCCGACATCAAGAACCCGGCTGACCACGCGCTGCTGACCCGGATCATCGCGCGCGCCGACGTGTTCATCCAGAACCTCGCGCCCGGCGCTGTCGCCCGCGCGGGTTTCGGCTCGGCGGAGCTGCGCGCGCGGCATCCTCGACTGATTACCGTGGACATCTCGGGGTACGGGCAGACCGGGCCGTACGCGTCGATGAAAGCGTACGACCTGCTCGTGCAGGCCGAAAGCGGGCTCGCGATGCTGACCGGGCATCCGGCTGGACCGGGCCGGGTCGGCGTCTCCGCCTGCGACATCGCGTGCGGCATGGCGGCACACGCGGGTGTGCTGGAGGCGCTGATCGCGCGATCCGTGACCGGGGAGGGACGCGCGCTTGCGGTCAGCCTGTTCGACGGCATGGCTGATTGGATGAACGTGCCGCTGATTTTCTATGAGGGCACGGGCGTCGCGCCGCAGCGCCTTGGCCTGTCGCATCCGTCGATCTGTCCGTACGGCGCCTTCGCGGTCGCGGATGGCGCGCTCGTTTTGATTTCGATCCAGAACGAGCGGGAATGGGCGCAGTTCTGCGCTGGATTCCTCGATGAGCCCGACCTGCCATTGCGGCCGGGGTTCGAGACGAACGTCGTGCGCGTCGCGAACCGGGCGATGGTCGACGCGCATGTCGGCGCGGCCTTCGCACGGCTGAACTCCGAACAGGCGGCGGAGCGCCTCTCGGCTTCCGGTATCGCGTTCGGCTTCGTGCGCGATGTTGCCGGCTTCGCGGCGCATCCGGCGCTCCGGCGGGTCGCGGTGGAGACGGAGCGGGGGACGGTTAGTCTCGCGGCGCCGCCGGTGATCGTGGATGGGGAGATGTCGCCGCGACTGGGCGCGGTGCCTCAAGTCGGGGCCGATAGCGCTGCAATCCGGGACGAATTCGCAGCTTGACCCGCTACGCGCGTTAGCCGCCGATCCGGAACGGGTTCGCAACAGCGATCGGTGCCGCGCGATACGCGTCGAGTCCGCGCCCCGTCGCGCCGCCGAACGCGCCGATCGGCGTGATCGAGATGTTCTGCATCCGGTTCACCGGCATCGTCACGACTACGCGGCCGCCGGGCGAGGACGGGACCGCGGCTGCCTCCATCGTCTCAGTGTTGTGCTTACGCTCCCCGGGCCACACGGCCATCACTTTTCGCGTGTAATCCTGACCAAGCTCGGGGGTCGCTGAGTGGTACATCCCCGTCGCGCGCTGCCAGTCGCGGGTCTGCGCGTATAGCTCGTTGAGGAAGCGGGCGGCGTAGCGCGCATTCGTGACCGGATCGAACGCGGCCTCCAGCGAGGCGAACGCGTCCGGGTGGTGCATCAGGTTGACCTGCATGCAGCCAACGTCGATCGAGCGGATGCCGCGCGCCTGCAACGCTCGGACGGCGGCGATCGCCTGCGCTTTCGTGTCGTAGAAGAAGCCCTGCCCCTCGGCATTGATCGTCCACGGCCAGGGCCGCCAATCGCCGGTGTCGGGGTCACGGCGCCCGCTTTCCACGCGCCCAATTGCGGCCATAAGCCGGAACGGCACGCCGCCCCCGCGCTCGGCCGCGCCGATAGCCGCCTGACACTGCAATCCGGGTGAGAGGGATGCGGCAAACATCGGCCGCGCCCGCGCCGGGCTGTGGGACAGGCCGAAAAGGGCGATAGTTGCAGTGAGGCTGCCGAGAAAGGGTCGGTAACGGGCGCTCGGGTTCGTGGGTCGGGGGCGTCCGGGCGGCAACGTCATGGGCCGGACGATATCCCGGAAAGCATTGCCAATGTCTCTTCACATTCCCGAATCGCCCAGCCATGCGCACCGCTCAGGGCAAATTCCCGCAAAACGCGCATAAAGCATCTTGTCTAACCCGGCTGACCGACATAGATTGTGCACCGCAGCAAGACGGTTCGCCGCTTGCTGCTTCTTGGACGTTTCCTCCCTAAACTTGGCGGCGCTCTTCTGGGCGTCGCCACTTTTTTGCCCGCGCCGCCGAGCTAGCGCCCAGGCGCGTTCAGTGCCGCGTAGCGCTCGGTCGCGTTCAAGCCTAGCGCCCGGCCGCGTTCAACAAGCCGCGCGCCGCCTCCGACAGTGCCGCGATCAGGGCGCCTAGATCGCCCCGGACGGCGGCGAAGCGGTCCGTCTTCTCAATCCGCGTCTCGTCCATGTAGAGCCGGCGGGCGACCTCGATCTGCAGGACGTGCACGCCCTCGCACGGTGCGCCGTAGTGGCGGGTGACGAAGCCGCCGGCATAGGGGTCGTTTCGTCGCACCGCATACCCCTGCGCCACCATCGCCCGCTCGACGAACCGCGTCACCGAAGGTGCGCAGGACGTGCCGTAGGCATCGCCGAGCACGATTTCGGCATCAATCCCGCCCCGTGCCGCCATGCCGTGCGCCGGCATTGAGTGACAGTCGATCAGCAGACAGACGTCGAACGCTGCCCGCGTCGTCGCGATCAGCGCGGCGAGGGCCTGATGATACGGCTCCCAGCACTGCCGGATGCGGCGTTCCGCCTCGGCGAAAGGCAGCTTGCCGCGATAGATCGCCTCCCCGGACGCGACGACGCGCGCGAGCGTGCCAAGGCCGGCGCCGACGCGCGGGCTCGTCGTGTTGACCCACGATGGCAACCGTTCGTCGAACATCGCGGGGTCAAGCTCCCACCGTTCGCGATTCGCGTCGCAGTAGGCGCGTGGAAACTCGGCCAGCAGAAGCGGCGCCCCGAACGAAGGCGCATCGGCGAACAGCTCATCGACAAAGCAATCCTCGCTCCGCCGCAGCGCCGTCCGATCGAGCCGCGCCGCCTCGATGAAGTGGGCCGGATAGGCGCGGCCGGAATGCGCGGACGCGAACACGAGCGGCGTCGTCTGGGCAATCGGCGGATGCAGCGTGAACGGCGCCGCGTCGGCCCTGGTGTCGATCGGCGAGGGTACGGGCAGGTCCATTTATGTATTCAAGCCGTGGCTGGCGTCTCTGTCATCACCGCTGTGACGGCCCCGCGACGAGGCCACATGGGGCTTCGCGCCGCCCGCTCCGGTCGGAACCGGTGGCTTTGCGGCGCGATCGTCCCCACACTATCCCGTATGTCGCGTCGCTTCGTTGAAATCACACCCGACCTGATGCTGCGCGCCTATCGCCACGGGTTGTTCCCGATGGCCGAGACGCGGTTGGGCGAGCGACTCTACTGGCTCGATCCCGAGCGGCGTGGCGTGCTGCCGCTCGACCGGTTCCACCTGCCGCGGCGGCTGCGGCGAACGGTGCTGTCGGACGCGTTCTCGGTTACCGTCGACCGGCATTTCGCGGCGACTATCGCCGGTTGCGCCGCCGCAGCCCCCGGACGCGACGATACCTGGATCAACCCGCAAATCGAGCGGTTGTTCGCTGCATTGCACGCACAAGGTTATGCCCACTCGATTGAGTGCCACCGGCGGGGCGTGCTGGTCGGCGGTCTTTATGGCGTGAGCCTCGGGGCCGCGTTTTTCGGCGAAAGCATGTTCAGCGCCGTTCGCGACGCGAGCAAAGTGGCGCTCGTCCATCTGGTCGCCCGGCTTCGGCTTGGCGGCTACCGGCTACTGGACACGCAGTTCGTGACGAGCCATCTCAGTCAATTCGGCACGGAGGAGGTTCCGCGTGACGATTACCGCCGCATGTTGGCCGACGCGGTCTCGGCGCCGGCGCGCTGGATCCCGGAGCCGGCCGAACCTGTACTGCGAGCGGAGATCCAGCGGCTCTCCTCCGACTGACGTGACGTTCGACGCGTATCGCCTGTATCCAGTCGCCGCCGCCATGCGAATGACAAAGTCGTCGGCGTAATCGGACGCTGGGCCACACGGCAGGGAGACCGTGCGTGAGCGAGACGGCAGTAGTTCGGGAAACGGGACGAGCGGCGCGACCGGCACGGCCGCCGGTGCGGGAGGGTTGGCGCCCTTACTGGCAGGACCGGCGCGGCCGGACCGTACCGATCAAGGCGGTCACTTTCGCGCTCACGCTCCTGCCGGCGCTCGTGCTCGCGGTACAATACGCGACCGATGACCTCGGCGCGCGCCCGGTCAAGGCGGTCTATCTCTGGTGCGGGATCTGGGCCGTCCGATTCCTGCTGCTCTCGCTCGCTGTGACACCGGCCAAGGTGCTGTTCGCCTGGCAGCAGATCGCCATGGTGCGGCGGATGCTCGGGGTCGCGGCGCTCGCCTATGCGTTCATGCACCTCTGCATCTATGCCGCGAGCGAGCATTTCCGGGTGCTGTTCGTTGCGAGCGAAATCGTCCACCGGATCTATCTGACGATCGGTTTCACCGCGCTCTGCGGCCTCGGCGTCCTCGGCGCCACGTCATTTGACACCTACGTCCGCAGCATGGGCAAGCGGTGGAAGTCGCTACAACGATGGGTTTTCGCGATTGCCGTGCTCGCCATTCTGCATTTCTTCATGCAGTCGAAGGGGGACGTGTCGCAGGCCGTGCTCATGGGCGGGCTGTTTCTCTGGTTGATGCTCTGGCGCGCGTTGCCGATCGAGCGGCGGTCTTCGCTGCCGCTGCTGTTCGCGATGATCCCGGTCGTCGCCATCGGCACGGCGGGGCTGGAGGTCGCCTGGTATGGTCTCGCGACGCACATTCCCGTGTCGCGCGTGATCGCGGCCAATCTGCGCATTGGTCCGCATCTCCGCGCCGCCGACTGGGTCGCCATCATCGCCACTGGGGTCGCGCTAGCTGTCAGTTTCTGGCGGCTATTCGAATGGCTGCGGATGCGGCGGG
>CAYSTX010000280.1:0-4779 GCA_964434035.1 uncultured Acetobacteraceae bacterium
TGCTGATGAACGGCACCACCCAGGTCGGCTCCGGCACCGCCGACGCCACCGGCAAGTGGACGATCACGCCGACCGGCCTGGCCAACGGCACCTACACGCTCACCGTCAACGAGACCGACGTGGCCGGCAACACGGCCTCCACCACCACCAGCTTCATGCTCGACACCGCCGCCGACAGCGTCACCGCCGCGCTGAAGAACGACACCGGCCTGTCGTCCACCGACACGATCACCCGCGACGCCACGCTGACCGGCACGGCCGACGCCAACAGCACGATCGTGCTGATGAACGGCACCACCCAGGTCGGCTCCGGCACCGCCGACCCCACCGGCAAATGGACGATCACGCCGACCGGCCTCGCCAACGGCACCCACGCGCTCACCGTCAACGAGACCGACGTGGCCGGCAACACGGGCACCACCACCACCAGCTTCACCCTCGACACCGCCATCCCGGCTGCCCCGGCGGGCCTGACCCTGGCACCGGGCAGCGACAGCGGCACGCCGGGCGATAACATTACCAACGTCACCACGCCGGTGATCACCGGCACGGGCGTGGCGGGGGACACCGTCGCCCTGTACGATGGGCAGACGCTGGTCGGCTCGGCCACGGTTCGCGCGGATGGCAGCTGGTCCGTCACCACCAGCACCCTGACCGCGGGGACCAACAGCCTGACCGCGAAACAGACCGAGGTGGCCGGCAACGTGTCGTCCGCCTCCACCGCTCTGGTGCTCACCATCATGCCCGCCAGTGATCCGCCGGCCGCACCCACGAAGACGACGGGCAGCGAGATCACCAATGGAAACACGCCCCTTATCAGCGGTACCGGTGCGGCTGGCGACACGGTCACTCTGTTCGATGGCAGTACCAATATCGGCACTGGTGTGGTTACAGCCGGCGGAGTCTGGTCGATTACTCCCAGCACTGGGCTGACCGAAAACTTCAACACCATTACCGCCACGCAAACCGACGCGGCAGGCAATACCTCTGCGGCGTCCAATCCGATCAACATGTTCGTTGTGCCGGTTCCGGTGAACGGGATCAGCGCCACGGATCTCAGCTCGGCCGATATCGGCGCCCTGCTGGCGCAGGGCTACCGGCCTTCCTTCATCAGCGGCACTGAGGCGGTGACACTTGTGGACGGGACGATCAGTGCGGGCCCGGACACGCAGGCGGCGACTATACAGCGTCTGTACGAGGGGCTGCTGGGCCGCCCCGGCGAGGTCTCCGGCGTCGCCGCATATAATCAGAGCCTGAACGCCGGCATGTCCAAGGCGCAGGCGGCGGCCGCCTTCCTAAGCAGCCCGGAATACACGGATGCGCATGGCACGATGACCAACGCGCAATTCGTCAACAGCCTGTATCAGAGCTTCCTTGGCCGGGCGCCTGATCCAAGCGGCGGGGCTGCCTTTACGGCGCGACTCGATGGCGGAGCGGCCACGCGCGCGCAGACGGTGATCGACATCGCGGATTCGCCGGAGGCGAAGGCGCATCTGGCAGGCACGACGAGCTTCGTCTGGGTGCCGAGCCCGACGGGCGCGGAGGCCAACGCGCTATATGAGACGGCGCTGGGCCGGAATGTCGATGTGGGGACCGGCGCGGCCATCCAGACGGCGCTCAACGCCGGCACGCCGTTCTTGCAGATCGTGCAGAATGTCGTGGCCTCGCCAGAATACCGGGCCGATCATCTCGGACAGACCAACACCGCGCTGGTGGCCAGCCTGTATGAGAACGGGCTGGGTCGCGCACCGGATACGGCGGGCGGGCAGGCCTGGGTGAACTTCCTCAATGCCGGCGGTTCGCAGGCTCAGGTGGTAGCGGGCATCGCGACCTCGCCCGAGGCGCAGGCGCATCTGACGTCGTCGCTGTAATCGGCATCACTCGGTAGGGCAGCCGGCTGTCCGCGCGTCAGAGGGCGAGTTGAACCTTCATCCTTGAGCCGAGCGGCGTCCTTCATCCACGCCATGCGCGCGGCGACCGCTGCGTTCCCGATTTCTTCAGCCCCGCATGCTAGGCATCGGATAGTTGGGCCTATCGGCATTCCCGAGGCGTTCGGCGCAGCGTGCTGCACGGCACGCACGAAGTGTTCACGGATCGCCCGGTCGTTCGCATCCCCTTTCGAACAGACGGAGACCTTGGCTCGCCCATCCCCTGCCACCCATTCGCGCCGCAATTCCTCCGGCAGGTCAGCCAGCGTGACTGGCCTTGCAGCCACCACCTCTTGTGCCAGCTTTATGCGGGTGAGCGGATCGAACCGGCTCTCACCCAGCGGCCTGAGCGTGTTACAGTCCCTGCATCACAATTCTACGACACCCAGCTACCGCTTCTCGCCCATCTATCGACATCCTGATCACAGTGGCGCGCTGGATTGCCACCGAGCGCGAACCAAAGGACGAGGCGATGGAGGAGGGGGCGGCACGCGCTCTGATTCTGGCAGCAGGGGTCGGGCGGCGCTTGGGCGATGGGCATACTTCCGGCGAACATCTGCCGAAGGCGCTGCTGCGCTTCGGCGGGCGCAGCTTGTTGGCGCGCCATGTCGACATCCTCCACCGCTGCGGCGTTGATCGCATCACCGTGATCGTCGGCTACGGCGGGCCGCATGTGCAGGCCGAACTGGCGCGGCTCGGCGCTGCGGCCGTGGCGACAGTGACGAACCCGAGGTTCCGCCGGGGGAGCGTCGTCTCCCTGCATGCCGGGCGGGAGGTGATGTTGAGCGGCGCGCCGGTGGTGCTGATGGACGCCGACGTGTTGTACGACATCCGGTTGATGGCGCGGCTGCTGGAGAGCCGGTTTCCGAACGCACTGCTGCTGGACCGCGCGATCGAGCCGGGCGACGAACCAGTGAAGCTGTGCGTCGCTCAAGGCCGTATTGTCGATTTCCATAAGCGCCCGCGCGTGCCGCACGAGTGGCACGGCGAATCGGTCGGGTTCTTCCGCTTCGCGCCTGAAACGGCGGCAGAACTGGCCGAACGCGTCGCCGGCTACGCCGCGTCCGACGATGGAAGTGGCCTGGATTACGAGGAGGCGATCCGCGACATGATCCTCGCCGGCCCGCCGGAACGTTTCGGCTTCGAGGACATCAGTGGCCTGCCGTGGACGGAGATCGACTTCCCCGAAGATGTCGAGAAGGCACGGGCGTTGCTGCCGGAACTGGCCTCGTGAACGCGGCCGTCGAAGCGGCGCCGGATGGCCCGACGGCGGCGCAGCGCGCCGGGATGGCGCGTGATGGTTTTTTGAGCGTGCCGGGCTTCTTCGCCCCTGCCGAGGTCGCGCGCATGCGGCGCTGGATCGAGGAATTGGCCGAGGCGCCGGAAGTGCCCGGTGGGCACTGGGTGTATCGCGAGGACAGCCTGACCAAGCCGGGTGCGCGTGTCGTGCAGCGGATCGAGAATTTCTGCCCGGTCCATCCGGGGTTCGACCGGCTGATCCGCAGCGCCGCCCTGGCCGACTGGGCGGCGGCCCTGATGGGCGGACCGGTCGTGCTGTTCAAGGAGAAGATCAATTTCAAGATGCCCGGCGGCGCCGGCTTCAAGGCGCATCAGGACCAGCAGGCCGGCTGGAGTCGTTACGCGCCGCTGTTCATCACCGCCCTGGTGACGATCGACCCGGCGACGCTCGCCAATGGCTGCCTGGAACTGGTCGCCGGGCGGCATCGCGAGGGCCTGCTTGGGCCGGACTGGGAGCCGCTCGCGGAGAGCGGGCTGAACCTGCATCCGGTGCCGACGGCGCCGGGCGACGTGATCTTCTTCGATTCGTTCGTGCCGCATGCCTCCGCACCGAACCGTACCGCCGCGCCACGGCGCCTGCTGTACCTCACCTATAACCTTGCGGCGCACGGCGACCAGCGCGCGCGCTACCACGCCGACAAGCACGCCGCTTTTCCGCCGGACATCGAGCGCGACGGCACGAAGACCTACGTGTTCCGGGTGTAGCGGGCGGATGAGCCACGACACGATCATCCACCGCGCCGTCCGCCCGGCGATGCGGGTGGTGGCGAAAACCCCGATCACGCCGAACCATCTGACGTTGCTGCGCTTCATCACCGGCGTCCTGGCCGCGTTGTGCTTCGCGAGCGAGAGGATTGTGGTCGGCTCGCTGATCTTCCTGTTTTCCGCCTTCCTCGACCGGGCCGACGGCGAACTGGCGCGGCAGACGCAAAAGTTCAGCGAGCACGGGCATCGCTACGACCTGATCGCGGACTGGAGCGCCGGGGCGTTGGCGTTTATCGGCCTCGGCATCGGTGCCAGCAACGGTGTGCTCGGGACTGCGGCGCTGGTGCTTGGCGTGCTGGCCGGGATCGGCGTGACGGTGCTGTTCTGGGGCATCAACCTCCGCCAGATCTACACGCTGCCGCGCGAACCCGGCCGGCGGGTGCTGGTGGACCCCGACGACGGCATGTTTCTAGTGCCGCCGTTACTGTGGTGTGCGGGCGCTGAGAGCGTACTGTTGCTGGCGGGCAGCGTGACGCCGCTGTTGGCAGCGACAATGCTCTGGCTGCTGTGGCGGTCGCGCGGGACGGGCACGCGGTACGCGCCGGCCGATCGGGCGGGGAACTCGATCACCCGCCAGTAGTTCTCTCAGTATCATGATCGAGGCGTGCCTTACCTTTGGGGCTGCACTCGGATGAGCCGGGCCGGGGCAGCAATTAGCCGAGGTCACTCCCCATTTCGCCGGGTCCTATTGCGCTACCGTGCGTTGCGCCGGCCGCTCAATTGTGTGTTCGCGCGAACGAGCGATCACGCCGCGAATTCTACAGTGGTCGCCCGACTGGTCGGCTGA
>CAYSTX010000281.1:0-415 GCA_964434035.1 uncultured Acetobacteraceae bacterium
ACAGCAGCATTTGCGGCTGAATGCCGACGTTTAGCAATTCTTTGACCGAATGCTGCGTCGGCTTGGTCTTCAACTCCCCAGCGCTCGGGATATACGGAACGAGCGTGAGGTGCACGAACATCGCGCGTTCGCTGCCCAGTTCGTTGCCGAGCTGCCGGATCGCCTCCAGAAACGGCAGGCCTTCGATGTCGCCGACGGTGCCGCCGATTTCGATCAATACGAAATCGAGTCCGTCCGTGCCGGCGACGATCGCGTCCTTGATCGCGTCCGTTATGTGCGGAATGACCTGCACGGTCGCGCCGAGATAGCCGCCGCGCCGTTCCTTCGCGATCACGTCAGCATAGATGCGCCCCGTGGTCGCGTTGTCTTCACGCGTCGCGGACACGCCCGTGAAGCGTTCGTAGTGGCCGAGGTC
>CAYSTX010000281.1:425-4753 GCA_964434035.1 uncultured Acetobacteraceae bacterium
TCGGCCCCGTCGTCGGTGACGAACACCTCGCCGTGCTGATACGGGCTCATCGTGCCCGGATCGACGTTGAGGTAGGGGTCGAGTTTACGGAGTCGGACCGAGTAGCCGCGCGCCTGAAGCAACGCGCCGAGTGCGGCCGAGGCGATCCCTTTTCCGAGCGAGGAGACCACGCCGCCGGTGATAAATACGAACCGGGTCATGGGCACCCAACATAGGCGGCCCGCACCGCGTCGGCCAACCCCTGTTCAGTGCGTCGGCGTCGCGGGGCTCGGAGCCGGGGAAGGCGCAGGCGTCGCAGAAGGTGCCGGCGCGGGCGTAGCCGCTGGCGCCGAAGCGGTGCCGGGAGGCGCTGACGGCGCCATACCCGGCGTCGGCAGCGACGGCGCGGGCGGCGGCGGGGCCGGCGCCTTGGGCGCGGTCGATGAAGCGGGCGCAGCCGGAAGGTTGCTGTCGAGGATCGTGCTGCCCATGCCCGACGTGCCGCGGTTCATTAGCGCGAGCGTCAGCGACAGCGCGAAGAACACCGCCGCCAGGATCGCCGTCGTCCGCGTCAGCAGGTTCGCGGTGCCGCGCCCAGTCATGAACGCGCCCATGCCCTGCGAGCTGCCGATGCCAAGTCCGCCGCCCTCGCTCCGCTGGATCAGCACGACGCCGATCAGGGCGAGGGTCACGAAGAGATGAATGATAAGCAGCACGTTCGTCATGGGCGCGCCTCTTAGCTTGTCGCCGCCCGCTTGGGAACCGCGGCCGCGATCGCGAGGAAACTAGCGGCGTCCAGGCTCGCGCCGCCGACGAGTGCGCCGCCGACTTCCGGCAGGCTGAGCAGCCCGGCGGCGTTGTCGGACTTCACCGAGCCGCCGTAGAGAATCGGCACCGCGCGACCCGACTCGGGGCCGAACTGCCGCATCAGCTCTTCGCGGATGAAGGCGTGCATTTGGGTCACGTCCTCGGCCCCGCAAGGCCGGCCGCTGCCGATCGCCCAGATCGGCTCATAGGCGACGATACCCGGGAACGGCTTCGGCAGGCTGCCGATGAGCTGCCAGCCGACGGCTTCCGTCTCCTGCCCGGCGGCGCGCTGCTCGGCGGTCTCGCCCACGCACACAATCGGCACGAGCCCAGCGGTAAGCGCGGCCACCGCCTTTTCGCGCACGATTTCGTCCGTCTCGCCGTGGCTGGCGCGGCGCTCGCTATGGCCGACGATCACGTACGTCGCGCCGCAGTCGCTCAGCATGTCGGCCGCGATGTCGCCCGTATGCGCGCCGCGCGGCGCGTTCGAGCAATCCTGCCCGCCGACGGCAACCGGCGTGCCGGCAAGCAGGCGGGCGACGGCGCAAAGCTGCGTTGCGGGCGGACAGACGAGGAGGTCAGCAAAACTGGCTACGGACGTGGCACCCGCCGCGATCCCGCGCGCGAGTACAGCCGCCTCATCGGTGCGACAGTTCATCTTCCAGTTGCCGGCGATCAACGGCCGCATACGGGTCTCTCCTTGCGTCTTCTGGCCGATTAGCCCGTCCGCGCCCAACTTTCAAAACGCCGGACCCGCCCCTATGGTGCCGACCCTTCCCTTAGTCCCGGACCAAAGCGCGCGATAATGATTACCGGTCTTCGCAAGAACCTCTCGAATTGGGCGGTTCGGATCCTGTTTCTAATGCTCGCCGCCGCGTTCGGCCTCTGGGGCATCGCGGACGTTGTGCGCAACATGGGCGCGAGCGACCCCAGCTGGGTCGCACGGGTCGGCAATAAGACGATCACGTCGATGGAGCTCGACGCACAGTATCGGCAGGCGCTGGCGCAGGCCGCGCGCGCGATGAACACGCGGGACCCGTCACCCGAACTCAAGCGCTCGGTGCTGAGCCAGTCGTTCCAACGGCTGGTCGCGCAGGCGGCGCTCGCCGAGGAAGCGCGGCAATTGGGCGTCACCGTCACCGATGCGGAAGTGCGGAACGAAGTGTTCTCGATGCCCCTCTTCGCCGGGACGAACGGACAATTCGACCATGCGAAGATGGTGAGCGTGCTGCAGTCGAACGGGATGACCGAGCCGCGGCTGTTACAGCTCGTCAAAGCGGACATCGCGCAGCGGCAGGTGCTCGAACCCGTCCGCTCCGGCGTCACCGCGCCCGCAATCCTCGTCAACGCGCTCTATCAGGCGCAGCACGAACAGCGGACGGCCGACATCCTGATGCTGCCGTTCGACGCGGTACAGAAGCCGGCGGCCCCGGATGAGGCGGTGCTGCAACGCTGGTACGACAACCATCCCGACCGCTACAGCGCGCCCGAGCTGCGGCGGATCAAGGCGGTCGAACTGACGGCCGAGGGGCTGGCGAAGTCGATTACCGTAACAGACGCCGATATCGCCGCCGCCTATGACGCGAATCGCTCGACCTTTCAGCAGCCGGAGAAGCGCACCGTCCGGATCGTGACCGTGGATGACCAGGCGCACGCCGACGCGATCGCGCAGGCATGGCGGAGCGGCGCCGATTGGGATCACGTGCAGGACCTCGCCAAGCAGGCTAACGGCTCGGCGATCGAGCTGCCGGACGCAACTCCCGCCGATCTGCCGTCGAAGACGCTCGCTGACGCCGTGTTCGCCGCGACGCCCGAGACGATCGGGCCGGCGGTGTCGGCCGATGGACGATTCGACGTGATCCGGGTGACGCACGTATCGCCGCCGTCGAACAAGGCGCTCGCTGACGTGCATGACACGCTGCGCGACCAGATCGCGGGCGCCCGAGCGGCCGAGCAACTGCCGGACCGGGCCACGAAGGTCGAGGACGTGTTCGCCCAGGGCACGCCGATGGATCAGCTGCCGAACGACCTTGGCCTCGTCGCCGTCGCGGGCTCGCTCGACAGCACGGGCAAGACGGCGGACGGCAAGCCCGCGCCGATCCCTGGGCCGCCGGAGCTGCGCGCGGCGATCGTTAAGGCCGCGTTCGACACCGCGAAGGGCACGCCGCCGCACCTGACCGACGTGTCGCTGCCGGGCGGCGGCACCGCCTATTATGCGCTCGTCGTTGATCAGGTGACGCCATCCGCGAAGCGGCCCTTCGCCGAGGTGCGGGACCAAGTGATCGCCGATTGGCAGGATTATACGGTGCGCCACGCGCAGGAGACGGCAGCGGCCAAGGCCATGACCGAAATCCGCGGCGGTGCCAGCTTCGCCGACATCAGCAAGGGCGCGGGCGCCGGCGCAACGTTCAGCGTCGCCGGGCCGATGACGCGCGAGGGCGACACAAGCAAGCTGCCGTCCGCGGTGGTTCAGCCGCTGTTTGCACTGAAATTGCACGAGCCGAATATGATCGAGACCGACAAGGGCTTCGTCGTATTCGCGCCCGCAAGTATCAAGGAAGCCGACGTGAAGGCCGACCCGACCGGATATGATCTGATCCGCACGCAACTCGCCCGTGCGGCGGCGGACGATTTCGAAGTGACCTTCGTCAACGCGGTGCAGCGGCGCGCGAAGCCCGAGCAGAACACCGCGGCGCTCCAGCATCTTGCGGACGGTCTATGAACCCCGGTTTCGAGGCCTTCCGAGCCGAGTATGAGGCCGGGCGCGGCGCGCTCGTCTGGTCGCTCGGTGTCGCGGATCTGGAGACGCCGGTCGGCGCGTTTCTCAAGCTCGCGCACGGGCAGCCGAACACGTTCCTGCTGGAGAGCGTCGAGGGCGGGGCGGCTCGCGGGCGCTATTCGGTCATCGGCATGGCGCCGGACCTCGTCTGGCGCTGCATCGACGGGCGGGCCGAACTCAACCGCCACGCCCGCTCCGCCCCGCATGCGTTCGAGCCGGACGAGCGGCCGCCGCTCGACAGCCTGCGCGCGCTGATCGCCGAGAGCCGGATGACGCTGCCGAACGGTATGCCGCCGATGGCCGGCGGACTGGTCGGCTATCTCGGTTACGACATGGTGCGGCAGATGGAGCGTCTACCAACCACCACCGCGGACGTGCTCGGCGTGCCGCAGGCGATCATGATCCGCCCGACACTGTTCGCGATCTTCGATAACGTGCGTGACGAACTGACGCTGGCGGCGCCCGCGCACCCGGTGCCGGGCGTCTCGGCCGCCGCGGCCTGGGCGCAGGCGGTCGCGACGATCGAGGCGGCGGAGGCGGCGCTCGAACGGCCGATGCCGGTCGCAGCGCCGAGGGTCACGCTGCCCGCGGTGCCGGAGCCCGCGTCGAATTTTTCGCGCGACGAGTTCATGACCGCCGTTGCGCGCGGCAAGGAGTACATCGCCGCCGGGGACATCTTTCAGGTGGTGCTGAGCCAACGCTTCTCGGTCGGTTTCGCGCTGCCGCCCTTCGCGCTCTACCGGGCGCTCCGGCGGATCAACCC
>CAYSTX010000282.1:0-4733 GCA_964434035.1 uncultured Acetobacteraceae bacterium
GCTCCGAGAGCTTACGGCGTTTCGCCGTGTGGTCGGAAAGTTCGTAGTCGGGGAAAATGGCCCCTGGAATAATGTCAGATCGCATATGAAACTCCCCTCAGTTTCATGCGTGGCGCAACCTTGCTCCCGCACGCCCTCGGCGTCTTCATTGACGAGTTCGGGCTTGCCGGTCAGCGCTTCCTTTACACCGGCGGTGGAATTTTGCGCCCAAGGTCAGGACAATGCGACGCTGCAGCAGAAAGGATAGCCCAAACAAGCAGCTCGGAGTAGAGCTTTTCAACGCCTTCAAGACGGCAGTCGTTGCGATTATCAGCGCGAATCGTGGGCACGATTCGTGGCCTAACTCATTGGGGCGATCAGCAAGCTGAGAAAGCTTTACGCGAAGCCGCGGGGCCGCAAAATCGATAAAGTTTCGCGTCTTTAGCGGCAGCAATTTTTGATTTGCGTAGATAATGCTCACCGGCACCTCGCTGAAATGCGCGGCCACGTCACCGACGACGATCTCGCGGTTCCGCGATGCGCCGACAATCGTCAGCGGAGGAGGAGAAAGTCATGGCTCGCTTGCTTTCGCTCAACGTGGGCCGGCCACGGGATATCGCTTGGCAAGGGAAGACCGTCCACACCGCCGTTTGGAAAGCACCAGTTCAAGGGCCACGCGTGGTACGCCGGCTCAATATCGATGGCGATGGGCAAGGCGACCTGGTTGGGCACGGCGGCGAGCACCGGGCCGTTCTCGTTTATCAAATCGACTCCTATCGCTATTGGCAAAGCGAACTCGGCCGGAACGACTTCACCTATGGACAGTTCGGCGAGAACCTGACGGTCGATGGCCTCGCGGATACCGAAGTCTGCATCGGCGATCGCTTTCGCATCGGCGACGCCGTATTTGAGGTCACTCAGCCACGCGTCACCTGTTACAGGGTCGGCATCCGGATGAACAATCCCGAGATGCCGGCGTTGCTGGTCTCTCACCACCGACCTGGATTTTATTTTCGCGTCATAGAAGAGGGAGAGATCGGCGCGGGAGATCAGATCGTTAAGGTCGCCGATGGTCCCGAGCAGATGACCGTCGCGGAAATCGATTCCCTCCTCTACACGCCAGATCATCCCACGGAAGCGCTAGAACGGGCGTTACGGATCCCGGCGCTGAGTCCTGGCTGGCAAAGCTCCTTCAGGTCGCTTCTCACAGCGGCCCGCGAAGGTAAGCAGACCGGCAATGCCGGACTTTCAGGAGCTTCCGTCGCACCGCCATCATGGCGAGGCTTTCGTCCGCTGAAGGTCATTGCGTCCACGCAGGAAAGCGAGGACGTACGATCGTTTGTCTTGGCAAAGGATGACGGATCGCCCCTGCCGGCTCCGCTTCCTGGGCAGCACATCGTGGTCAAGCTGCGACTCAAACCAGACGTTCCTCCTATCGTCAGAAACTATTCCCTTTCCGGGTCGCCGGCCGCGGGAACCTACCGCATTGGGGTCAAGCGTGACAACGGAGGTACTGCAAGCCCGTATCTCCACGAAAACACGCAAGTTGGAGATATTTTGGAAGTCAGCGCGCCGCGCGGAAGTTTTACGCTCGCTTCCGGAACAGGCCCCGTGGTGTTGCTGAGCGCTGGTATAGGCGTCACGCCCTTGTTGGCGATGCTTCATGCGTGCGTGTCAGCTGATGCGATCACACCCCGAGAGGTCTGGTGGATTCATGGCGCACGTGACGGGACGCACGACGCCTTCGCGAAAGAAGCACGCGACCTTGTACGCTCGCTCAAGCTGGCCCGCTCCAGCACCATCTATAGCCGTCCGAGGCCTGACGATCGGCTTGGTCAAGATTACGACGCGGTCGGTCATCTGGACCTGGCGCATCTGCAGCAGCTTGGCGTACCGAGAGACGGCGACTTCTACCTGTGCGGTCCGGGCAGATTCCTTGAGGACATGAGGTCTGCGCTCAGGTCATGGGGCGTTGCTTCACCTCATCTTCGCAGCGAAGTGTTCGGAGCCGCCCCGTCAATTACGCCTGGCGTCGTGAGCACCGATCACCAGCGTCCGCATGTACCAACGGGCACCGCGGGCACCGGTCCGACCGTCACGTTCGCGCGGAGCGGACTCGCCGTTCCATGGAATACGCGCTTCGGAAGTCTGCTCGAGTTTGCTGAGGCGTGCGCCGTTCCTGTGCGATGGTCCTGTCGCACAGGCGTGTGTCACACCTGCGAGTGCGCCCTCATTGAGGGCCAGCTTCGCTATTCCCCGGATCCTCTGGATACACCGGCGGATGGCAATGCTTTGATCTGCTGCTCAACACCTTTGTCTGACGTTCAACTGGATCTCTAACTGCGCGAGGTCGCTGGCGGGAATCGGTTCTTAACGCATCCCTACCCCGCCAGGATCGCCTCAACGACCTCCTGCACCGCCAACGCCTCGGCCAGGGTGGCCAGCGGATGCGTGTCCCCACGCGTCATCGCCGCCACCGCCTCAAGCTGACGGCGCAGCACCAGCGGGCGCATCGTTTCATGCGGCATCGTATCGGCGTGGGCCTGCCAGGTGCCGTCGGCGGCCAGGCGTTCGGCCGTCGACCAGTCGCGGAGGCGGATCGCCCCGGCGCTGCCCTGGAGCGTCCAGGTGTTGTGGTCGTCCTTGGCGGTCGTCCCCACCGAACCAACCAGCGTCACCGGCAGACCGCCAGCCGTCAGCCGGGCGCGAATTGCCCGCTCACTGCGCCCCGCCTCCGGAAATGCCGCGAAGCGCTCCCGCAGGGTGAACTTGCCTGCCAGGCGTCCGGTCAGGAACAGGAAGTGCGACACGACCTCGCGCGTGAAGCCGCCCTCTTCCGGCCGGTCCAGCCAGCCGGCGGCGTCACGCTGCCAGCCTCGGGGCCAGTTCGCGAAGGCGACCTCGATATCCAGCGTGCGGGGCGTGCCGACCGCGCCCTCGGCGATCCAGGCGCGCAGGCGCTCCACCGCGAAGGCCGAGGCCATGGGGAAGTTCACCGCGGCCCGCGCGCCCTGATTGGCGGCGACGAACGCGCGCGCCTTCGGCACATCGACCGAAAGCGGCTTCTCGCAGAACACGGCTTTCCCGGCGGCCAGAGCACGCTGCGCATAGTCCAGGTGCGACGCCGGCGGCGAGGCGATGTAGAGGCAGTCGCACGCGTCCAGCACCTGCTCCACGCTGGCGGCGCGGGGGACGGCGGGCAGCGAGGCGCCGATGCGGGCCATGGCCGCCTCGGACGGGTCCCATATGCCGCTCACCCGCACGCTGTCTGCGGCTTGGTCCAGGGCGGCGCGCAGCAGGCGCTCGCCCATGATGCCGGCGCCCAAAATGCCCAGCTTGATCGGCGTCATTCAGTTCTCCTGTTCGATAGTGCGGGGCGAGCCGGAGCCCTAGCCCTCGCGGGGAGTGCTGCTCGCTTGATTGAGCAGCTCGATGTCCGCCGGGCTAAGTTTGAGATGCACAGCCTTAAGCAGCTCAGTCAGCTGGTCCGTGCTGGTCGCGCTCGCGATCGGGGCGGTGATGCTCGGGCGAGCGATCAGCCAGGCAAGGGCGACCTGACCGGGGCTCGCGCGATGGCGAGCCGAGACATTGTCCAAAGCATTCAGGACGCTTCGGCCACGTGCATCGAGATATTTTTTGACGCCCTCACCACGCGGGCTTTTCGACAGGTCGGCCTCAGACCGGTATTTGCCCGTGAGGAACCCGGCAGCAAGTGGATAGTAGTTGATAACGCCCAGACCCTCCGTTTGGCAGAGTGGCTCAAGCGCTTCCTCATAGATCTCGCGCTCGATGAGATTGTAATGAGGCTGAAGCGTCTCGTAGCGAGGCAAGCCAAGACGCGTGCTCGTATCAAGCGCGTCCTTTAAGCGCGCCGCTGTATAATTCGAGGCGCCAATGGCGCGTACTTTTCCCTGGCGAATAAGCGACGCGAAAGCCTCCAACGTTTCCTCGAGTGGAGTTTCCGGGTCATCCGCATGCGCTTGGTAAAGATCGATGACATCAGTGCCCAGCCGTCCCAGCGAGGCTTCCGCGGAGGCCATGATCGTGGCCTTGGACAGGCCCTTCCCGTCGGCACCCTTCTCCATGCCGACTTTGGTGGCGATCAAGACGTCGTGTCGTTTGCCTCTCCGCTTCAGCCACTTGCCGATAACCGTCTCCGATTCACCGCCACTGTGACCGGGAGCCCACCGGGAATAGACGTCAGCCGTGTCAATAGCGTTGAAACCGGCTTCCATGAACGCGTCGAGCAACTTGAAGGAGGTTGCTTCATCCGCCGTCCAGCCCAAGACGTTCCCACCGAAAATCAACGGCGGTGTCGAGAGGCCCGACCGGCCGAGCATACACTTTTCCATCATCAATGCTCCATCAAGCGGCTTCATTTGTATGCATAGGTGTGGCGAAAGCAGGTCACACCCATGGAACCCACCTAAGGGATCCCACACAGGACGGCAAATCGGAGCAGCTATGCTGCGAGCTGTGGAGAAGTATCTCGCGCTATCATGTTCGACTTCGAGATAGAGGTGCCAGCCTTTGAAGTGTGCCTGCGACTAACGGTAGTGTGTACCTTCGGCGAAAGAGAACGATCAGCTTGGGAATAAAACGAGCGCAATGTCGGTCATGGTATTGCGGCAGAACCGGCCACGATCAGTCATCATAGCGACATCGAGCAGCACCGACGCGTGATGCCGAAATGTCTGCGTCGGCGGCTCCAGTGCGGCGTGGATGGTCCTCGGCAGCACAGCGGGTGCGTTTGT
>CAYSTX010000283.1:0-4709 GCA_964434035.1 uncultured Acetobacteraceae bacterium
GGCGACGATGGACCGATTGACGAGCATGCGTGTGTTCGATCGGATCGCGGCGCTCCGCAGTTTTTCGGGCGCCGCCCGGGAACTCGGGATTTCACAAGCAACGGCAAGCAAACATATCCAGACACTGGAGGAATGGCTCGGCGCACGGCTGTTCGACCGCACAACACGGCGCGTCGATCTGACAGAATTCGGCGTCGGTTTCTATGCCCAGTGCAGCCGGATTCTGCAGGATGTTGATGACGCGCGCCGGCTCGGTGGCACGACTGCTCGTCCGGCACAGGGAACTATCCGCTTGGCGGCTTCGACCGCTTATGGCTCGGTCGTTCTCGGCCGAGCGCTGACCGAGTTCGCCGCAAAAAATCCCGGCATCGCGGTGGATGTGGTTCTGACGGATCGCGCCGTGAACCTGATCGAGGAGGGGTTCGACGTCGCGCTGCAGCTCGGCATGTCCCCGGCGACGGGCGCGGCCGTTCAGGTGTTCGCGCCGATCCCCGCAGTCCTCGCCGCCTCGCCTGATTATCTCGCGACGGTCGATCCGATACGCGCGCCGACGGATCTGACGCGGTGCGCGTGTCTCACGGAGCCGATGCTACTGGGCGACCAATGGACGCTGCGCGGGGCGCGCGACGACGAAACCGTTCTCGTCTCCGGCCCGTTCCGGTCAACGTGCCTGCTCGTTCTCCGCGAAGCGGCAATCGCCGGTGCGGGGATTCTCGCGGCGCCAGCCTTCCTTGTGGAGGATCCGATCGGCGCCGGGCTGCTCAAGCCCGTGTTGCCGCATTTCGCGCTCAATCCGGTCTACCTTTCGGCGATCCCCGCCTCGGGGCGGCATGACGTCGGCAAGGTTCGCGCGATGCTGTCCTTTCTCCAGGGGCGGCACGGCATCGCCCCCGAACCGCCTGGCACGGTCGCGATGCCGGGGCGCGCTGGGCTACACGGCGCTTATCTCCGTCCATAGGCGGCCGGGCCCGGCGGCGAGCATCTGGCGGCCGAGCATCTCGGACCACGCCGCCTCGGCGCCGAACTCCTCGCGCCATGACCAGAGCCGCTTCGTCGAGAAATGGAGCGCGTGCTCGTAGGTGAAACCGATCGCGCCGTGCACCTGATGCGCGATCGCCGCCACGGCGCCGGCCGCTTCGCCGACGCGCGCCTTGGCCGCGGCGATCGGCGGCAGTTGGATCCCGTCGGCGAACG
Source organism: uncultured Acetobacteraceae bacterium (assembly GCA_964434035.1). Lineage (GTDB taxonomy): Bacteria > Pseudomonadota > Alphaproteobacteria > Acetobacterales > Acetobacteraceae > CAYSTX01. The sequence continues at coordinate 1,195 of CAYSTX010000283.1, forward strand.
CCTCGGCCGCGAGATCGGACGCCGCCGAGGCCGCTGCAACATGGCCGGCGAGCACCGCCAGGGATTGTTGGACCGCCTGAAACCGTCCGATCGGACGGCCGAACTGCACCCGCTCCTGGGCATAACGGACCGTCATGGCCAGGACAGCATCGAGCGCGCCCGCCATTTGCAGGACGCGCATTGCGGCGCCGGCGGCGCGGAACTGCGCGAGCCCGACGCCGGATGCGGCCGGGGCGATGCGGCCCGCGTCGAGCGCAGTGTCGATCGCCAGCGTATCGCGCGGCTCGACCGCGAGGTTCTGATCGCGGGCGGTAACCGTCACTTGGTCTGCCGGCAGGCACGAGACGAGCGCCTGGCCGCGCGCCTCGGCGAGGACGACGACGGTGGCCGCATCTCTTCCCCAAGGCACACGACTGACGACACCCTGCAAATGCCACGCGGGCTCCCTGCGCGTGAGTGTGAGACGCTCCGCCTCGAGCACCGGGGCGACCGTCAGCATGGCATCGGGCACGGGCAGACCGGCGCCGGCGAGAAGCCAGCGAGCAAGCATCGTCTCCACGAGCGGTAGCGGCAGCGCGCAGCGCCCGGCGAGCCGGATCAGTGACAGTGCTGCGGCTTGCGGCAGAGCGTCGTCGTCATCGGCGGCGCGATCGAGCGCGCGGTGCAGGCCCGACATCGCAAGCTTCTGCCAGCTCGCCGCGACTCCGACGCCACGTTCGGCCTCACGCAGCGCGTCCGGCGTCGTGAGGGAATCGAAAACGCGTGAGGCGCTACCGACCAGCACTGCGCCGATGTCATCGTCTTGGCTCATGAGGTGCTCAGCACAAACGTATTCCGGATTATGATGAAGTCGACCATATTGAGCCGAATATGTCAGCCCGTACGACGATCCTAGTATTTTTGATCTACGCCGCGGGTGTCGCGGCGTTTTCATATGATATCAGTCATACCGGGACGTTCGCTATTTGTCTCTTCTATATCCCGGTGGTGTGGACGGCGACCATCCTGCCCGATTCCGGCGCGGTGTGGCGGCTGGCTGGACTGGCAGCCTTGATGGTGATCGTCGGGTTTTTCGAGCCCGGCCTGGCGAAAGAGGCCACGACGGATGCCGTCAATCGGATACTCTGCATCGCCGTAATCGCCGGAACGGCTTGTGTCGTGCGGTACGAGCGCAACGTGAGCGACCGCCTCGCGCGGCAGACGAGGCGTGCCGAGGCGGCGGATCGTGCGATGCTGAACCTGTTCGCCAGTCTGAGCCATGAGTTGCGCACGCCCTTGAACGCGGTTCTCGGTTTCGCACAACTTCTGCGCACAAACGCGCGGCCCGACCAGATCATGCCGATCACGCAGATCGAGCGAGCCGGTCAGCGGCTGCTCGGCACGTTCGAGAACCTGTTCGACCTGACCAGGGCCGAGCAGCGACCGCTCCAGCCGGAGACACTCGAGCTGGGCCGCACCCTGACGGAACTTGCCGCCACCTACGAGCCGATCGCAAAGGAGCGTCAGCAGCGCCTGCGGATAGTGCAAGGGAGCGGGCCGGTGCGCGTGTTTGTTGATCGATGGGCACTCAATCGCATCCTGAGCAACCTCATCAGCAACGCGATCAAGTTTGGGCCCGTGGGGGGCGAGGTGTTGATGAGTGCATCCGGCGGTGACGGCACCGCCGTGGTGCGGGTTGAGGACACTGGACCCGGCATGCCGCCGGCGGTCGTCGAACGGCTGGGCGACCTGTTCTTTCAGGCCGAGACCGGCGCCGCGCGCGGGTTCGAAGGGCTCGGCGCGGGGCTCGCGCTGACGACACGGCTCGCGCGCAGCATCGCGGCGCAGATCGACTTCGACTCCCGGCCGGGAGCCGGCACAAGGGTGACGGTGTCGTTGCCGGCGAAGCCCCCAGCCGATCAGGCCTCGCGGTAGGACAACAGCATCAGCCCGATCAGCACGAAGCAGACGGGCCAGACCCAGGCGGCGATGCGAGCTGCCGATTGACCCGACACGGTGCCCCCGTCGGCGAGTCCGAGGCGTCCGGCCGGTAGCCGCAATTCCAACCAGCGCGCCCAGCCGGCCACGATTGCCGTGAGCGCCAGCGGCGTGTGTGTCAGCTCGATCAGCAGCTGATCCTTGACGTTGGAGATCGCGTGGCTGTGCGTCAGCAGCAGCGCGCCGCCACCGGCGCAGACGAGCGGAAAGACGAGCGACGCTGCGCGGCTGCCCCAACCGGTTCGCACCCGCCACTCGAACAACCCGAACGCCGCGACCAGGACGACAAACATTCGGTGTTGCAGAACCTCGACGTCGCGGAAACTGGCGAAAAAATCCTGCTCGCCCAGCGGCCAGACCTCGGGGTCGCTGCGGAGGAACAAGAAAACGGCAAGTCCGAGAAAGATGAGCGGCCAATGCCGCGCCCATCGCGCGCCTGCCTGGTTGGCCAGCGCCAGCAGGCCGATCGCGAGCACGAAAAGCCCAGCCCAGTGGTGATTGTATTCGGACCAGGCGATGTCGGCGGCGTTGCGCGGCGGCAATTCGCCCGAGCCGGGGATAAACGCCGCCGCCGCGGCGCCCGCTTTGTGCGCCGCCGCTTCGGCGTCGAGCTTCGCCTGCAGCGCCGGCAAGGCGAGCGCGTCATGGTCCGGCGAGGCGAGGCGCGGCCATACCGGTGCGTTGCGATCCAGGATCTCCTGCCACGTCACGCGGTCCTGCGTCAGGTCGATCCCCGGCGGCACCGATGTCAGCGACGCGGCGGCAAAGAAGATCGACAGGCCGATTCCAACCTCGACCTCGGCAAACCGCTTCATCCGCCGCACCGGCGTCGTCAGATCGGCGCGCAGACGGCGGACAAGCAGGAAATTCATGCCGCCGAGCCCGAGCAGCATCGCGAACATTACGATCTTCGCGCCGACCATCACGCCGAACGCGGTGCCGTAAAACGCTTCGACGCTGCCGACATAGGCGATCGTCATGACCACGCCGCTAACCAGGATGCAGGCCACACCGAGCATCGACAGGCGCGAGAATCGCTCGGCGACGAGACGCCAGCCGATGCCGTCGTGGATGCGAGCGAGAGCGAGGAGAAAGGCCGGAATGCCGCCGATCCAAATCGCGGCGCCGAGCTGGTGCAACCCCTCCGCCAGCAGCAGCGGGGTTTCCCCGGACAATCGGGCGGCGGCGTGTGTTGTCGCGGTCGCCGCGATCAAGGTGATGATCGCAAGGACGAGCAGCGGGGCGCGCGGCGCTTTGACGCCGCAAGCGAACAGCAGACCGGCGATCAGCAACGCGGCCGCCACCTTGACGAGGCCCGCGACCGCGAAACTCGCCAGCAGCGTGTTGAGCAGCGACAAGTCGACCGTGTCGATCAAGATCGCGGCCTGCATAGCAACCGTCACCAACTCGGTTACGGCGAGACCGATCGCGGCCCAGGCGGTGATCAGCGTCGTTCCGGCGGCGATCGCGCGAGCTGCATCCGGCTCAAGCCGGCGCGCGAGCGGCCGAACGAGCAGCATGATGAAGACGAGCCCGCC
>CAYSTX010000284.1:0-4701 GCA_964434035.1 uncultured Acetobacteraceae bacterium
GGCGGGGGCGGCGCGGCGGATCCTGCGTCCGATCGTCTTCGAGTACCTGAACCGCTACCCCGAGATGTCGGTCGACATTGTCACTGAAGGGAAGCTGATCGACATCGTCCGGGAGGGATTCGACGCGGGCTTCCGCCTCGCCGACCAAGTGCCCGCCGACATGATCGCCGTCCCGCTTGGGCGGGACGAGCGCCTGATCGTCGTGGGCTCTCCCGCGTACCTGGCGGGGCGGGCGCTCCCGACTACGCCGGCCGACCTAGTCGAGCACGATTGCATCCGCATGCGCCTACCCAGCGGCATGGTCTACCGCTGGGAGTTCGAAAAGGACGGCGAGGAGCGAGTGGTCGACGTTTCCGGCCGGCTCACGCTCGACGAGTCCGGCCTGATCCGCGATGCGGCGCTGGCCGGGTACGGGCTCGCCTACATGTTCGAGTGGGACGTCGCCGACGACCTGCGCGACGGCCGCCTGGTCCAGCTGCTGGCCGGCTGGACCCCGCGATCCCCGGGGGTCAGCCTCTACTACCCCGGGCGCCGCCACGTCCCGGTCGGCCTGCGCGCCTTCATCGACCTCATACAGGAGCGGCGTCGCCACCCCGGAGGCTGAATGTGCGCTCGATCCGCCGCGCAAACCGGGGCATCTTGAGGGCAGAGCGTCGGTCGTCAGCTAAACAACGCTAAGGGCGAACATTTGCGAACGGCGTTAGGGTGAGGCTCAAGCGCCGAACAGGTAAAAGACCAGGCGCTCACCTGACGGTCATGTCGATCGCCTCGATGCGGGAGAGGAACCCGACACCACGCGTGGCCAACGAGGTGACGGTCTCGATCAGGTGCGGCAGCAAGCGGCCGAGGCAGTCGAATTTTCAGACGATCAGCACGTCGCCGTCACCCCGCCCGCCGCCGCGCTTGCGTGGATGCGGTGCAGGCCAGCCTGGGCGTGTCCGAGCGCCGGGCGTGCCAGGTCGTGGGGCAGCACCGCTCGACGCCGCGCAAGGCGCCGCGCATGCCCGATAATGAGGTCGAGCGCGCTCGTGCTGGTGAGATACGGCACGGACCCGATGCCAGGAATGGTGGGCGCTGCTGACCGCGGATCACGCTGACCGCCGATCGGCGCCCCTACGAAAGGACTTTTTTTGCTTCCTGCTGGAGCGCCGCCATCAAGTGGATGTATGGGATCGGTCCGTAACTGATGCGCGAAACGCCGAGCTCAGTCAGGCGGTCATTGGACGGCACCCCGTTCATGACCATCACGTTGACCGGCATCGTGACGCTCTCGCAGATCCGACCGATCAGGGCATCTTCTTTTAAGCCGGGAATGAAAAAGCCGGACGCACCCGCGGCCGCGTAGGCCTTCGCCCTGTCAAGGGCTTCGCCAACAGATTGAGCCTCATTCCTGCCCTGGCCGAGGAACAGATCCGTGCGAGCGTTGATGAAGAGCTTGACGCCTCTTTCCTCTGCGGTCTCGCGAACCGTAGCGATCCGGTCCGCTTGGCGGCCTATGTCGTAAAGCCCCGAGCCTTTAACGACCCGATCCTCGAAATTAATGCCGATCACCCCGAGATCGAGCAGACGTGCGATATTGCCGGCGAGCTCATCGTCGTCGTCACCGTTGTAACCCCCTTCGAAATCGACAGTGACCGGGAGATCGATCGTGGCGGCGATCTGCCCGACAATCTGCTCGGCAAGTGTGATCGGGATAAGCTCACCATCGCGGTAACCCTGCGCCTCGGCGACCGACCAACTGCTGGTCGCGATCGCCTTTGCACCCGCATCCCGGATAGCTTTCGCGCTGCCGGCATCCCACGCATTGTAAAGTAGCACCGGCGCGCCCTTCACATGCAACTCGGCGAAGCGCCTGGCCTTGTCTGTCTGGTTCATTCCGTCCTCCTGGTGCGATGGTGCGCGGTTCTCGCTCAACATCGTGCTCTAGCGAGTGCGCAATCTACCTATCGATAGATCGACACAACACGGAAACAGCAAGCGACTGATCTTTCGAGCCGTGACCGGGGCGAAATGTCCGACAGGTGACGGAGTAGCGCAGCACATCCATCGCAGCGATGCTGTGCTGCCAGCTGTTACGCACCGTGCCGCTGAGCAAATACGCCGAGCGCGGCTCGATCCGCGCGAACCGGCGCTCCCAGTCTTCGCCGACTTTCCGGCGGAGCCGCAGGATGCAAGGTGCCAGAAACGACACCGCGACAACGTCCTCAAAGGTTGGGTGGTCGCGATGCCAACCAATTCCAGCGCCGGGCGCGTACTCCGTCACCATGAGTTGCTCGAATGCATCCGCGGGTGTTCCGCTGATCCGGCTTGCGATGTCAGTCAACGGCCGAAGGTAGTCCGGGATGCTCGCGTCAGCGCGAGGCTCCTGGCCCGCAAAAATATATCTGTGCCCAAAGCTGTAGATGCGACGGTTGCCGAGATAACCACGGAATTCGAATGGCTTGAGTGGCAGCTTCTCAAGTCGCTGTACCAGGCCCTTCTCTTCCGCCGGCGAGAGAACCTCCGGCATGTAACGAAAGCCAGCGGGCAAATCCGGCTCACCAAACAGATTGCCAATAGCGGTATCAGCTGGCGGGGTTGGCATAACAGGCTTCAGTGTCTGTTCTGGCAGTCGGATTCAGCTTTAGAGAGATCGCCTTCAAGAGTTCGAGCGTCCATTATCATTTTCCCGCAAAGGACGACCTAGCCGCCGCCGTGGTTCGACGCAGGGCCGAATACACCTCCAAGCATGTCGACGGGGAACTTGAGAAGGACCCCGACCCTGGCAAGGCGGCTGGTCAAGAGTACGCCGACGTCAAACCCCTTTGCCGCGGCATGTTGTTCGGCCTTGTCGAGCCAGGTCTCGAGGTTCTTCAGGGCCTGCATGCACTGTCTAATTATTAGGTAATACATGCGTCATCCCCGCTTTGGTGTGACATCCCATCGAAAACAATGTGTTTCATGACCGTTGACGATGCCGACCGCCTGCATCCGGGCGTAGACGATGACGTGTCCAACGAAGTCAGCGAGGACCTGCGCCAGCGCCGACAAAATCGGCGACGACGCGGGTGACGGCTTTAGGCTGCTCTCTTCCCACCGCCAGTAAACCGGCCTGCGACCGCTGGGCTTACCGTTAGACTAGGCCGGCGTGACGGCAAAGCCGGCACGCGGAAAATGCACAAAGACCTCGCCAACAGCGGGGTCGTTACGCTTGATGGTAATCTCATCGACGCCTGAGGCTACCAATTCGCCGACGACCGGATCGCGGCCGGTATCGTCCGGTGTGACGGTGACGCGCTGCCCCGGCTGGCGACCGATCGGGTCGTCGCGGTCGGCGACGGTGCCGGTGGACGACGCGGCAGCGCTTGCGACCGCAAGCGCTTCCTGTGACGTCATCGGGCGCCGGTCGCCGTGGCCAATGGCGGCGACGCGCTCAGCCCAGCTCAATAGCCTTGGAAATCCGCCGAGCGGTGCTGCCGCCGGTCCGAAATTCCGCTGCAAGAACCAGATGGGGTGGTAAGCCGCGAGGTCGGCGAGACCGGCCGCCGCGCCCTGCAGGAACGAGCGCCCGTCGGCCATCATCTGATCGAGCCAGTGCAGATGCGCACGCAGCTGATCGAATAGATAAGGCAGCGCCGCCATCATTGCGGCCGGATCTATGTTGCGGCCGGAGAACTTGGCGCGGTCTTCAAGGAACCCGTCGGGCAACGAGTCCGGCCGCCTGGCGAAAACGATACCGGCCACCGGGCTGAACATGGTCTTCTCCGCCCACCACGCAAGCGCATCCGCCGCGCCGCGACCGGCCGGATAAAAACTCGGGCTCGGATGCCGGCGCTCCAGCTCGCGCATGATCAGTTGACTGTCGCAATAGATGTCGGCGCCGATTTGCAGCACGGGCGCCTTGCGATAGCCCCCGGTCAGCGCCGTCAGATCGGGTTTCGGCATGATGATGGGGGTCTCGACCGACGCCCAGGCGAGACCTTTGAGGCCAAGGCCGAGCCGGACTTTCTCCGAATAGGGAGAGATATCGTAGTGGTGCAGGATGATGTCGGTCATGAGCCCTCCTCATCGCGCAACAAGCGATCCACAAATGTGTCGTCGTAGCGCGGCATTTCGACTCCTCTCGTTCTTCCGCAAGCAGTCAGCGAGGCCCTGCGCCAGCGCCGACAAACTCGGCGACGGCGCGGGTGACGGCTTCCGGCTGCTCCAACAGCAGAAAGTGTCCCGCACGAGGCAGGTCGATAACCCGGACGCGCTCGCCGAATTGCTCGCGGAGCGCGTGGCCATTGCCCGGCGGAGCCGCTTCATCATCGAGCCCCTGGATCACAAGAAGCGGGGCTGTTCCGGCACCCCACCATTCCTCGAGCGCCACCCCCCGGCTGGTCGCGAGATGGGCGAGATGCACCGCCGGCCAGCATTCGACCCGCGCGAGTATTTTCGGATCGGACGCCGGCGACAGCCAGCGCGCCCCCAGCACCGTGACGCAATCGCTGCCGTTCATCTTGACTTCGGTAGCGTTGCGAAAGCCCATGCCGAGCGGCGTCGCGGGTCCAATGAGACCGCCTGCCGCAAGCAGAGTCACGTTGCGTACCAGCGACGGCCGGTCGACCGCCAAGCAGCGAGCGACCCGATTGCCGAAGGCATGACCAACGAGGTGCGCCGGACCCCAATCCAAAGCTTCAAGGACCCCAGCCACATCGGCGGCCAAGTCGTGCACAGTTA
>CAYSTX010000285.1:0-4695 GCA_964434035.1 uncultured Acetobacteraceae bacterium
GGGAGCGACGCCCGAGGGAGGGAGCAGATGATGGCGCCGATTCTGTAGCATGCGGTCGACGAAGTCGTCCGACTGCGGTTTCAACCAAGCCACTCTGCGCCTAGCTGACCCCATGAAGTGCCAATGAGCACGTAGAGAACGCAGGCACCCAACGGCATCGACCGCCCCAAACCGAGCAGGCAGAACGTGACCCGTTAGAGAACACAATCGGCGCTGAGCAGACGGCGGGGATTGGCCGATTCCGGAATGGCGGCTTTGGGCAGTCGGAACGTCAGAGCGGACATTCGCTGTCGCGCCGACTGTGGCAAGGACCGACCCAAGTCGGTCATAGGGCGCCCCGATGCCTGAACCAGAAAGCGGTCATGTGACACGGGCGGGCAAGGCAGCTCGATCCCGAATCGGGTGCCGGGCCGTCGATCCGTGCCGTAAGTTAATGCTTAAGCAACGCCCTGCGTGATTTCGGCCCGGCGGGAGCCGACGCGTCGTTCCGGCCGCCGCTGTTAGGCGGCCTCCAGGTCTTCGTACTTCTCGTCGTCCTGCTGGCCGGTCTCGCGCGGGCCGGGTCCGCTATTCGATCTCCGATCTCGAGCGCCAACGGGTCACCTTCCAACCCAAGCTCGTTCGTAATCCACCTCGAGAACAGCATGAGTGGCCGCGAGTAGCGTTTTGCACGTGGGAAGACGAGCCAATGACCTGTGTAGACGACGTCGTTGCACAGTCCGTCCAATGGCCGCACCAAGCGCCTTGAAGCGAGCTCTCGTTCCGCCAGCCGGGTCGACTCAAGGGCGACCCCCAGGCCGTCCATGGCCGCGCTGATCGACAGGAAACTGCGGTCGAACCGGGGACCTCGCGATTCCGGCGGAATTAGGTCGTTGGCCGCAAACCAGTCCGTCCAGCGGACCTTCTTGTTGTCGCTCTCGATCAACGTCCGGCTGAGCAGGTCGCGCGGGTTGCGGATCTGAGAGGCCAGTTCCGGGCTGCAGAGTGGGGTCACGACCTCGGTCCCGAGCGGCACTGTGTCCATGCCCTGGAGCCCTGGGGCGCCGCTATAGAGTTCTGGCGGCGGAGCGCCATAAACAATATCGGCGTCGAACTCGTCAGCGGCGAAGCGGGTGTAGTCGGTTCCGGCCGCGATGCGCACTTCGAGACCAGGTACCTCCGTCAGCAGCCGGCGCAGGCGGGGCAGCAACCATTGCGCGGCAAGGCTGGGCGCGCAGTGGAGTCGAAGCAGCTGCGGGCGGCCGCGAGACGAGATGTTGCTGATGCCGAGCTGCAGCTCGCCGAAGCCGCGTTCCGTGTGCAGGGCGAGCACTTCCCCCTCCTCCGTCAGTCGGATGGACCGCCCCTCGCGCAGGAACAGCGTGGTTCCAATCGCAACCTCGAGGCTGCGGATAGCGTGGCTGACCGCGCTCGATGTCAGATTGAGATGCTCGGCAGCGGCGCGGAAGGACCCGGTGCGCGTAACTGCGTCGAAGGCCCGCAAGGCCGAGAGCGGAAGCGGAGGTGGCATCGGTCAATGATGAGCTCAATTCAGCAACCGGTGCAAATTTCTCGTTTGTCGTGCAATCGGCCTCTACGGCAGAACACTAGCAACGAAATCCAGGAGGGAACCGGACCATGCTTCTCCAGAACAAGACTGCCGTGATCTCTGGAGCCGCCAGCCCTCGGGGGATTGGGTTCGCGACCGCCCGGATCTTCGCCCAGCACGGGGCTCGGGTGGCTATCCTCGACCTCGACGAAGCCGGCGCGCAGCGCGCGGCGCAGGAGCTCGGCAACGCGCATATCGGCGTCCCCTGCAACGTGGCCGAGCACGAGAGCTGCCAAGCTGCCGCGCGCCAGGTGCTCGACACATTCGGGACTGTCGACATCCTGATCAACAACGCCGGCATCACCCAGCCGGTGAAGACGATGGACATTACCGAGGCGGACTGGCGCCGCATCGTCGACGTCAACATGACCGGGGTGCTCTATCTCAGCCAGGCCTTCATCCCGCACATGCGCGGCCGCAAGCAGGGCAGCATCGCCTGCATGTCCTCCGTGTCGGCGCAGCGCGGGGGCGGCATCTTCGGCGGGCCTCACTACTCCGCCGCCAAAGCGGGCGTGCTAGGCTTGGCGAAGGCGATGGCCCGCGAGCTGGGGCCGGATGGGATCCGGGTGAACTCGGTCACCCCCGGCCTCATCCAGACCGACATCACCGGCGACAAGCTCACCACCGAAATGCGCGCCGACATCCTGAAGGGCATCCCGCTCAACCGCCTCGGCAACGCTGAAGACGTGGCGAATATCTACCTGTTCCTGGCCTCCGACCTCTCCGCCTACGTCACGGGCGCCGTCATAGATGTGAACGGCGGCATGCTGATGCACTGATCCCATGCGGGCACTTGCCCCGCACAACCCCATCACCACAGGGAGGATACGCGCAAATGGAAGCGCAAACTTTGCCCGCGAACGCGCCGAGCCTAGAGGAACGCGCCTACCGCATAAGGCGGAACGCGCTCCGCATGGGCGAGGTGCAAGGACAGGGCTACATCGCCCAGGCGCTCGGCGTAGCGGACGTGCTGGCGGCCGCCTATTTCCGCGCCCTTCGCTACCGGCCGGAGGACCCGTACTGGGAGGAGCGGGACCGGTTCCTGCTCTCGATTGGCCACTACGCGATCGCCCTTTACGCAGCGCTGATCGAGGCCGGCATCATTCCCGAGCACGAGCTCCAGACCTACGGCACCGACGACAGCCGCCTGCCGATGTCCGGCATGGCCAGCTACACGCCGGGCATGGAGATCAGCGGCGGCTCGCTCGGCATCGGCCTCGGCATCGCCGTCGGGATCGCGCTCGGGCTAAAGCGCAAGGGCTCCGGCCGCTTCGTCTACAACCTGATGTCGGACGGCGAACTGGATGAGGGCCCGACCTGGGAGGCGGTGATGTCCGCCGCGCACTGGAAGCTCGCCAACCTGATCTGCATCGTCGACGTGAACCGCATGCAGGCGGACGGGCCCTCCACAGGCGTCATGAACTTCGAGCCGCTGCTGCCGAAATGGCAGGCCTTCGGCTGGCATGCGCAACGCGTCGACGGCAACGACATCGGCGCCCTCGTGGAGGCGTTCGACACGGCCCGCGCGCTCGATGAGCAGACGCCGCGCGTCATCATCTGCGACACGAAAATGGCCAAGGGCGTCCCGTTCCTCGAGAACCGCGACAAGTCGCACTTCCTGCGGGTCGAAAAGGATGAGTGGCAGCCCGCGATAGCGGCACTCGGCGAAGGGAGGAACGCATGAGCAGGAAGAAAGGGCCTTGGCGCGGCGGCAACAGCCTGGGCGAGAACCGGGGAATCAACGACCCGAACAAGCCGCGGCTCACCACCTCGGCAATGATCGCCTCGCTCGCCGCGGAAGGCCAGCGCACCAGCCCGGCGCCGTTCGGGCGGGCGCTGATCGACGTGGCCAAGGACCGGCCGGATATCGTCGGCATGACCGCGGACCTCAGCAAATACACTGACCTGCACGTCTTCGCTGAACGTTACCCTGACCGGTTCTACCAGATGGGCATGGCCGAGCAGCTACTCATGCTCGCGGCGGCCGGGCTGGCGCATGAGGGGTTCGTGCCATTCGTTACGACATATGCGGTGTTCGCCTCGCGTCGGACCTACGACCTCATCAGCCAGGGCATCGCAGAGGAAGGGCTCAACGTCAAAATCTGCTGCGCGCTGCCCGGGCTAACGACAGGTTACGGCCCGAGCCACCAGGCGACCGAGGACATCGCGATCTTCCGCGGCATGCCGGATCTGACCATCGTCGACCCGTGCGATGCGCTCGACACCGAGCAGGCCACCAAGGCGATCGCTGCGCATGAGGGCCCGGTCTATATGCGCCTGCTGCGCGGCAAGGTGCCGCTGGTGCTCGACGAGTACGACTACAGCTTCGAGCTCGGCAAGGCCAAGCTGATCCGGGACGGGGCCGACGTGCTCGTCATCTCCTCCGGGTTCATGACGATGCGCGCACTCGAGGTTGCATCCCAGCTCGAGGCGGACCGGGTCAACGTCGCCGTGCTGCACGTGCCCACAATCAAGCCGCTCGATACCGAGACCATCCTGCGCGAGGCCGGCCGGACCGGGCGCATGGTCGTGGTCGCCGAGAACCATTCGGTGATCGGCGGCCTCGGCGAGGCGGTGGCGACGATGCTGATGCGCGAGGGCGTGCGTCCGCCGGCTTACCGACAAGTGGCCCTGCCGGACGCCTTCCTCGACGCCGGCGCGCTGCCGACGTTGCACGATCGCTACGGAATCTCCGCCGACGCGATGGCGAAATCCATCAAGGGATGGCTGTCCCACTGAACGCCCGATTGCAACCACGGAGGAAACGACATGAACAATGCGAACGACCGGCGTTCCTCGGGCGCCGGAACGACCAGGCGCGCGCTGCTGCTCGGCGTAGGTGCCACCTTGCCGCTCTGCGCCATCCGCACCCGTCCGGCCAGCGCGGCCGAGTTCACCTACAAGTTCGCTACCGGCCAGGATCCGACCCACCCGGTGAACAGGCGCGGGCAGGAAGCGATCGACCGCATCCGCGAGGAGACCGGCGGGCGGGTCGAAATCCGCCTATCCCGGCCAACCAGCTCGGCTCTGACACCGACCTGCTTGGCCAGGTGCGCAATGGCGGCGTCGAGTTCTTCAACCTCTCCTCGTCGATATTGGCAACGCTG
>CAYSTX010000286.1:0-4654 GCA_964434035.1 uncultured Acetobacteraceae bacterium
CGCGCAGATCAGATCGGCCTCGGCGACACGACCGGCCTCTATCACGGCACGCAGCAGATCAACCAGGGTCAGATGGACCGCTGGAACATCGTGACCACGCTGAACTACCTGCCTCATTCTGAGGAAACGGCGATCGTGCTTGCGAAGATGGGCGTCGATCCGAAGGACGGGGCGGCCAAGAAGCGCGTCGAAAGCATGGTGGCGCTCGCCGATCTGACGCGCGCCGGCTTCGTCAACGGCGACATCTCGACGGTGATGTCGCCGCGCACCGTCATCACCTGGGCGGAGAACGCGCAGATCTTCGGCGATATCGGTTTCGCGTTCCGGCTGACGTTCCTCAATAAATGCGACGAGGCCGAGCGGACGACCGTCGCGGAATACTACCAGCGCTGCTTCAACGACGAGGTCTCGACCGGCACGCTGGCGGCGCGCCGGCACGCCTGATCGGCCCGAACGAACGCGCGGGCATGAGCGGCAGCAAGGACAATACGCGGACCGAAGAGTTCAAGCGCGCGACCGCGGGCGTGCTCCGCGCCATGGCCGAAGAGCCGGAAGTGCAGGTCGCGTTTCAGCCCGGCCCATCCGGCGTGGTCGGAAAGCGCGCGCGCCTGCCGCTGCCGACGCGCGCATTGCCCGCGGCTGAAGTCGCGAAGCTGCGCGGCGCCGCGGATAGCTTGGCGTTGCGACTCCGCTACCACGACGACGCGATCCACGCCTCCCGCTCGCCGGCGAGGCGCGAGGCGCGGGACGTGTATGACGCGCTCGAACAAGCGCGGGTCGAGGTCATTGGCGGGCGTCACATGGCCGGTGTCGCCGCCAATCTGCGCGCGCGCCTTGCCGATGAGTGTGAGACCGAGGGCTACGACCGGATGACGCGGCGCGAGCAATTGCCGCTCGCCGCCGCCCTCAGCCTGCTCGCGCGCGAGGCGATGTCGGGCGAGACGTCGCCGCAACAGGCGACGCGCGTGCTTGATCTCTGGCGCGACACGCTCGGCCCCGCCGCCGACGCCGCCATCGCAGAGATGAGCCGGACGAAGGACAATCAGGACGCGTTCGCGCGCGCCGCGCGCAAGCTGCTTGCCGCGCTGGATCTGGCCGAAGCCGAGGCCGAGGCCGAAGCGGACGACGCGACCGACGACGGTGAGGAAGGCGGCGAGCAAGCCGGGCAGCAGGACAACGCCCAGGAGGGCGAGGGTCAGAGCCAGTCCGAAACCGACAGCATGCTCGGCGCGCAGCCCGAACAGATGCAGGGCGAGGCGGCCGAGGACGAAGGCGCCGACACCGCCGACGACGATGCCGCGGCGGCCGAGGGTGACGACCGCCCGGGCGGCCCGCAGCCGCGCCGCGACCGGCCGCAGCCGGACGCCGAGGGCACCTATCGCGCCTTCACCCGCCAGTTTGACGAGGAAATCGGCGCCGAGGCGCTGTGCGACCCGGACGAACTTTCGCGGCTCCGTCAGCAGCTCGATCAGCAGTTGCAACATCTGCATGGCGTCATCAGCAAGCTCGCCAATCGCCTGCAGCGCCGCCTGCTCGCGCAGCAGACGCGCGCGTGGGAATTCGACCTCGAAGAAGGGCTGCTCGACGCCGGGCGGCTATCGCGCGTCGTCGTCAATCCGATGGTTGCGTTGTCCTACAAACGCGAGCGCGACACGGATTTCCGTGACACGGTCGTTACGTTGCTAATCGACAATTCAGGCTCGATGCGCGGCCGGCCGATCACGGTCGCGGCCATGTGCGGCGACATCCTGGCCCGCACGCTCGAACGCTGCGCGGTGAAGGTTGAGGTGCTCGGCTTCACCACGCGCGCGTGGAAGGGCGGGCAGAGCCGTGACCGGTGGGTCGCCGAAGGGAAGCCACGCAATCCGGGGCGCCTCAACGATCTCCGCCACATCATCTACAAGGCCGCCGACGCGCCGTGGCGCCGGGCCCGGAAGAATCTCGGGCTGATGCTGCGGGAAGGCTTGCTCAAGGAAAACATCGACGGCGAGGCGCTGCTTTGGGCGTATCGCCGGCTGCTGTCGCGACCGGAGCATCGGCGCATACTGATGGTCATCAGCGACGGCGCGCCGGTCGATGACAGCACGCTCTCGGTCAACTCTGGCAACTATCTTGAGAAGCACCTGCGCGACGTTATCCGCGACATCGAGGGGCGCGAACTGGTCGAACTGGTTGCGATCGGCATCGGTCACGATGTCACCCGGTACTATCGCCGCGCCGTCACCATCGTCGATGCCGAGGAGCTGGGCGGAACGATGATGCAGAAGCTGACCGAGCTGTTCGACGAGGACGCGGCGGCCGCCTGGGGCCGGGCGGCGGCGGAGCGGTCGGCGCTCGTCGTCTGACGCCACCCGCCGGATCGCGTCGCGCTGCACCCACGCCGACCCAATAGCGAAAGCGCGGCGTCCGGACGGGCGCCGCGCTTTTCGTTGGTGCGGTGGACGCGAAGCCGCTTAGGCGGTCGCGGCGGCCTTCTTCGCGGCGGCGCGCTGAATGCGGCGCTTCAGCGTCAGCGCCTCGGCCGGCAGGCGGCTATCGTTCGTCGAGAGCAGGAACGCGTCGATCCCGCCATTGTGCTCGATCGTGCGAATGGCGCGGGTTGACAGACGCATACGCACCGACTGCCCGAGCGTATCGGACAGCACCGACGTCTCCTGCAGGTTCGGCAGGAACCGGCGGCGCGTCTTGTTGTTGGCGTGGCTGACGTTATTGCCGGACAGGACGCCCTTGCCCGTCAGGTCACAGCGGCGAGACATGGTCAATTCCTTCGTCGTGACGCGGCCATCGCGCATGCGCGGGCGGCCGAGCGTCGGGAAGCGCGGGTGATAAGGGCCGGCCGCCGGACAGTCAAGCGTCGCGCGACGGCGCGCCTCAAGCACGGTGCGACGGCGCGCCTCAGGTATCGTGCGACGGCCCGGCCATCTGGCGCAGCTCGCCCGACACTACGCTGTCGCGGGCCTTGTCCAGGATCGCGAGGATGTCGCGGTCCGTCATGGCGCGCGCGAGCAGCCCGAGCGCGCCGCCTAGCAGCGCGGACGCAATGGCCAGCGACCCGATCCCCTGCCCGGTCATGTGCTCGATCGCCTTGTCGATCACCGCGCCTGCATGGCTCAGCTCGCCCGTCGGCTCCTCCGATTGGCTCATTGCCCGACCTCTCCTGTCATTCCGCCGGAACAGGCTCGTCGAGCCCGCTTTCCTCGGTCTCACGCACCGACCGACGCCCGGCCGCCTCGGCCACTTCCCGCGCGGCCTCGCCCGCATCCTGCTCGGCGGCCTGCAGCGCCCACATGCGCGCATAGAGGCCGTTTGCAATCAGCAGGCCGACATGGGTGCCCCGCTCCACGATGCGGCCCTCATCGAGCACAATAATTTCGTCGGCATCGACCACCGTTGAAAGCCGGTGCGCAATGACGAGCGTCGTGCGGTTGGCGGAAACGGCGCGAAGGGCGGCGGCGATCTCAAGCTCCGTCCGCGTATCGAGCGCGCTGGTCGCTTCGTCCAGGATCAGGATGCGCGGGTCCTTCAAGATCGCGCGCGCGATCGCGACGCGCTGCTTCTCACCGCCCGAGAGCTTGAGCCCCCGCTCACCGACCCGAGTCGCGTAACCGTCCGGGAGGCGCTGGACGAAATCATGCACCTGCGCGAGGCGCGCCGCGTGCTCGATTTCCGCCTGCGTCGCACCTGGGCGGCCATAGGCGATGTTGTAGCCGATCGTATCGTTGAACAGCACCGTGTCCTGCGGCACGACGCCGACGGCGGCGCGCAAACTGTCCTGCGTCAGGTCGCGGACATCCGTTCCGTCGATCAGCACGCGGCCGCCGATCACGTCATAGAAGCGGAACAACAGCCGACTGATCGTCGACTTGCCCGCGCCCGTCGGCCCTACGATCGCGAGTTTCGCACCGGCTGGCACGGTGAAGCTGACGCCCTTCAGGATCTCACGATCCGGGCGATAGCCGAAGCGCACGTCGTCGAACACGACGCTGCCGGCCTGCCCCTCCGAGAGCCGCCGCGCCAGCGAAATCGCGCCCGGCCGGTCGGCGACCTCCTGCGCGACCTCCATCAGGCGGAACATCTGCTCCATGTCCACCAGACCCTGCTTGATCTCCCGGTAGACGAAGCCGAGGAAGTTCAGCGGCTGATATAGTTGCATCAGATACGTGTTGACGAGCACGAACTTCCCGACCGTCAGCGTCCCGTTCTGGACGCCTTGCGCGGCCATCAGCATCACAATCGCAAGCCCGATCGCGATGATGGCCGCCTGCCCGAGGTTCAGCATGTTGAGCGTCACCTGCGAGCGGACGGCGGCGCGCTCATAGCGCGCGAGCGCGTCGTCGAACCGGCGCGCCTCATGCGCCTCGTTGCCGAAATATTTGACCGTCTCGTAGTTGAGCAGGCTGTCGACCGCGCGGCTCTGCGCCTCGCTGTCGGTTTCGTTCATCGCGCGGCGGAACCGGATGCGCCAGTTCGTGAACAGCAGCGTGAAGGCCATGTAGAGCACGACGGCGGTGAACGTGACCGCCGCGAAACGCCAGTCGAACAGCCGCCACAGGATGACGGTGACCATCAACAGTTCGAGAATGGTCGGGATGATGTTGAAGATCGCGAGCCGGAGCACGCTCTCGATTCCGGTCGTGCCGCGCTCGATCGCGCG
>CAYSTX010000287.1:0-4595 GCA_964434035.1 uncultured Acetobacteraceae bacterium
CTGCGTCGTGCTGACGGGCGCCGGGTCGCGGCATTTCTCGGCCGGCGGCGATCTCAAGGAACGGCGCGGCATGACCGACGCCGCGTGGCGGCATCAGCACGCGATTTTCGAGCGCGGGCGGGACGCGCTGCTCGCGTGCCCGGTGCCGGTGATCGCTTCGGTCAACGGCGACGCGTACGGCGGCGGGTGCGAGATGGTGCTCGCCTGCGATTTCGCCTATGCCGCGACGACCGCGCGCTTCGCGCTGCCGGAAACGACACTCGGTATCATGCCGGGCAGCGGCGGTACGCAATTCCTGCCGCGCGCTTCGGGCACGCGGCGGGCCAAAGAGGTGATTTTCACCGGCCTGCCGTTCACGGCCTACGAGGCGCTGGACTGGGGCGTCGTCAATCGCGTCCTGACGCCGGACGAACTGCTGGCGGCAACGCTCGCGACCGCCGAGCGGATCGCCGCGTCCGGTCCACTTGCTGTGCGGCAGGCGAAAAAGGCGATCAATACGGGCGCCGAAGTGGATCTCCGCCGCGGACTCGACTTTGAGATCGAGGCGTATGATCGTCTCGTTCACAGCAAGGACCGGCGCGAAGGCGTGCTCGCCTTCAACGAACGACGCCGGCCGCTGTTCAGGGGGGAGTGACCGATGCCGTATCTGTCGCGCCGTGAAATCCTGTCCGCTGCCGCGCTCGCCGCACCCTTCATCCGACGCGCCCGCGCCGACGCGCCCGTGCTGCTCCGCGCCTCCGTCGACACGTCGCCAACGCATGGCCGGACTATCGCGGTCGCCGATTACCTGAAGCGGGTCGAGGCCGGATCAGGCGGCCGAATCACAACGCACCTCTACGACAGCGGCCAGCTCTTCGCCGACCGCGACGTGATCCGCGCGATGATCCAAGGGCAGGTCGAGATGTGCGCGCCCGGCACATGGCTGATTTCCGGCTTCGTCCCAGACGCCGATTTCGTGCAGTTGCCGACGTTCTACGGCGCAACCACCTCCGAAGTGCACCGCGTCATTGACGGCCCGTCCGGCCGCATGGTGAACGATGAGCTGGCGTCGAAGCTGCATGTGACGGTGCTCGGCAAGTGGCTCGATCTCGGGTTCACCAACTGGTACAGCACGCATCGTCCGCTCCGCACGTTGGATGATCTGCGGGGCCTGAAGATCCGCAACTCCGGCGGTTATGCGCAGGCGTGGCGGGCGCAGTTTTTCGGCGGCATTCCGAACATGACGGCTTGGCCCGACGTGCCGATCGCGCTCAGTCAGGGGACCTTCGACGCGCTGCAGACCACGAACGAAAGCATCGCCAGCGCGAAGCTGTGGGATTCCGGCGTGCGCTACGCGCTCGAGGATCATCAGAGCGCCAGCGAATACGTGCCGATGGTATCGGACGCGTTCCTTGAGAAACTGTCGCCGGATCTGCGGACGCTGTTTACCAGCACCTGGGCCGACAACATCGACCGCTACCGCGCGAGCCTCGCAAAGGCGCAGGAGGACGCGCGGACGGTGATGATGGCGCGCGGGATTCAGTTCGCGGCGCCGACGCCCGAGGCACTGGCCGACGCACGACGGCGGCAGCTCGAGCAGCAGCCGAAGGTCGCGGCCGCGATGAAGATATCACCGTCGCTGTTGCGGCAGATGGAGAGCGATATCGCCTGATCGGGCCCGCGTATCGCTTAGACGACGAGCCCCTGCGCGCGAACGGCGAGTTCGCTGGAAAGGCTAGTTACATCGTATGAAGCTCAGGACCGTCATCTTCTGCCTCGGCCAAGTCGGCGCACTTGCCCTGATAATTGGTGCTGCATCTCTTGTTGTTTCGCTTGTCGGATTCTCTGTCCAGATGCTGCATGGCCTTGGCGTAGTTAGAGCGGCGTCATTTGCCGCATTCATGTTTTTGTGGATGTGCTTGATTGGGCTGACCGCCGCATCTGCACTTGCATTGACTCGGTTACGTTCACGAACAAAGGCTGCGAGAATATCGCTTGACGAGCTTGCCCGCTTGCCGAGAGCAGAGCGGATTGCGCTCCAGAAGAAGTACGGGATTTGAGCGCGATTTACAACGCGACCCTGTTTAGACGACCAGCCCCTGCGCACGGACGGCGAGCGCGCTGAGGTCGGTCGTCGAGGACGAGCTGCTGCTGTTCGCCGCCTGCGCGGCCAGAAGATATTGCTGCGTGAAACTTTCGACGAAAGCCGGGCTTTTGAAGCGCGTGACATCGACGGACGAGCTGATCGCCTTGACCTGCGCCTCGAGCGGCTGAAAGGCAATCTGTGCCGGGATGTTCAGCGCCGTCGTGACCACCGTCCGCATGATCGGGTCGCCGAGGATTTGCAGAGCCGACGTAATGGTGGAGGCTTCGGACCGGAAGGTGAGCGCGTTCGAGAGGCCCGGCGTCGTTGCGTCGAGCGACTGCCGCCAGAGCACTTCGGCGTAGGCGTTTGCGACGGTCGTCTGCACCTGCGGGCTGCTGATGACGGACAAGCCCTTAGTTGCGAAATTGTAGAGCTTGGCTGTGTTCAGCCACGCGCTGTTGGTCGTCGAGAGCTGGTTCGCAAGCGATTTCGACTGCGACGGGTCGGACAGCAGCGCTTTCTGCGCGAGCGCCGGATACGCCACCTGACTGCCGAGGCCGTTCGCGGTCAGGATGACTTTGAGCGCCGTCGGGTTCTTGAGCAGGTCCGCGGGCGTCTTTGCCGAGGCGACCGCCGCCTTGAACGCCGCGATATCGCGCGCGACTTGCGGCTCCTTCGCCTTCTGCGCGATGTCCTGCGTCTGGTTGGCTTCCGCCTGCTTCAGGGCCGGGATCGGATCGGCGTTGCCCGTCGCCTGTGTGCCGTTGCCGTAGACGATGTTGAGCAGGTTCGTGGTCGCGCTGCTGCTGGTGCTGCCGCTGACGTTCTGAAAAAGCAGTGAGTAGTCAATGCTGCCGCTCATGCGCAGAAACGTACTGTGTCAGCGTGAGCCAAAGGTTAATCGGCGCGGTTGCGTGGATCGGGCACCCACGGGCGATCGCCGCGCACGGTGTGGTCGGCGAGGATGGTCGCATGCCCGTCCGCATCGAGCCAGATCGCCTGCGCGCCGGTGCGCCAGACGGTGAAGCGATCGATATAGGGCGCCGTCGAGGTCGCCCGGCAGCGGCCGCGCAGCGGTTCGGTCGCGATGATGACGGCGGCCCCCGCGCAGCTCTCCGGCCGCGCGTCGCCGCTCAGTAGCAACGCCGCCGCCCGGCCGTCATACGCGCGCAGCAGGCACGCGCCGTCCGGATCGCAGTCGGCCGACGCCGCCAATTCGTTCGGCGCGTCGGACGCCCAGTATTGTTGCCACGCATCGAGCGTGAACGACGAGGGCGAACCGCGCGCGGCGATGAACACGCCCGATTGCGTGCGGAGCGCCACCAGCCGCGCGTCGTCCGACACCAGGATGTCGGGCGGCCGAACGAGCAGCGCCGACAGCAGCCCGACCGCCAGCACTGGCACGCCCAGCAGACGCGGCCGCCCGCGCGTCAGGCCTACCCAGGCGATGCCGAGCGACGCGATCAGCAGCCCCCAGACCGGAATGTGCGGCACCGCGAGCACGGCCGCCGGCAGCGCCTCGACATGCCGTGCGATCCAGAGAATCGCGTCGATCCCCCACCCCATCGGCGCCAGCGCCAGACGCTCGAGGCCGAGCGGCATGAGTGCGACCGCGATCAATCCGAACGGCATGACCCACATCGCCGTTAGCGGCACGGCGACGATGTTCGCGACGACGAAATAGAGCTGAAACCGGCCGAAGTGATACGCCGCGAACGGCGCCGATGCCGTGCCCGCGAGCAGGCTGGTCAGCGCGAGGCCGACGACATGCAGCAGCAACCGTCGATGCCACTGCCCGAGGCCGTACAGCCGGTGCAGATGCGGCCGCAGCGCCTCGTATCCGGCGATCAGCGCCAGCACGGCGGAAAAGCTCATCTGGAAACTGACGCCGACCACCTCCCACGGCTCGATCAGCATCAGTACGATGGCGGCGAGTGCGAGGCCCCGCAGCGACACCGCTCGCCGGCCGGCGAGCACGCCGAGCGTCACAAGACACGCCATGACGAAGCTGCGCAGGATCGGCACGTGCATCCCGGTCATCGCCATATAGACGCCGCCGACCAGCAACGCGATGAGGGCAGCGATCTGCTTGCATGGGAAATGAAGCGCCGCCCGCTCCGACCGCGCCAGCACGGCGCGCGCGGCGCCGAGCACGAGACCCATGACGATGCCGATATGCAGGCCGGCGACGGCCAGCAGATGCGCAAGCCCACTCGCGCGAAACGACTCCCGATCCGCCGGCGGGATCGCCGCCTGCCCGCCGGTCAGCAGCGTCGACGCAATCGCGCCCTCCGTGCCGGGCAGCGCCGCGATGACGCGGAGGCTGATGGTTTCGCGCAGCCATTGCACGACGCGCGCAAGCCCGTGCGGCGACGCGTGCGCGACGACCGACACCGGCCCAAGCGCAAAGCCGTAGCCGCCGAGGCCGGAAAAATAATCGTCCCGCTGCAAATCCCATCCGCCCGGATAGGACGGCGGCGACGGTATCCGCGCCATCGCTCGCACGGTGATCCTGTCGCCAGTCGCGACG
>CAYSTX010000288.1:0-4553 GCA_964434035.1 uncultured Acetobacteraceae bacterium
TCGGTGACCGGTTCAACGCTCAGTAGAGGGTTCAAGTGAAACCGACCCTCCACACGCGATTCCTGACAGGCCCTCGCGGCATGATCAGCGCCGAGACCGTCACGGCTCTGCAAGCGCATGATGTGCTCTATATCCTCGGCGTGCGCGAACGAACCGACAAACTGGTGCGCGATCTCGTGCTCAACGATGCCGCGCCATTCGTGCCACTCACTATGGAGAGGCGCGGCACGGAGACCGATTATAGTGCCAAGACGGTCACGCTGGGTGGCGCACGCTACATCGTCTGCATCAACCACCAGGAGGCGGAGAAGGATGCCGCCGATCGCGCTGCCATCCTCGCCTCTCTGGAACGCCAGCTTCGCCGCGGCGACAAGGTCTTGGTCGGCAACACCGGCTATCGCCGGAACCTCAAGACCGTAGGTGATGGTCACTTTGCCATTGATCGCGCCAA
Source organism: uncultured Acetobacteraceae bacterium (assembly GCA_964434035.1). Classification (GTDB taxonomy): domain Bacteria; phylum Pseudomonadota; class Alphaproteobacteria; order Acetobacterales; family Acetobacteraceae; genus CAYSTX01. The sequence goes on from CAYSTX010000288.1 coordinate 452, forward strand.
GGCCGAGGAAGATACCCGATTTGATGGCGTGTTCGTGCTGCGCACCAACACCGATCTCAACCCAGTGGCGCCGGGCACGCGGCGATCTCGCGCACCGCACCTTTGGCGGCCATCGGAATACTCTCCGCCTGCAGGAGACGCTCGCAGGGCGTCTGTGGCGGATACTAGCGCTTGGTCACCTTTGCGCCGTCGCGGTGCTTGGGCGCCAGCTTGAACGAGGGCTGGAAGAAGTTCACGAACAGCCTGGACGCTCCATACAGGCGCGTGATTGCCCTCGCTGCTGCCAAGCCTTCAAAGCGGCGATAGCCCAACAGCTTCCGCACAACGGCCCCATTTTTCTGCTCTATCCACGGTTGATCGTCCTTAGGGTATGGCCGCGAACGGCTGAGTTCGATGCCGTGACCAAGGCAATATTCGATCAGCCTGTTGTTGACGAACTCGCTGCCGTTGTCCACGTCCAGCGCTCTCAGAGCAAAGGGCGAGCCCATGCGGATGCGCTCGAGTGTTTCGACCCACAAGGTTACCTTCTCGAACCACGATCGGCGCGGTTTCCGTCCACCCGCTCGCGATATAGGTCAGAACCAGGTTGTGAATGTAGCTACAGCGATTGGCCTCCGCGCAATGAGTCCTTCAACCGACGACAGCCTCGCAACAGCTTTCATCAAAATGTCGATGAATGTAGAACACCGGCCTCGCGACGTCGTGCTTCCGGTGGCCGCGGCCGACCCCAATGCGGCTCAAAATCACCTGCGGCCTATGCTCATGCCGTTATGCCGTGATCGGTTCAGCATTCTTTGCCCGTCGTGCGGTCACAATGCGGCAGACCGGGTGTTTCGTCAGTCTCTCGATACCATCAAGTCGAGCACCGATGCTTTGCGGATCGTTCGTGGCAGCCTTCCCGATCCTGACACCGCGGAAAATACAGTTCGGCAGCTTCTCGAGAGTGGGCTGCAAAACGCTGTCATGGCGTTCCAACGGTATGCAGAGGCCATGTTTCTAAAGCAGCCAAATCCACCGAAGCTGCGCCGGAACATCTTCCAGAGTTTGGTCGACGAAGGCCGAGGAAGATACCCGATTCGATGCCGTGTTCGTGCTGCGCACCAACACCGATCTCTACCCGCTGGCGGCGACGCTGCGCTACAAGCAGCTCTGGACCGTCGAGCAGACTTTCCGTACCGCCAAGCACCTGCTCGCCACCAGGCCAATCTTCCATAAGCTCGACGAGACCATCCGCGGGCATGTGTTCTGTAGGTTCCTTGCCCTGGTAATGAAGGCAGAACTCGATGCCCGCATCGCCGCACACGGCGACAAAGCATCCTGGCCGGCGATCACCGCCGATCTCGATGCGCTGACCGAGACCGAGGTCGAACAGGACGGCAGACGCTTTCTTCTGCCGTCTGCCGCCTCGACCGCGCTGCGTGCCCTTGGTGTTGCCCTGCCGCCGAGGCGCAGGCCGCTTCCCCAGCCTGATTACGACACGCCGCCAGCGCGGTCCGAATTGCTGCGCTTGTTCAACTACTTACCGAAAGGCACTGTCGAAGACGGGTCAGGGTGCTCCGCGCGTTGGCAAAAGCCTCCAGAGGAAATCTAGTTGCCGAGGCTGGGGACGAACCGTCGGTAGCAGCCTCCAAAGAGGGCCAAACGGTGGAGATGAACGCCCCACAGAATGTCGGGCCGCACCTCTCCGTAGTCGTGGCGTAGGATATTTCCAATCCCGGCGATCTCACGCCAGGGAGTAGCCGGCTCCATGCCCTTCAAGTGGTCTGGGATCCTGCGGCTCGCCTCGGAAATGATTCCAGATTGCGCTCGACCAGTTGACGGGTGCGCCGGTCGGCCGCGAAGGCTTCGAACGCCATGCCGGCCGTATCGGTCTCGATATTGGCGATCGCCTGAAGGATGTCTTCGGCGTGGTGCCGGGGATCACGCCGCGGCGGCATCAGAAGACGGTCTCCGCTTCAGCCAGTATGCCCTCGCGCAGGCGAGGCTTGATCGCCTCCCGCTCGATGACATCCACAGGCCGCCCGAGGCGATCCGCCAGCAGGTTCTTGACCCCCACCAAATCCAGCAGGTCGAATGGGGCGGCCGGACTGATGTCGATCAGCACATCGACGTCGCTGTCGGACCGGGCCTGGCTGCGCACGACGGACCCGAAGATGGCGGCGGACGCCACGCCGCGCTGTTTGAGTTCCGGCTCCAGCGCCTTGAGGGTCGCCACGACCTCACTTTTCGTAGGGGCGGATTGGCTGACGGTGTCACGATCGACCATCAGCCGAAGCGCTTCGCGGATGACTTCGCTGGCATTGTTGTAGAGACCCGATGCGACCTTGCGCCGGACAAAGGCCCTCCAGGGCGGTCGTGAGCGACACATTCATCGCGCGGCGATCTCCGATCGGACCTTCTGGCCAAGGCACAACTTAACAGATGTTGGCAAACTTTGCTATGGGAGGGTGCGGAGAGAGCGATGCGTTCGCCATCGCGGCGGCCTCACAGCACGTCGCGCAGGGGATGGCTCTCGCACGGGTCGCCGAGTTCCAGCTATTCGCCGAGCACGTCGAAGGTTTTGTGCCGGCCGAGCCGCTTGAGTTGCACGGCGTGTGTCGTGTTGCCTCACGTAATTCTGCTACTGGCGTGCCTCACCAAGAATGTCACCGGTAGCCAGACGTGACGGATGCGCTGCGACGTATGGCGGCAGGCCGCTGAGCGCGCCGATAAGCCGCTGCACGGCTTGTTGGCGCCGCCCTCGACGCTCGTTGGCCACGCAGGAGGGAAGGCCGACTTGCGGATCCAGGATGGGTTCGCTCTGCATTTTGCTCGAACCGCGTCGCGTCGCGTTATCTTGGTTCTCCGGAACCGCTGACGGACGCGCAGGGGTTCGTGGACACCGGTGACATGGACGAGTTGGACGGAGACCGCTATTACTTCATGGCGCGAAGGGAAGGGGTGATCAATGTCGGAGGGATGAAGGTGCACCCCGAGGAAGTCGAGGCCATTATGAACCGGCATCCTGGCGTGCAGATGTCACGCGTGCGCGGACGGCGCAGCCCAATCGCCGGCGCGCTTGTGGTCGCTGATGTGGTAGTAAGGCCGTCGATCGGACGAGGTATGTCACAAGTCATGGTGGACGAGATCCTGGGACCATGCCGCCAAGCCCTGCCTCCCCGCAAAGTTCCGGTGACACTAAGGCAAGTGAGTTCGCTTGACCTCGGAGGATCAGGGAAGCTGCTGCGAACAAGTTCATGAGCGAACGTGTCCTCGCTTTGCTCGACCGGCTGGCGGGCCAGGGTCAGGGGCAGGAACTCCTCGAGCAATTGCTGCAGTCTGACGAGCCAATTGAGCAGATTGCTCAGCGCATCGCAAATACGGAGGGCTTCGAATATCTTTACAAGCTGACGCGCACCCGCGACGTCATGGCCGAGGGGCTGAAGGAGGCGGATGCGGCATTCGTGGGGCTGCCGGAGCTTCCCGCTGCCATGCCGTTCGAGGAGCAGTTCTGGCAGCATTTCAGGCCGAGGCTGGGCAAGCGCGCCGACGGGTTCGCAGCGATATTCGATGCATTGCTCAGGCCCCGCCGCGATCTGTTTATCTTGGAGACGGGCTGTATGCGCATTCCAGGCAACTGGGACGGGGACGGGCAGAGCACGTTCATGTTCGACGCGCTTGCGCGAGACTGCCACGCACTTTTCTTCTCGATCGACATTACCCTGGAGAGCATCGGCACAGCTCGGCGCGCCTGCAGTTCAGTCACCCATCTCATTCATAATGATTCAATTGCGGCCTTGCACGCGCTCAGCCGGGCTCTGCCGGTTCAAGCAAGCCTACTGTATCTCGATTCCTATGATGTTGATGTGGCCAATCCTATGCCGAGCGCCATCCATCACGCGCTGGAACTAGCGGCAGCTTCTCGTTTGATTGGGCCCGAGACCATCGTGTGCGTGGACGACTACGGGATTGGGTCGGAGGGTGGGAAGGGAATCATCGTCGACCGGTTTTTCTCGACGATCCGGGCCAAGGAACTTCATGGCGGATATCAGAAGGTATGGCGGGTGACTTAGGAGACCTGTGCGCGGATGAGTTCAGGACGTTGAACTTGCTGCAAATCGGT
>CAYSTX010000289.1:0-4524 GCA_964434035.1 uncultured Acetobacteraceae bacterium
AGCGGCGGGCCCGGCGGCTCAAGGGACTCCAGCACGCACGTAGGCCAGTGGGCGAGCGGCGCGTCTGAGAGTACCGGCAAACCGCTTGCCGGCCACCAGATGGCATAGCCGCGGTCCGCCCGCACATCGCAGCCGGGGGCGAGCCGGCCGACCGAACAGCGCAAGCCGTCGGCATGGCGGAACAAGAGGTGCAAACCGCCCGACCGGGTGCGATGAACGCGGGTGGCCGGCAGACGGTCACGATGATCGGTCCACCAGGAAACGGCGCCACTGCGCGCGTCCAGATCGAGCACGTCGAAGCCGGACATCGCGCCGGCGGCAACGCCGACCAGCAGGCGCGCGCGGCCCTTGAACATGCGCTGCAAAACGGCCGGGTCCGTGGAGGCCGCCCTGAAGCCGCGCGGCCAGGCCGGCGTCTTGTCGTGCATCCAGCACGGGAAGCAGGCCAACCCGGCCGCGGCCAGATGCAGCACGATTGACAGGGGGTCCGTCAGCGGGTCTTCGGCCGCCGCGGTATGCGACACCGGCAACGCCACAGCGGCGGCCGTCGTCGAAAAGCTCATGGGAGTCGAATCATCGGTCGATTTTTGCATCATCACCCCGCTCCTTTTCTGTTGCCGGGGCGACGCCCAATCCTCCGTCACGACATGCGCCGCGCCAGTCCGTACGCGTCCGGCTGGGGCCACGCCGGCATAATTCGGCCGCACGGGACCGAATCGGACGACGTGATCGCGACCGGGAGCTGGGCATTGAACCGCGGCGGCGGAGACTCGGCGGGCATGGCCGTCACGACACGCCGGCGGTCAAGCGCAACTCGATCCGCCGGGTACCGCCGATGCATGATCCGCTGACGATCATGATGATGACGACGTGGGAGGCGCGGCGGCAGCACCGCATCGGTCAGTGCCGCGCGACGCGCCGGCGGTCTCGCGGCGTTAGGCCGCGATCGGGGTTTCGTGTTGAGGCGGGACGGCGATCAACGGCGCGTTGAGATGTACCGTGATCTGCTGCGGCACGCGGCCGGCCAATAACCCGACCGATCCTCGGCGCTGGCTGCGGCTTCCGCAGCGCGTTGGACAGTGGCGTGCCTGCGAAAGTTGCTAACGTTGCTAAAGTTATCTCGCGCAGGAGAACCGCAGCTTTTGCACCTTTAGCAACTTTAGCAGGGGCAAAGGCCTCACGGGAACCCGGCCGGCACGGGCTCTTTGCCGGCGATGCACCACACCTCGCGGCGCTGCCGCCCGGCGACGACGGCCGGCCCCTGCGCCACAGCGGCGTCGGATATTCGGCGGACATGGCCGTCACGACCTGCCGGCGGTCAAGCGCAACTCGATCCACCAGGCACCGCCGGTGAATGATCCGCTGACGATCATGAGGATGACGGCGTGGGACGCGCGGCGGCAGCGACGCATCGGCCAGTGCCGCGCGTCGCCCCGGCGATCTTCGCGTTAGCGACTCGAGCATGCGCCCGTCACCGCCGCCATCACGACCATTGTTTTGACTGAAGATTCCTGGCGCAGCCGCTGATCTGCGAGCGGACTCGCCGGCACCCGGACAACGGTCTTCGCGCTTTTTCATCGCCGGCCCCATCGTCACGCGCATGTCGTGACGGCCTGCTGCGGCGATGGTCGCGTCGCTGCAAGTTCATCCCGATCCGTCGAATGAGGCCGCCGTGCCTCATGCCGGCATCACCGGCCAGAGCGTCGAGCGCGGGCGGGCGGACGGTCACGTGCTCCTCCTGCCGCTTGTCCGCGCGCTGGCGCGGCAGGCGGCGGCTGAGGCGTGGGCGCAGGCCATGAACCTCAACACCAAGGAGTCCTGATCATGGCTATCACGCGCACACCCTCTTCTCGCGCGCCGGCACCCGACGACGCGCCGCCGATGCTCACCATCGCCGACGTGGCGTTCCAGCTCAGCGTCTCGGAGCGCACGGTCCGCCGCTGGATCGATGCCAGGCAGCTCAAGGCGCACCGCCTGAACCGTGCGATCCGCATCGCGAACGCCGATCTGCAGTCCTTCCTGGACCGCAGCCGCTAGTGCGGAACGCCTGTCATCGCATGTCCCAGTATTTCAACCGGTTCTGGAGGCAGCGTGACTGCGCCTTATGGGTAACCGACAACGCGCTATACACAAGCCATCATCACGTTTTACCGCCCCCGGACAGAGGGGGCATAAGGAGAGCACTCATGACTACTGATGTCACTTCGACCAGCCGCTGCTTCATTACCACGTCGTCGTCCGTCGCGGAACTTCGCGCCTACCTCGCCGGCGACGCGACCCTGCCGGCCGGTCGACAGCGCGACATGGTCTCGGCGCTGTCGTCGCTCGCCAAGGCGCTGGGCCGCCCGCCTGAAGCCATCCCGGCGGACCCGGCGCAGCTCCGGGACGCGATCGCTCCCCTCACCCCCGCCATGGTCGGGCTCAAGCCCGGCCGCTGGCGCAACGTGCAGAGCCTCACCGCCGCGGCGCTCGCCCACGCCGGCATCGTCACCGTCCAAGGCCGGCTGCGCGAGAAGCCGTCGGCAGCGTGGCTCTCGATCCTTTCCCTGCTTGGCTCCGGCATCGGCCGCCATTTTCACCTCTGGCGCTTCGCCCGTTACTGCAGCCAGGCGGGCATCGCGCCCGAAGCGGTGAACGATTCGGTAATCGCTCAGTACGAGCGGCAGCTGATCACCGAGAGCCTCGTCTCCGAGCCGAAGCGCGCCGCCCGCGAAGCGGCGCGGGCCTGGAATGCGGCGGTCGCCGCGCACCCGCAATGGCCGCAGCAGAAGCTGAGGGTCCCCGACAACCGCCTCGTCTTCGCGCCGGACTGGACCGCCTATCCGGCGTCGTTGATACAGCAGATCGACGCGTGGATCGCCCGCCTCACCGACCGCCGTCTCTTCAACGGCCGTCCCGGCAAGCCGCTCAAGGCCGCGACGGTCGAGGGCCTGCGCCGCCAGCTCCGCGCCTATCTCGGCGCGCTCGTCGAGGGCGGCGTTCAGCCCGAGGCGCTGGTTGACCTCGCGTCGGTCGTGACGCCCGCGCGCGCGGCGATCGCGCTCAACTATTTCTGGGACAAGGCCGGCGAGAAGGCGACGATTTACACCTACAAGCAGATCCAAATGGTGCTGATGATCGCTCGGCACGAGGCCAAGCTGCCCGCCACGCAGATCGCCGAGCTCGAGGCGATGGTGCCCGATCTTAAGCCGGCCCACGGCCGCATTACCGAGCGGAACGTCAGCCGCCTGCGCCAGCTCGACGACCCGCACAAGATGCAGGCGCTGCTGCACCTCCCGGAGCGGCTGCTGGCGAAGGCCAAGCGGCTCGGGCCGCCGAGCATCCGCACCGCGCAGGAGGTTCAGACCGCGGCGATCATCGAGCTCCTGCTCCATATTCCGATGCGGCTCGGGAATCTCCGCAATCTTCGCCTCGGCGTTCACGTGCTGCGCGACGGCCGGGGGATCATGCGGATCGTCGTGCCGGGCAACGAAGTTAAAAACGGCACACCGATCGACGCGCAATTGCCGAAGCCGGCCTCCGACCTGATTGCCGCCTATATCGACAGCTACCGCCCGCTTCTTGCGCCTGATCCTTCCGACCATCTGTTCCCGGGCAAGCGTCCCGGCCTGCCGAAAAGCGATCAGGGCACGCGCAGCCAAATCCAACGGGCGCTCGCCGATCACGTCGGGATCGAGTTCAACCCGCACGCGTTCCGCCATCTGGCCGCCTACATGGTGCTGAAGGAGAACCCGGAGGCTCACGGGCTGGTCCAACGCCTCCTCGGCCACACCTCGCTGCATGCGACAATGACGTTTTACTCCGGGCTCGAGTCCGACGCGGCGATGCAGCATCTCGATGCGCTGATCGCGCGTCAGCGGCAGGCGGCGAAACCGGCGCTTCCGGGGCGCCGGAACGCGGTGCGCTGATGGCCGACATGGCGCGCCAGAGCATGCACCCGGCCCTGCCCTTCGATCAGTGGCCGGCGGCCGACCGCGAGGCGTGGTCGGCCGCGATCCGGCCGAAGGGCTTTCTCAAGAAGGGCGGCAAGGGCGCCGATTGGCGGCCGGCGTCCCGGCGATCCGCGATCGGCGCATACGGCCGCTGGCTGGCTTGGCTGTCGGGTCTCGGCATCGATCTCGCGACCGAGCCGCCGCCGCAACGGCTGACGGCCGAGCGGGTCGAGGCGTACGCGGTCTTCTTGCGCGATGGGCGCGCGACGGTGACGGCGGCCAGTTATCTCGGGGTCCTATGCATGGCGGTCATCGCCATGTTCCCGGCCGAGGATTGGGACTGGCTCCGGGTCATGCAAAAGCAATTGCACCGCCAGGCGACGCCGGTCCGGCAAAAACAATTGGCGCCCGCGGACGAACTCTTCGGGCTCGGGATCGAGCTGGTCGAGCACGCCGACGCCGTGCTCGACCGCGCCAAGGATCCCGCGCTCAGCCCTCGGCAGATTCGCGCGGCGGCGCGGGATTTTCGAGATGGTCTGATCATCGGCCTGCTGGCGTCACGACCGCTCCGGATCAAGAACCTCGTCGCGAT
>CAYSTX010000290.1:0-4503 GCA_964434035.1 uncultured Acetobacteraceae bacterium
GTGAGTAGTTGAAGCGGCCAGGCTCCCTCAGGACGCGGATGCGACCGGTCTGCTCGGCGGACGATAGCCCTTCAAGCGTTGCCGGATCAGTCGAGCCGTTGTCGACGACGATGATCTCGAGACGGTCACGCGGCCAATCCGTACGTTCGAGAGAGTCGAGACAGATTGAAAGCACGTCCCATGCGTCACGGGTCGGAATGATGATGCTCGTGGTCGGCAAAATCTCAGGGAGAAGCGGAAGTGACACGGCGACCGGCGATGGCCGCGGTGTCACGTTGTGGAACAGGACGTGCGGCACATGGACGACCGCACTTTTGCCACATCTTTTGGCAATGTCGCGAGCGATGGCGTCGACCGTCGCATCCGGCGCTGCCATAGAACGGAGGATATCGGCCGCCACCTTATCGGACATGCGGACCGCGACCATACGCCCGAAAAGAGCGCCTTGCGCCGCGAGCAGTGGCGAATAGGCCGGTTTGAACCACGGATCATCGCTCGTCCCGTCAGCGCGCAGCATGTCTTCGTCGCAGTAAGCGATGGTCGCGTTTGGGTTGCTGACGAGTGCGTCGACGAGAACGCGGATTCCGTGGGGTCGAGGAAGTGCTCCACCGTCCAACAGGACCATAACGGATCCCCCAGGTGGCTCCTCCCGTTGGAACCGGAACCTTGCGCTTTCCGCCGACAAGATACGCACTCGTTCGTCCGATGCCGCGTATTCGACGCTGTCCGCTTTGGCGTCGTCAGCCAGGATGATTTGCGCTTTCCATCGGATCCCGATGCCGTTGCGCAACGTGTCGACCGTTCGATCAATATGGCGGACTGTAGCGGCCGAAAACCGAGCGACGATTAGGGTGTCGGGTTGATCTGCTTCCGTCTGCTTCAATCGAATGATGTCTGGTTCGGTTGGAGTATCGAACCGGTCTTGCCACAGTACGTACTCGGCGACCGCTGCTTGATGTGGCGCCACGGGTGGCGGGGGATCGCCATTCAAACGGCGTCGTATCGAGGCAATGAGCACGGTGCGCTCACGGCTGTTCGGCCACAACACCGCTTTGACGAGGAGATTCGCGCGAGCGCGTTGCAAAGCGATCAACCGGGACGCTCGGCCGACGCTCCGTTTCAACTGCGTTCCGAGCTTCGCGGAGGCGATATCAGAGGCTTGCGAAGCTTGACGCAGAAGACGCGGTGCCATGCATATCCTTCCATTTCATCTGTGACTCCGGGCAACGCGTGGCGGCGTTGACGGACCGGGCGAGGCGGCGCCCTCATATGGAGCGCCCGACGGCACATCCACTGATCGAGTTCGTCTGAATAACAGACCGCACCGCAGGCCCGGGTTCTGTTTTCCGAAGGTTTCCGGGCGCTTGGACCCGTCGGCACGGCTGGACTTTATCCTCTGTTCTAGGCAACTCCGGACGACCCCGGCAATGGTCTGTAAGTCGTAGGGAGGGTCCTTGCTTCCGGGAACGAGGGTCGATATCCAAAGCCCATGGAGAATCTGCCGTCGATTCTAACGACACCTGCCTGCTTCCGTATCCCGGGTCGTTTACAACAACCCCACGCTTGGGTCCGCCATATTCCATTTGCATTCTCGTTAGTCAGTGTTCTGCATCCAAAGGTTGTCCTAGAACTAGGAACTCATACCGGAAATTCTTACTTTGCACTATGCTAGGCTCTGGCGAGCGCGAACCATGGCGCGCGGGCCTTTGCCCTGGATACTTGGCGCAGCGATGAGCACGACAGTTCCTATGGCGAGGATGTCTATCAAGATGTCCTGCGGTCCAATGAAACTCACTATTCATCCTTCTCGACCTTCATTCGCTCAACATTTGACGAGGCGCTACAACATTTCGAGAGCGGATCGGTAGGCCTGCTGAGGTATCTCGCAACAGCTGACTTCACAGTGATCGAAGCCGCAACCGATGCGGAACGACATAGGGCCGATACGTGTTGCCAACTACGCGCCTATTCGGGTAGGCATTTGTCTTGAGTGCATAATAGGCGGGTAGGTGTTACCGGCCGAAGATCTAAGGTCGGGGAGATAGTATTGATCGGCTACCGTCGGCAAACGTACCGCGCCTTTGCCATCGCGACACGCGCGGCATATCATGCCGCTCCTATCCCTGTCTCGCTGAAGATTTTGTTTAAGCACCTCATATTTCGCAGTGCAGCGCCCGTATTTCGGACTACGGGCGCCTATACACGCTGGCAAGACCAGCAGCGGACGTTTGCCGCTCCGACTGAAATCGTGGTTCCGGAGCCGGCCATCGCGCCGACGCTGACCGCGCTCCCCCGCTGCGTGCCGCCCGCGGATGGCGTCTGGGAATGGGCGGAACGGGACGACGTCGCCGTGATGATCGCGGCGCAAGTCGCATCCCCGTTAGCCGAGGAGCCCTCGCTGCCGGAGATGGTCTTGGTTCCGCCCGACGAGATGGCGGCGGCGATGGCGGCGCTTGAGGTGCCGACGGTCGCGGCCCCGGTCGTCAGCATCATCATTCCGGTCTTCAATCAGGTCCGCTATACGGTCGAATGCCTGCTGTCGATCGTTCGGTCGACCGATGCGGCGGCGATACCGTATGAAATCATCATCGCCGACGATTGCAGCACGGATGCGACGGCATCCCTGCTCGGCGGCGTGCCCCGGCTTCGTGTCATCCGCACGCGGCGGAACTGCGGGTTTCTGAACAACTGCAACAACGCTGCGGAGTACGCGCGCGGCCGGGCCTTGCTGTTCCTGAATAACGACGTGCAGGTCACGCCGGGCTACCTCACGGCCATGCTGGATGCGCTCGACACGCGGCCGGAGATCGGTGCCGTCGGGCCGCGCATCATCTATCCGAGCGGTCACATGCAGGAGGCGGGCACGCGCATCCGCGGCGATGCGTCGGCCGGGATGATCGGGCTCAATCGTTCGGCTTCGGAGCCGCGGTTCAGGCTCTCGCGTCGGGTCGATTATTGCTCGGGCGCCTGTCTCCTCGTGCGTGCGGACGCCTTTCGGGCGCTTGGCGGGTTCGATATGCGCTACTCGCCCGCCTATTGCGAGGACATGGATCTGTGCACGCGCCTCGCGGAGGAACGCGGCCTCGGCACGTGGTACTGCGCGGACGCGACGATTATCCATCACCTGAGCAAATCGTCCGACAGCGTCTCGCCGGCGTACAAGCAGCGGCTGGTGACGCGGAACCTGCAGATCTTCGCCGAACGCTGGCCCGCCGTGCTGGACCGCGCCGAGGATGTGCGGGTGATCGCGTTCTACCTGCCGCAGTTCCACCCGATTCCCGAAAACGACCGCTGGTGGGGACGTGGCTTCACCGAGTGGACGAACGTGGGAAGGGCGCGCCCGAACTTCGTCGGCCACGATCAGCCGCGCGTGCCGGCCGATCTGGGGTACTACGACCTGCGGATGGCCGAAACCGCACTCGCGCAGCAGGCGCTGGCGCGGCGCTACGGCGTCGATGGTTTCTGCTATTACTACTACTGGTTCGCGGGGCGGCGCCTTCTGGAAATGCCGGTCGAGCGCCTGTTGGTTGATCCGCGGCTCGATCTTCCGTTCTGCCTCTCCTGGGCGAACGAGAACTGGACGCGCCGGTGGGACGGCTACGATCAAGATGTGCTGATGGCGCAGCACCACTCCGACGAGGACGACGCGGCGGTGATCCGCGATCTGATCCGCTTTTTCCGGCATCCGTCTTATATCCGGGTCAATGGAAGGCCGATGATCGTCGTCTATCGCGTCGAGCTGTTTCCGGATTTCGTGCGCACGGCCTGCATCTGGCGGGATATCTGCCGGCAAGAGGGGGTCGGCGAGATTCATATCGTGCACACGGAAAGCTTCGACCTCAGTCTGCGCGAAGTGTCACCGTCGCAGTTCGGGTGCGACGCGTCGATCGAGTTTCCGCCGCATGGCATGGCGCGCGAGCGACCGCCCGAAGGCGCGATCATCAATCCCGATTTCGCCGGCAGGGTCGCCGACTATCGGGAAATCGCCGTCCGGTTCGCGAGCCGACAAGCTCCCGCCTATCGCCGCTACCGCGGTGTTATGCCCGGCTGGGATAATACGGCACGGCGGCAGAACGACAGCTATTGTTTCGAAAACGCGACGCCCGGCGCGTTTCAGGCGTGGATGGAAGCCGCGATCGCGGCCACACGCGAGGAGGCGCATGGCGACGAGCGGCTGATCTTCGTGAACGCCTGGAACGAATGGGCGGAGGGCGCGTATCTCGAACCGGACCGGCGCTACGGGCACGCATTCCTCGATGCCGTCGCCCGTGCCAAGGAGGCGGAAATGCTGCTGCGCCCGCGACCGGGATTGGCGGCATGAACGACATGAACGACGTGGTCGAGGCCGCCGACGGCCATCTGGTTTCGACGCTGCAGGACGTCACGCCGCCGGCGGTGGTCGGTCACCCATACGCGCCGATCGGCATGGGCGAGCATTTGCGTGCCAGCGTGCGGAGCCTCCGCGCCGTCGCGCTGCCGCCGCCTATCCGCGACGTCTTCGCG
>CAYSTX010000291.1:0-4491 GCA_964434035.1 uncultured Acetobacteraceae bacterium
CCAACAACGATGCGCCGTACTCCCAACAGCGTATTCAGGAGCTCGCTTTGCAACTTGATGAGACGGCTGCGGATACGAGGGAGGAAACGGAACGCCTCGCAGCTCTGACCAGACAGATCGACGAGGAGAAGGTGCGACTGGGTCGATTCACTGAAGCGCAGATTATGGCGCCGGTTCCTGGCGTCTTGTGGGAAATCATGTCGGGCGGCGGGGAATATGTCCGCCGCGCGCAAGATGTATTTCGGATAGTGGATTGCACTTCGACGGTCGTCACGGCGAGCGTGAGAGAATCTGTCTACAATCGATTGAAGGTCGGCGATGCGGCGCAGTTTCGTCTGCTCGGCGACGCGAGGACGTACGAGGGCACCGTCATCCGGCTTGCAGGCTCGGGTGCCGAGAGCATCTACCGCAGCCTCGCGATTGGTCCAAGCCAGGAACATCTGAAACGGTTCGACGTCAGCCTCGCTTTTCCAGAACTGAACGCCGACCCCGAAAATGCCTGCGCCGTCGGACGCACAGGACGAGTTACTTTTTCAGCTGGTCCGCTCCAGTTCTGGCGACGTTGGCTGGCCGAATCGGGCCTCATCTGACGCTGGTAAACGCAGATGATTGCCCTCGATACTTATTCCGCAAGTCTCGCGCCGGCGCTTCTTGTGCTCGGGCTCGGTATCGTCGTTCTGAGTCTCTTCCGGCCCACCGAGCAGCCTATACGCGCACTCGCTTTGGCCGCCACAGTCGTGATGTCATGGCGCTACATGGCGTGGCGCTTTACCGACACGATTCCCGTTTTCGACGGCACGCCGGACGCCATCTTCGGTTGGTTGTTCGCGTTTCTTGAGACCGGCGCGATCGTCTCCGCGACCCTGGCCGTTGCTATCCTGTCGCGCACGAAGGAACGCTCGTCAGAAGCGGACAGTCATCAACTCTGGTGGCAGAATACGGGACCGCCGCTCGTTGATCTGCTGATCGCCACGTACGACGAAGAGCGGCTGATCCTCGAGCGCACGATCACCGGTGCGCTCGCTTCGGATTACCCTCGGATCCGCGTCTGGGTGTTGGACGACGGCCGCCGCCCGTGGCTCCGAGCGCTCTGCTCCGAACTTGGCGCGCGCTATGTCACCCGCGCCGATAACGCCCACGCGAAGGCGGGAAATATCAACAACGCGTTCGCGGTCCTGCGCGCCGAACCGACTTCGCCCGACTTCGTCGCCGTGCTTGACGCCGACTTCGTGCCGCATCGAGATTTCGTGCGTCGGGCGCTGGCGCTGTTTCATGATCCGGTCGTTGGGTTGGTGCAGACGCCGCAGCATTTCTTCAACCAGGATCCTATCCAGCACAATCTCGGCGTCGGACGCGGCTATCCGGACGAGCAGCGGTTTTTCTTCGACCACATCCAGCCATCGCGTGACGCGTGGTCGATCTCGTTCTGCTGCGGCACGTCTTCAATGATGCGCTGGACGGCGCTTGAAGCGATTGGCGGTTTCCCGACGTACAGCGTGACGGAAGATTTTCTGATTACGCTCCGGCTGCGCGAGGAGGGTTGGACAACCGTTTACCTGAACGAGCCGTTGACCGAGGGTCTCGCACCGGAGGGTTTGGCCGAGTACATCACGCAACGGGGCCGCTGGTGTCTCGGGATGATGCAGATCATACGCGGGCCGCTGGGCCCGCTGTCGCGCAGTCGCCTCCGCGTCATCGACCGGCTTGGTCTGATCGATTCCCTTCTCTATTGGGCAACTACGTTCCCGTTCCGTCTCGCCTGCCTCATCATCCCGCTTTTCTATTGGTTCTTCGGCATCACGGTGGTGAATGCGCCCGCCGCGGATGTGCTGCGATATTTTATCCCGTATTACGCAACGACATTCCTGGTGCTGAACTGGATCTCGGGCGGACTAATCGTTCCGATCCTCAATGACGTCAGTCAGGTATTGGGCGCATCGGCAATCACGAAGGCGATGATCCAGGGTTTGACGCGCCCGCGGGGACACAAGTTCAAGGTGACGGCGAAGGGCGGCGAACGCACGCGCGTCGTCGTGCAGTGGTCGATCATGCGTCCGTTGCTCATCCTGCTTGGGCTCAATGTGTTCGGCATGCTGTTTTCCGCGTTGACCGACGTGGTCTTCGAACGTGACTCCGGGGACGGACGGTTCGTGATCTTGGCCTGGTCGTTCTACAACGTTATCGTCCTGATCGTCGCGGCGACGGTATGTGTCGAGATTCCACGGGCCGAGACTGCGCCACGACTGCCCCCGGAGCGGGCCGGCGTCGTACTCGGTCGGCGCAACGCTCTCGGCTGGATCATGCGGCTGACGCCGGAAGACTGCTGGGTGCGTGGCGGACCACGTCTGAAGACGGGGGAACCGCTCGAACTGGACATCGAGACGGTGGGACGGGTGCGCGCCGCCGTGACACGTGTCGAGCCGAGCGGCTTCGCGCTGGCGCTCGAGCCGACGGCCGAGCAACGCGCGGCGATACTTCGAAAGCTACACACGCGGGAGGGAAATGCAGGTACGCAGCGCACGTCTCTCCGCCTCGTTGTAGGCGGCGCGGTGCGGCGCGGCCTTCGGGGCTAGCCTCGGCGAAAGTCCTGCCCCTGCAAAGGCCGGGTAGTCGGGGCAGACCCCTGGAAAATGGGTGGGCACGCAGGCGCCGTGGTCACGAATGTTCGACATCTCGAACTCCGGCCCGCGTCACGCGCTTGCGAGAGGAAGATAGCGCGGTCAATACGCTCGGCATCAAAGGCATCGGCGGCATCGGCATCGTCGGCATGAACGCCGCCATCGCCAACGCCACCTGTCACGTGACCGGCCGCCGCGTGCGCGAGTTGCCGAGCCGCATCGAAGACCTCCTCTAGACAGGCGCTCATCATGGCGTTCGCACTAGAACTCGACACAGAACCGATGGAGGCGCGCACCGTCGATAGCCTGCCGACCAATGATGGCTGGCGGTTCGAGCCGAAATGGGACGGGTTTCGCTGCCTCGCGTTCAAGGACGGGGATCGGGTGGAGCTGCGGGCGAAGTCCGGCAAGCCGCTCTCCCGTTATTTTCCCGAGATGGTCGAGGCGGTGCGACAGGGGGGCGCCGATGGCTTCGTGCTGGATGGCGAGCTGACCGTCCCGCTCGGCGGCGTTCTATCATTCGACGCGTTGCAGGCGCGGGTACATCCAGCTGAGAGCCGCATCCGCAAGCTGGCTGCCGAGACCCCGTCGCAACTGATCCTGTTCGACTGCCTCGCCACCCAATCCGACCGCACGCTGCTCAACGCACCGCTCCACCGTCGCCGCGCCGCGCTGGAGCGTGTGTTCGCCGAGCTTGGCAACCGTAACCACTTCGTCCTGACCCGTTCGACTCTGGACCGGGCCGAGGCGCAACACTGGCTCGATGCCGCGCACATTGCCATCGACGGCGTGGTCGCCAAGCGCGACGATGATCGTTACCGGCCGGGCGAGCGCGCCATGATGAAGGTCAAGCACCTGCGCACCGCCGATTGTGTGGTCGGCGGCTTCCGTTACGCGACCGGTAGCCGGCTAGTGGGCTCGTTGCTGCTCGGCCTCTACAACGCCGACGGCAAGCTCGACCATGTCGGCTTCACGTCGGGCATCTCCGACCGCGAGCGCCCAGCGCTGACCGCGCGGCTGGAGGCGCTTGTGGGCGGGCCTGGGTTCACCGGCAACGCCCCGGGCGGACCGAGCCGCTGGAGCACGGAGCGTTCCGCCGAGTGGCAACCGCTGCGCCCGGAGCTGGTGGTGGAGGTCCGCTACGACCATGTCACCGGCGGCCGCTTTCGTCACGGTACCCTCCTGGTGCGGTGGCGCCCCGATAAGGCGCCGCGCCAGTGCGGCATCGAACAACTACACGCCGAGACGGCCCCGGCAACATTGGGATTGGATTAGCCCGCTTCTTTGTTTCTGGAACCACTGAGCAAGCAACTAGTTCAAAATCCACCGGAACGAATGCCGCAGGCGACCCATGACATCGCCCTCGATGATTGCGCCGTGCGCGAACACCGCGCGGTCCGCGCCCAGCGCGAGCATACGCGTCACGGCCGCTGCCGCCGCCTCTCGCCGCATCCTGACCACGAGCCGCAAATAGGGCGGCGGCATGCTATCCGGCGGAATGCTGTGGAACAGGCGCGCGACCGGGCGAGCCCATGCGGGCATCTTCTCCGGCTCCAGATTGACGACGAGATCGGTCAGCACCAGCGTGCGCGACGGGCGATGGAACAGCACCGCTTCGTGGAAGCCGAACCCGCCCTCCACCATGATGATCTCGATCGCATCGCCCCAGGCGGGCGGGGCCTCGTGCGGCAGGTCGTAATCGAGCCGGATCCCGCTCTTGCGGACCTGCCGGCGCGCGCGCAGCCCGGGCGCGGCCCAGGTCTTTGCATTCGGAAATTCCTGTTGCCACGGATGTAGCAGCGTCCAGTGCACCGGGTTCGGCGCGACCAGGTGCGACACCGGTCCGATTCGAAGCAGCGCCTGACGCAAACTC
>CAYSTX010000292.1:0-4454 GCA_964434035.1 uncultured Acetobacteraceae bacterium
CCGGGACCGAGAAGGAGGCGTCGGAATGAACTTCTATCAGCGCCGTGTGCTGCCACTCCTGCTGCACCTCGCGATGCGACAGGGGGCGTTGCTGCCCTTCCGGGAACGTGTGATCGGCGCGGCCGAAGGACGGGTGCTGGAGATCGGAATGGGCTCGGGGCTCAACCTGCCGCTTTACGGGCCGCAGGTCCGCACGGTCGTCGGGCTGGAGCCGTCCCCGGAGCTGCTGCACATGGCGCGCGGCCGTGCAGCCGCCGCGCCTGTTGCCGTCGAGTTGCTCGAAGCCTCTGCGGAGGCCGTTCCGCTGGACTCTGGCAGCATCGATACCGTGGTGACGACCTGGACGCTCTGCACGATCCCCGACGCGGCGCGCGCGCTGGCCGAGATGCGTCGCGTGCTGAAGCCTGATGGGGCGCTGCTGTTCGTCGAGCACGGCCGGGCGCCTGAGCCGTCCGTCGCGCGCTGGCAGGACCGGCTCGACCCGATATGGCGCCGCATGGCCGGAGGCTGCCACCTCAATCGCAAGATCGACGATCTCATCGCCGGCGCCGGCTTCCGCGTCGATGTGCTCGCCAACGCGCGCCTGCCCGGCCCTAGAACACATACCTTCCTCTACGAAGGCCGCGCCCGGCCAGCATAATCGCAGGTTTCCATGATCCGAACGCTACGCATCGTCCGAAATAAGCGTCGGCCCGGCCTGCGACCGTCAGTAAGGCCCCTCGCAACCCACGAGGAAGCTAAGGTTAGGGAATTTTCGGAGAACTGGCGCGTCCGCAGTCGTGACGGACCTTCGGTGGAACAGGGTCCGCAGCTGGTTGCAAGACATCTGTCGGCGATCAGCCCGGTCGACCACTCATCGCCGCCAGCATACTGCGGTCCGCGCTGCACGTTAGACACTGGCTCCTACGAGGACCACGCGGGTATCGGGTCGCCATACCGTGCTGCCGGATCGTGCTGAGGTCCATAAGGCGACCGCGCTACCGGTTAAGCAGCCAGACGATTAGCGACAGAACGATGCTGACGACGACGCAGGTGGCGATCGGGACGTAGAAGGAGAAGCCCGGGCGCTCGATAAAGATGTCGCCCGGCAGGCGGCCGAGGCCGATGCGGCTGAGCCAGGGCCAGAGCAGGCCGACGGCAGCGATGGCCAAGCCGACAATGACGAGCGTGCGTGACATGATCGAGGCGATAATAGCGCGCGCGGTGAGGTCGCGCGCCGCCGATGATCTTCACGCTGTAGAATGTGGGAATCGGTTCCGGATTGCCGCAGAAGTTCGGCCTTGGCCGGCTAGGTTGCCGCCGATGCGCCCGCCACGCTGCGCGCCTACACGGCCGATCTGGCCCGCAATCGCGCGTTGTTCCTCATCGGCTTTGCGGAGCGTGATGCCGTGCTCGGAACGGGGTCGGCCTCGACGTTGCCTGCATCTGATGATCAAGAGCGAGTTCCTGTCATCGACAGAGATCTCCGGCACCAGGCGAAGCTGATCCAGCGCAACAACGCCGTCCAGTGCTCGCGAGCTGGTGGCGTCTCTACCGGCTCCTGACCGTAGACGCGTTGCTCGATCTCATTCGGCCGCCCTCCGTCCTGCACTCGTAACGCAATGGGAAGCACATCCTGTGTCTGGCATCTTATTGGTTGATTGAGCGCTGGCAGCGCGCTGCTCGCTGGTCCGTCGACCGACCGTCTACTTCTCTCCGATGCGAAGCTGGTGAGCGCCGTCGAATACAAGCGATGCGACGCGCGACCAGATCGCAGCGCTCTGCCGCGCTCGGGCGCTCCAACCGTCCCGGGTGTCGCTGGCCGGATCCGTTACTGTCGCGGGTATCCATGCCCGTCATGGCTGGGTTTCCGCGGGATAATGTCGTTGGCAATGATTGTGCTACCGGCGCGACCGCACTGCAGATCGCGGCCTCGACACATCGTCGCAGAGCGGTTTGCTGACCACCGCGGACGATACTGTCACGCTCGACGAAGGTCCGTTGGCGGCCGCGAAGCCTGTTCCCCTCGGGCTCTCCATGACGTACGAGATAGAGCCTCATCGCGTGCGCGGCAGCCTACGCGAACGGCGGTAGCTCCGGAAAACTTAGCACCGACGCTTGCCGGTCCACCCTCACACTGCCAAAAGGGCGTCCGGATCGCGGTATTTCAAGCCAAGGTCATGGGCCACCGCCGCGTGAGTGATCTCGCCGTCGTGGACGTTCAGACCGCGACGCAGATGCTGGTCGGCGAACAACGCCGCGCGCCAGCCCTGCCCGGCGACGCTCAGGATGAATGGCAAGGTGGCGTTGCCCAGCGCGATCGTGGAGGTGCGCGCGACCGCGCCGGGCATATTGGTCACGCAGTAATGCACGACGCCTTCCTCGACATAGGTGGGGTCGGCGTGGGTGGTCGGTCGGCTGGTCTCGAAGCAGCCTCCCTGGTCGATGCTGATGTCCACGAGAACGGAGCCGGGGCGCATGCCCTTCAACATTTCCCGCGTCACCAGCTTCGGCGCGGCGGCGCCGGGCACCAGCACTGCGCCGATCACCAGGTCGGCGGCAGTGACCTCACGCTCGACCGTATCGATGTTGGCGAACAACAGGGTCATGCGGCCACCGAAGCTCGGTTCCAGTTCCCGCAGACGCGGCAGCGAGCGATCGATCACGGTAACCTCGGCCCCCATCCCGATGGCCACGCGCGCCGCGTTGGACCCGGACACGCCGCCGCCCAGCACCACCACCTTGCCCGGCGGCACGCCCGGCACGCCGCCCAGCAGCACGCCCGCACCGCCATGGCCACGCTCCAGGCAGCTCGCGCCTACCTGGGTGGACATGCGCCCCAGCACGGGGTCGTACTCGACATCCTGGTGCAGGATCGGCGCAACGGCGCAGCCGCCAAGCGTTTCTTCAAGCGCCTCCTGCACGGGTTACGATACAAGCCGCGACGCCTCGTCACCGACGGCTTGCGCAGCTATGGCGTCGCTCCGTGAGCTATGGATCGACCGTCACGGAGCGAGGTCACTTTTCTTTCTGCCTCCATATCGACGGCCGTCTTGTGCAGGCGGCCCTGCACAGGGTAGTCGCTTGCCTCCCGCGTACGTCGGAGGCACCACCGGGGTGGTCAATCTACGCCTCATCGCTGATGACCTGACGGGCGCACTTGATACAAGTGCGGAACTGGTGGGCGTGACCGGACCGGTACACGTCTTCTGGCACGGTGCGATCCCGTCGGAACTGCCGGACAACACCGCCCTGGACAGCGGCACGCGGGAGTTGGACGCGGTATCCGCGGTGAGCATCGTCACGGACCTCTCCCCTATGCTGACGGATGCAGCGATTCCATTCAAAAAGATCGACAGCCTGATGCGCGGGCCGACACTGGCAGAGGCCGCGGCCTGTCTGCGCGCCGGCAACTGGGAGCGGGCGGTGCTGGCCCCGGCTTTCCCCTATCAGGGCCGGGTCACACGCGGCGGCGTTCAGCACGCGCGGGATTCGTTTGGGACCTGGTTCGCTGTGGCCGACGACATCATCGAATGGCTCCGTGAGCAGGGTGTACCAGCCCATCACGGCCGGCTCAGTGCGCCCCTTCCCCCCGGCATCAGCGTGTTCGATGCAGAAACCGACGCGGACCTGGACCAAATCGCGGCACGAGGCAAGGCGACACCCGGTCGGGTCCTTTGGATCGGCACGGGGGGCCTCGCGCAAGCACTCGGCCGCCACGCGCCAGCCGAGACCAACATCCAGCTGCCGCTGCCGCTGCTAGGTCTGTTCGGTTCCGATCACGCTGTAACCGCCGGGCAACTCGCCGCCTGCGGCGCGGACTGGGTGCGGCTGCCAGACGGCGGCCCCAGCCAAGCCAGGTCCCTTGCCGCGCAGCTTCAGGCCAACGGCCGGGCGCTGGCCAGCCTCGACCTGCCAGAGGGCCTTGTGCGCGACGAAGCCGCCCGGCGCATCGGCGCAGAGTTGCACCGTCTCGTCCTGAACCTGGAACCTCCCGGCACACTGCTGGTCGCTGGCGGCGAAACCCTCCGCGGGCTGTGCCTCTCGCTTGGCGCACGCAGCCTTGAGGTGCAGGGCCGCATTGTGCCGGGCCTGCCGCGCTCCGTGCTGCGCGGCGGGGCATGGGACGGCGTCACTGTTATCTCCAAATCCGGCGCTTTCGGACACCCCACCCTGCTGCGCGACCTGGTGCGCGGAGCTACCCCATCACTGCAAGGAATGGTCTAATGCCTCCTCGCCACCTCGCGATCACCATGGGCGACCCGGCCGGAATCGGCCCTGAGATCATCGTCAAAACTGCCGCCCGCCTCCGCCCCCGCATCGAGGCGGGGCAACTCGCGCTGCTGGTCATCGGCAGCAACGCCGCACTAGAGCAGGCGTGCAGGCAGTTCGCTTCGGATATCGCCATCCCCGAGGTGACGGAGTCAGACGCCACATGGCCGGCGCTCTGCGCAATGCAGGCGGGCCCCGAGGGC
>CAYSTX010000293.1:0-4451 GCA_964434035.1 uncultured Acetobacteraceae bacterium
GCGCAACCGCGTGTTCGGCTACAAGGGCATGGCCTATGCGCTGATGGCGATCTCGATCATCGGCTTCTTCGTCTGGGGCCACCACATGTTCGTCAGCGGCATGTCGGTCTATGCCGGCATCGTCTTCTCGTTCATGAGCTTCATCGTCGCCGTGCCGTCGGCGATCAAGGTGTTCAATTGGACGGCAACGCTGTACAAGGGGATCATCAGCTTCGATGCGCCGATGCTGTATGCGCTGGGCTTCATTGGCCTGTTCACCACTGGCGGCGTCACCGGCCTGATGGTCGCGACGCTGGCGGCCGACGTGCACCTCACCGACACGTATTTCGTCATCGCGCATTTCCACTTCATCATGGTGGGCGGCACCGTGAGCGCCTATTTCGCCGGCCTGCATTACTGGTGGCCGAAGATCACCGGCCGTCTCTACAACCGCTCGCTGGCGATTTTCGCGGCCCTGCTGACGTTCTTCGGGTTCAACCTGACGTTCTTCCCGCAGTTCATCCTCGGCTATCTCGGCATGCCGCGGCGCTACTACGCCTATCCGCCGGAGTTCCAGGTGTGGAACGTCCTGTCGTCGGCCGGCGCCTCGATCCTCGCCGTCGCGTATGCGCTGCCGCTGCTCTATCTCGGCTGGTCCTTGCTCTACGGCAAGCGCGCGAGCGCCAACCCGTGGGATGCGACCGGGCTCGAATGGCTGACCGCTTCGCCGCCGCCCAAGCGTAATTTCGAGGTCACGCCGACGGTCGTGCGCGGGCCGTATCACTACGAGATCGCGCCAGACGGAAGCTCCCGTGCCCAGCCCCAGGCCTGAGATCCAATACGCGACGCTCAGCCAGCAGAGCGAGACCGCTCAGCTGGGCATGTGGGTGTTCCTGGCGACCGAGGTCCTGTTCTTCGGCGGCATCATGCTGGCGTACGAGGTGTACCGGACGACGTACCCAGCCGCCTTCGCCGCGGCGATGCAGAAGTCGGTGATCGTCATCGGCGGTCTCAACACCGCGATCCTTTTGACCAGCAGCCTCACCATGGCGCTGGCGGTCCACTGGACGGCAACCAGTCTGCCGCGCCGCGCCACGGTGTCTTTGCTGGCGACGGCTGGGCTCGGCATCGCATTCCTCGCCCTCAAGGGCCTGGAATACTACATCGACTACCAGGACCATGTGGTGCCGCGGCTCGGCTTCCAGATGCCGGGCGTGCGGCGGGGCGCGGCCGAGCTGTTCTGGCTCTTCTATTTCTATGCGACCGGCCTGCATGCGCTCCATCTGACGATCGGCGTCGTGATCATCCTCGTGATGACCGTGCACTCGGCGCGCCGCGCGTTCACGCCTCAAAACTACAACCTGCTCGAGGTCGCCGGGCTCTACTGGAGCTTCATCGACATTGTGTGGGTATTCCTGTTCGCCCTCATCTATCCGATCGGACGGATCGCCTCATGAGCCCGCTCATCACGCTCACCGGTACCTGGGTCATCCTGCTGCTGCTGCTCGGCTTCAACTGGTGGTCGGCCTATCTGCCGCTCGGCCACGCGCACGCCTTCCTGCCGATCGGAATCGCCGCCTGCCAGGCGCTGCTGATCGCGATCGCGTTCATGAGGCTCAGCCGCGGCGCGCGGCTGAAATGGATCTTCGCCGGCGTCGGCTTCTACTGGCTTCTGATCATGCTGGGGCTGTCAGCCACCGATTACATGACCCGCAGCGGCTTTCCCGCCGGCCAATAACGCGTCCGTCGCGCTCAGCCGCCCACGATGCGCGTGGCCGCGGCGGCGTCGAAGGTCGCGCGATCGATCTTGAGGTATGCGACCCGTTCGTCTGCTGGCTCACGATGACGCTCGCCGTGTTGATCGCCGGCGACGACCTTGCGCGCGAACGCCTGCCAACCGCGTGGTCCGGCGCCATCGGCCGGCTGATGGCCGCACCGTTCGCCGTCATCGATTGGCTGCACGATGGCATCCCCAACGACCGTGACGCGGCGGTGACGATCACGATCTTTTTCAGCGATCGCGAGCCGGTCGGGCCCTATCGCGTCACGGTGCCGCGCCAGCGCACGCTCCACGTGCGATTCAACGACCTCAAGGACCCGCAGCCGGTGCCGCGCGACACCGATTACGCGTCGGTCATCGAATCGGACGTGCCGATCGTCGTGCAGCACACGCGCCTTGATTCGCGCGCCCCCAGCATCGCGCTGCTGTTCACGGTCGCGTTCTCCGACGCGGCCGGGCGGTCGCGGCGACCGGATCGGGCACCGCCTTTCGAATTACGCCGACTGAATGCGGAGCGGGCGGAACACGATGCCCGCGTTTTTAGTTACATCAGCAGCAGCATGCGCAGGCGCGTCCTTAGCACCGCCACGCGCTGACCGCCCGGCGTGAACCGCTCGATACCTCGGAGGCGTTTCCATGGCTGAGACAGTGGGAGATTTCATTTGTGACCGGCTGAGCCGATGGGGGGTGCAGATCGTATTCGGGTATCCGGGCGACGGCATCAACGGCGTGTTCGGCGCGATGAATCGGCTTGGCGGGAAGCTCAAATTCGTCCAGGTCCGCCACGAAGAGATGGCCGCGTTCATGGCCTCGGCCTACGCGAAGTTCGCCGGCAAGCTTGGCGTGTGCATCGCGACATCCGGGCCGGGGGCCTCGCATCTCCTCACCGGCCTCTATGACGCGAAGCTCGACCACATGCCGGTGCTGGCGATCACGGGCCAACAGGCGCGCGCGGCGATGGGCGGCCATTACCAGCAGGAGCTCGACCTGCAGTCGATGTTCAAGGACGTCGCCTCGGCCTATGTGCAGCAGGCCGCCGTGCCGGCGCAGGTGCGCCACATGATCGACCGTGCGATCCGCATCGCGGTCGGCGGGCGCAAGGTCACGGCGCTGATCTTCCCAAAATCAGAATCTATGGCGGTGCACGACAAAGACGGAATCGAGCGGCGTGGCCTGATGTTCGTGCTATCGGCGCCTTCGGGTGCCGGCGCGACCACGCTGTCACGCCTTTTGATGGACCGCATGCCGGATCTGCGAATGTCGGTCTCGGTGACGACACGCGCAATACGTCCTGGCGAGGTCGACGGCCGAGATTATCTATTCGTCGACAAGGCCCGCTTCGAGGACCTGGTCAAGCGCCATGAGCTTCTGGAATGGGCAACCGTGCTCGGTAATCGGTACGGCACGCCGCGCGCGCCGGTCGAGGCCGCGCTGTCGGCGGGACAGGACGTACTTTTCGACATTGATTGGCAGGGCACCCAGCAGTTGCGCGAAAAAGCTCCTGCCGACGTGGTCAGTGTGTTCATCCTGCCGCCGTCCTTGGCTGACCTTGAAAAGCGGATGCATTCGCGCGCGCAGGATTCGGCGGAAGTGATCCGGGGGCGCATGAGCCACGCCGGCCACGAATTGAGCCATTGGCCTGAGTACGACTATGTCATCATCAACCACGATATCGATGCTGCATTCGCTGAAGTGCAGTCGATCCTTCAGGCCGAGCGACTTAAGCGCGAACGGCGGGTTGGGCTGCCCAATCAGATCCGCACTCTCGCTGCCGCGATCAACAATTTGTCCACATCTTCACACGACCAAGATTTGAGATCGGCAGATGACAATGGTCAGCCAAGGCCTCCCTCAGAGCCGCCTGGCGCTGCGTCTGCTGAGGACAATTTATCTCGAAACAGCGAACGCCCTGATACCGTCGCTCTTACTGCTCGTAGTCAGACCATGGGCTCTGGCCGTTCGGGCACCGTCCGAACCTTTCAGGGTGACGTCTTTCAGGGCGCCACTTTCCGAGTTGAAACGAACCCGTCCCAGTCATGGGAGGCTGCCTTTGAGTTGCTGCAAGCACGGGTCGCTCTGTTAGAAGCTGCTCTGGCGTCTCGACCGACCGGAATGGGCCACAATCAGGGTCCCACTCTTGACGACGGATTGAGCGTTGACGAAGCGGAAATTCGACAGTTCATCTCGCTCCTAAAAGAGCAACCTCCAACGGGCCCTGTTGACGGGTCGAAGCTACTCGAAGCCGCTCAGATAGCTGATCCCGCAAAAAACAAATGGCGACAGCGAGTAGACGAACTTTCAATGAGTGCAGTGAAGGGCGGTGTGACGGCCGTTGGCAGACATGTTGTCGAACACCTCATGCACGCTCAGTGGTTTTCTTCCGTCTATTCAGCACTTGAAGCGGTATTCGACGTTCTGAAAAGTTGTTTTTTCTAGAGATTGCTCCTGAATTTCGGTGACAGTGCTGGACTGCACCCCTGAAGTGAGACACCATAATTACAGTGACAGGCATTTCGAGGATGACCTGTGGAAGGACGAGGAAAGAAGCGTCAGTTTCCGACGGCTTACAGTTGAAGGCGATCAAGCGGGTTGAGCAGGGCGCAGGCCAGGCCCGTCCCCTTTCCAAATCTCTCCACACGCCCGCCACCCCCGTGACAAGGCGCAACCGCGATTTCGGCGGGAACGCGACGGA
>CAYSTX010000294.1:0-4408 GCA_964434035.1 uncultured Acetobacteraceae bacterium
CGCGGCGCCCCTCATGCGGGTTGCGAAGGGCGCCATGCCGCGCGCCGGCTTCAGCGGGTTGCCGGGGGAAACGAGCAGCCAGACTTGATCGAGCCCAAGCCGCCGGCGCGCTTGCTCCGCCACATGGCGATGGCCCTCATGCGCCGGGTTGAACGAGCCGCCCAACAGGCCGATGCGCGCGCGCCGCCGGTCGCCGAACCGCGGCACGGGCCCGATCGATTGCATGATCAGGGGCGCACCTGCCCGGCGCCGGTGACGACGTAGCGGAATGTCGTCAACTGCTCGACGCCGACCGGACCGCGTGCGTGGATCCGGCCGGTTGAGATGCCGATCTCCGCGCCAAACCCGAACTCCCCGCCATCGCAGAACTGCGTGCTCGCGTTCCAGAGACCGACAGCGCTGTCGATCCCGGCAAGAAACGATGCCGCGACGTCCGCGTCCTCAGTAATGATCGCGTCCGTGTGGCCGCTGCCGTGCCGGGCGATATGGCAGAGCGCGGCCGGCAGATCCGCGACGACGGCGATCGAGAGCACGGCGTCGAGCCATTCCACGTCGAAATCGGCAGACGACGCGGCGGGCAGGCTCGGCACGATCGCGCGCGCGGCCGCGTCGGCGCGGAAGGAGCAGCCGAGGGCGGTGAGGTCGGTGATGATGTCCGGCAGCAGCGTCCGCGCGATGGCAGCGTCGATCAGTAGGGTTTCGGTCGCACCGCACACGCCCGTCCGGCGCATCTTCGCATTCGCAACCACCTTGCGCGCCATCGCCGGATCGGCCGCCGCGTGGACGTAGGTATGGTTAAGCCCCTCGGCATGGGCGAGCACGGGCACCCGCGCATCCTGCTGGACCCGCTCGACCAAGCTGCGGCCACCGCGCGGAATGATGAGGTCGATCCCCCCGCTCGCCGTCAGCATCGCCGCGACGTGCTCGCGCGCGGCGGACGGCGCGATCTGCACCGCATCGACCGACAGCCCGGCCTTGGCGAGACCCGCGGTCAGTGCCGCGTGAATGGCGCGCGCGCTGTTGAGGCTGTCGGACCCGCCCCGCAGAATTACGGCATTGCCGGATTTCAGGCAGAGCCCGGCCGCATCCGCGCCGACGTTCGGACGGCTTTCATAGATCATGCCGATAACACCGATCGGTTGCGGGATGCGCCGGATGCGAAGCCCGTTCGGGCGCGTCCAGTCGGCGAGCGCGCGGTTGAGAGGGTCCGGCAGCTTGGCGATCTCGTCGAGCCCGTCCGCCATCGCCGCGACCCGCTCCGGCGTCAGCCGCAGTCGATCCATGAACGCGGACGTGCCATGACAGGAGGCGAGGTCCGTCACGTTCGCGGCCAGGATTGCGGGCGCCTGGGCGCGGATGGCGGCGGCCATTGCTCGGAGGCCAGCGTCGCGCGCCGGTCCCGGCGTCGTCGCGAGCGTGCGGGCCGCGGCGCGTGCTGCGGTTGTTGCGGAGTGGATGAATTGGATCGCGTCGCTATCGATATGCATGACGGGACCGAGCATGCCGCGCGCCGGGCGCGGAAGCTAGACGGGGCGTTCTACAAGAGCACCAGATCGTCCCGGTGCACCATTTCGTCACGCCCGCGCCATCCGAGTAGCGCCTCGATTTCGTCCGACCGGTGACCGGCGATGCGCACCGCGTCGCTGCTCGCATAGGCGCTGAGACCGCGCCCGAGCGCCGTGCCATCCGGCCCCGCGATCAGCACGGCGTCCCCTCGCTCGAACGTGCCGCTCACCGCCCGTACTCCGGCCGGCAGCAGGCTCCGCCCGCCGGCGAGCGCCCGCGCCGCACCCGCATCGACCGTGAGCGTGCCCTGTGGCGCGAGCGCGCCGCCGATCCAGCGCTTCCATGCCGACCGTCCGTCGGGCGCGGCCAGAAACCATGTGCACGGCGCGCCGTCGGCGAGTGCTTGCAGCGGATGCAGTTTGTGGCCGAACGCGATCGCCATCGCACAGCCCGCGTCCGTCGCGATCCGCGCGGCGACGAGCTTCGTCCGCATTCCGCCGGACGAATAGCCGGGCGGCGGCTCTCCGCCCATCGCCTCGATCTCCGGCGTGATCGCGGGCACGACCGGGAGGTGCGTCGCGTTCGGGTCGCGTCGCGGGTCGGCGGTGTAAAGGCCGTCGATGTCGGACAGCAGTACCAGCTGATCGGCCGATATCATGCCGGCGACGCGGGCGGCGAGGCGGTCATTGTCGCCGAAGCGGATTTCTGTCGTCGCGACGCTGTCGTTCTCGTTGATGACCGGCACCGCGCCGAGCTTCAGCAGCGTGAGCAGCGTCGCCCGCGCGTTGAGGTAGCGGCGCCGGTCCTCGGTGTCGTCGAGCGTCAGCAGCAGCTGCGCCGCCACCATCCCCTCGGCCGCGAGCGCCCCGCTCCACGCCTGCGCGAGCCGGATTTGCCCGACCGCCGCCGCCGCCTGTTTCTCCTCGAGCGCGAGACGCGGACGCTCGAGGCCCAGCAGCGGCCGCGCGAGCGCGATCGCGCCGGACGATACGACAACAACGCCGATCCCCCGCGCCCGCAGCGTCGCGATGTCGGCCGCCAGTGCTTGCAGCCAATCCGCGCGCGGTGCCGCAGCCTCCTGGTCGACGACCAGCGCGCTGCCGACCTTCACGACGAGCAGGCTCGCGTCGAGCAGGCGCGGCGTCGCCATCATGCCGCGGCGGGCCCGTCGCGCCGCGACTCGGTCAGCGTCGTTTGCAGGGCGCGAAGCACTTCCTGCACGCCCTCCCCCGTCGCCCCCGACAGAACCATTACCGCGCGACCCGACGCGCGGGCGAGTGCGGACCGCCGGGCCGATAGTTCGCGCGGGCTCATCGCGTCGGACTTATTTAGCCCGATCAGCTCGGGTTTCTCGGCCAGTCCGCCGCCGTAGGCATCAAGCTCGGCCCGCACAGTCCGCCACGCGCGCACCACGTCGCCGGCCGCGCCGTCGACCAGATGCAGCAAGACCGCGCAGCGCTCGACGTGGCCGAGGAACCGGTCGCCCAGCCCCGCCCCTTCATGCGCGCCCTCGATCAGGCCGGGGATGTCGGCGATCACCATCTCCTCGGCCGGCGACAGACGCACGACACCGAGCTGCGGCGTGAGCGTAGTGAACGGATAGTCGGCAACCTTCGGTCGCGCCGCTGAGACGACCGACAGGAACGTCGATTTCCCCGCGTTCGGCAGGCCGACGAGGCCGACATCGGCGATTAGCTTCAGCCGCAGCCAGACCCACCGCTCCTCGCCCGGCCAGCCCTTATCGGCACGGCGCGGCGCGC
The DNA here is from genome assembly GCA_964434035.1 of uncultured Acetobacteraceae bacterium. Taxonomy (GTDB): domain Bacteria; phylum Pseudomonadota; class Alphaproteobacteria; order Acetobacterales; family Acetobacteraceae; genus CAYSTX01. The sequence goes on from CAYSTX010000294.1 coordinate 3,267, forward strand.
GGTTGGTGGACGATTTGAAGCGCGCGTTGCCGAACCCGCCGTCGCCCCCGCGCGCAAGCATCACCCGCTTGCCCGGCGCGTCGAGGTCGGCGATCACGACGTCGCGGTTCTCATCCATGATCTCGGTGCCGACGGGGACGCGGATCACGACATCGTCGGCCCCCGCGCCGGTCCTGTCGGAGCCGGCGCCGTTGCCGCCCTTCCGCGCACGGAAATGCTGCGCGTAGCGGAAGTCAATCAGGGTGTTGAGGTTATCGACCGCCTCGGCGTACACGTGCCCGCCGCGGCCGCCATCGCCGCCGTCCGGCCCTCCGAACTCGATGAACCGCTCGCGCCGGAACGCGACGACGCCGTCTCCGCCGTCGCCCGAGCGGATGTAAATCTTCGCCTGGTCAAGAAACTTCATCCCGGCACCCTCCTTGGAGGCCGGCGGCGCGTCGCCTATTCGGCGGCGACGGCCGGCGCCGCTTCCGGCACCACCGAGACATGAACACGCCCCTCGGCCCGGCGCTGAAACAGCACGTGGCCGTCAACGAGCGCGAAGATCGTGTGGTCGCGGCCGAGGCCGACATTCATGCCGGGCTTATACTGCGTGCCGCGCTGGCGGATGATGATGTTGCCGGCCGCGACAACCTCGCCGCCGTACTTCTTCACGCCGAGACGCCGGCCTTCGGTATCGCGCCCGTTGCGGGACGAGCCGCCTGCTTTCTTGTGTGCCATGGGATGACTGCTCCCGCCTTCAGGCCTGGTTGATGTCGGCGACGCGCAGGACGGTCACCTTCTGACGGTGGCCGTTCTTGCGGCGGCTGTTCTGCCGGCGCCGCTTCTTGAAAATGATAACCTTCTCGAGCCGGTCCTGGGCGATCACGGTCGCGGTCACCGTGGCGCCCGGCACGAGCGGCGCGCCGATCGTGGTCGCGGCGCCGTCTTCCCCGCCGACGGCGAGCACGTCGGAGAAGGTCACGGTCTGCCCGGCCTCGGCCTCGAGTTTTTCGACCTTAAGGACGGTATTCGGGGTCACCCGATACTGCTTTCCGCCGGTGCGGATGACTGCGAACATGGTGGCTGGTCTCACGGCAATGGGTCTGGCCGGCGCGCGCACGGAGCGCCACCGGGGAGCGCGGGTTATAGCGATGCGGCCG
>CAYSTX010000295.1:0-4395 GCA_964434035.1 uncultured Acetobacteraceae bacterium
TATCGGTGCCGACGGCCGGGCATGTCATCAGCGCCTATGCGCTTGGGGTCGTCGTGGGCGCGCCGCTGATAGCAGTGGCCGCCGCCCGGATGTCGCGGCGTACGCTTGTCCTGCTCCTGATGATCGTCTTCGCACTTGCCAACATCGCCAGCACGCTGGCGCCGAGCTATGGCTGGCTTGTTGTCATGCGGTTTCTGAGTGGACTCCCGCATGGCGCATATTTCGGCACGGCTTCGCTGATCGCCGTGTCCATGGCCGGACCCGAGGCACGCGCACAGGCAGTCGGGCGCGTCATGCTCGGCCTGACCGTCGCCACGCTGCTGGGCATGCCGCTGGCGACCTGGGCCGGGCAAGCCTTTGGCTGGCGTTCGGCGTTTGCCGCCGTCGCGGCCATCGGCCTGTTGACGGTCGTTATGATCGGGGTCTTCGTCGCGTCGGACGAACCCGACATCGGAGCCGGGCCGTTGCGGGAACTCGGCGCCCTCCGCCGGCCCCAGCTCTGGCTGACACTCGGGGTCGGTTCTGTCGGCTTCGGCGGCATGTTCGCCGTGTTCAGCTACGTCACGCCGACACTGGTCAAAGTCAGCGGCCTGTCGGACGCGACCGTGCCCTTCGTGCTGGCGCTTTTCGGCGTCGGCATGATCCTGGGAATGATGGTGGGCGGCCGCCTCGCCGATCGCGCGCTGATGCCGACGATCGGCGGCGTTCTGGTCTGGGGCGCTGTCGTCATGGCGCTGTTTTATCTGACCGCCGGCCACGCCTGGCTGGCGGTGATCGATGTTCTGCTTGTCGGCACCGGGTCCGCACTGGTTGCGCCACTGCAGACGCGGCTGATGGATGTCGCCGGGGATGCGCAGATCTTGCCCGCGGCACTGAACCATTCCGCCTTCAACATCGCCAACGCCCTCGGCGCATGGCTCGGTGGTGTCACGATCGCGGCCGGGTATGGCTGGACCTCGACCTGCTGGGTCGGCGCACTGCTCGCCTTGGGCGGCCTCGTGTTCTTCGCCGTGTCCCTTCTTGACGATGCGCCACGGAGAGCCGTCGCGTGACCGGCGGTCGCATGGATGCCGCCACCCTGTCCCGGCACAGCACCGCCGCATCGCATCGCCGGGCGACGCTGTCGCTCATGGCGCTGGCGACGGCGGTGTTCCTTACATTCATGACGATCGGCCTGCCGTTGCCGGTGATCCCGCTTTACGTCGGGCATGGGCTGGGGTTCGGCAACGTCGTGGTAGGTGTCGCAGTCGGTATCCAGTTCCTCGCCACCATCGTGACGCGCGGCTTCGCCGGCCGTGAGGCCGACCGTAGCGGTGCGCGCCCGGTGATGCTGCGCGGCATGTTCTTCTGCGCGTGTTCTGGAATTGCACTGATCCTCTCGGCGCGGCTGCCGGTGCCGGATGGCGCCCGGCTGCTGATCCTGATCGCCGGACGCCTCGTACTCGGTTTCGGGGAGAGCCAGTTGATCGTCGGCATGTTGAGCTGGGGTATCGGCACGGTCGGCCAGGCGCGGTCCGGCACCGTGCTGGCCTGGACCGGCATGGCGATCTACGGCGCCGTCGCTGTCGCCGCGCCGTTAGGCTTCTGGTTCTACGCGCAAGGCGGCCTAACCTTCGTCGGCGCCGCCGTCATCGTGCTGCCCGCCGTCGCGGCGGTGATCGCTTGGCCAGTCGCCGGCGTGGCGCCGCATGGCGGCCGGCGCCAGTCGTTCTGGGGGGTCATCGGACTGGTCTGGCAGCCGGGCCTTGCTGTCCTGCTGCAGGGCGTCGGCTTCGCTGCCATCGGCGCCTTCATCTCGCTGGATTTCGCGGCACACGGATGGGAGGGCACCGGCGTCGCTTTGAGCTGCTTCGGCGGGGCCTTTGTTCTGATGCGCATCCTGTTCGGCCGGCTGCCCGACCGGACCGGCGGCATGCCGATCGCAGTCGTTTCACTTCTGGTCGAAGCGGCCGGCCAGTTGCTGCTATTCATCGCACCCACCAGCGGGATCGCACTGCTTGGCGCGTTTATTACGGGCGCTGGCTGCTCCATGGTTTTTCCCGCGCTCGGGGTGGAAATCGTGCGACGGGTGACGCCGCAGGTGCGCGCCACCGCGCTTGGTGGATTCGCCGCCTTCCAGGATCTTGCCTACGGCCTGACCGGACCGGTCACCGGCCTGTTCGCAACGGCGTTCGGCTACCCATCCGTGTTCGCTGTCGGTGGCGTCTGCGCGCTGGCCGGCCTGCTCATGGCGATCGCCATGGCGCGCGGCGCACTGGGGTGGCGCGCGCGGACATGATTGCTGGGACAGCAATCGCCGTGGCACCGCTCAATAGGCGACGCGGAACGCGTTCCCTGATCGAAACGGTCCTCCATCTCTGGTAGAATGCGATTACATCGCGGAGCGGCTAATTAAGCGCGTCCAGAAGCGCCCTCGCCGTGCTCAAGTCGGCCATATCGAACCCCTCCGTAAATCGCTCATACACGGGCCGCAAAATGGCCGCCGCGTCCGCCGGACGGTCCTGATCGCGTAGCAGCCGCGCGAGGCTTATGGCGGCGCGGAGTTCCCACGACAATGCACCCTGCCCGCGCGCCCAGCCGAGCGCGTGTCGGAAATGATCCTCCGCCACGGCCGCCGCCCCTGCGGCGTTCTGCGACAGAAGAAGCTCACCCCTGACCCGAAGCAGTTCGGGCGTCAGCCACCGTTCTCCGGTGCGCTCGGTGTACGTGATGGCGGTGCCGACCAGGGCGAGACCCTCTTCGATTTCGCCCGCGCGGCCCAAGGCCTCCGCCACTTGAAACCTGATGAACCGGACTGATCCGGCCGCGCCGAGTTCGGCGAAGCCGGCACGCAGCAGACTGAGGCCATCCTCGGTGTCGCCATGCTTGATGAGCAGCACGCCCCGCACGCAGTCGCCGAAGGCCCCCCAAAGCCGAAGCGCGTGCCGCGTCGACTGGCCGGCCAATACGTCCAGGTAGCGTTCCACCGCCGCCAGATCACCGAGCAGCAGTGCGATCGGACATGCGGCGACCGTCAACGCGTACGCCAGGGAGAGCGCGTGACCGGTTGCCTTTGCGTCTTCGATGCTATTTTCGGCCGCCTGCATCGCCTGCTTCGGCAGTCCCTCGACCCAGAGACTCCACGCAAGGAAGACGCGGGCCATCACCTTCGGATCGACTTGAAAGCGAACGATGTGCGACCTGTTTTCAGGCGTGACGTAGTTCGTGAGCATGCGCTCGAGATGGTACCGCGCAGCCCGTTGGTTGCCGAGGAAATGCTGGGCGATGCCGACCATTTTGTCGCCGATCAGCTGATCGTATTGGTCGGACCGGGCAGCGGCCAAGGCATCGAACCGTTGCGCAAACGCCAGCGCCTCGGGCTGGCCATTGGCAATGTGAAAGGTCCAGAGACCCCACAATGCGCGCGATTGGTACTCGGCATTCTCAAGCGTTTCCGCGATCTCAAGTGCGAGTGTCCAGGCTGTGCCAACCTCGGGCACGGCAGCACCCCTGGTGACGATCAGCGATGCGCCCAAGGCGGCATGCAGTTTCATCTCGCGGCGCAGATCCGCGGTCGCGACGGTCGCGAGTGCGGCAAGCGCATTCTCGACACGGCCGCGGCATTCCTCCAGCAACGAGAGATGCGTCCAGAGCGGCACCGCGGCGGCGGTCAACGCGACGCCAATCGACGCATCTCCGTCCGGCGAAAACGCCCAGTCGAGAGCCGCGCGCAGATTGTCGATCTGCCACGCGTAGTCGGCCAGCCATTCCTTTGCCGGCCGCGCTTCCCACTCGCCTTCGGCCTGCTCGAACAGAGCGCGATAGTACTCGGCGTGGCGACGCGCGACCGCTTGCCGCTCGCCGCTTTCGTCCAGCTTTTGCCGCGCGTAGGCCCGTGTGGTTTCGAGCAATCGATAGCGTGCAACCGGCCCATCGATCTCGGCGACGACCAACGACTTTGAGACCAGGCTGAAAACCGCGTCGGTATCTTCCTCCGGCGTGGTCTCGACGCCGGAAACGACCCTGCCCGCCGCCTCCAGGCGGAAGGCACCGGCGAACACGGCGAGCCGGCGCAGGACGATGCGTTCGGGTTCGGCCAGCAGCGCGTAGCTCCAGTCGAGCGTCGCCCGCAGCGTCTGGTGCCGCGGCAGGGCTGTCCGCCTTCCGCCGGTAAGCAGATGAAACCGGTCGTCGAGGCGGGTGGCGAGCTCGTCGATGCCGAGCGCGGCGACGCGCGCCGCCGCAAGCTCGAGCGCGAGCGGAATGCCGTCGAGCCGTCGGCAGATCGCCGCGGTCACCGTCGCCAAGTGCCGGTCGCGCAAGAAATGCGGCTCCGCTGCCCGCGCCCGTTCGAGAAACAGTCGAACGGCGCCGTATTGCAGCGGATCGTCTGCATCTTCGGCGTTCTCCGCCGGT
>CAYSTX010000296.1:0-4380 GCA_964434035.1 uncultured Acetobacteraceae bacterium
CTGTGATTTCGTCCGGCCCAAAGATGCGCAACGCCGTGCGGTCTACCGCCGTCGCGCTGACAAAGAACCTTGGGGCTCCGCTGTCGGGCGAACCGAATGACCGGTAGTCGCAAATGACAGCATCGAGCAGCGGCTTGAGAATGTCGTGCGTGGCCCATGGGTTCCAGTAAGGCGACGTTATCTGCGCAGTCATGCCAAGGCTTATTGCCAGCGGATCCCAATCGACATTCCAGCGGCGCGGTGAATTCTCAGATAGCAGCCCGCCCAGCGGGTTTTCCGGCCAGAGCGACTGATCGGAGACGGATATCCAGAACTGCTCAAGGAGACGCTTGGCCTCCATGGGCCCTTTGATTAGCCCGTATGCGCACACCGCACCATTCAACGCACCACCACTTGCACCGCTGATTCCCGTGATGCGCAATTGGCCTGCGGCGACCAGGTCCAACAACTCGTCGAGCACGCCCCAGGCGAAAGCGGAGTGTGAGCCGCCTCCTTGAAGTCCGATCGCGACTGCCTTCACTCCGCCTGCGTCCGCCATGTCAGTCACTCCTCAATCGTTCTCCAATCTTATTTACCGCATGACGGGGGCGGCTCGGGCCAAGGCTGCCGACGATCACGCGGCGCTGATCCGGCCAGTGCTGGCACAGCTACAGGCGGACGGCATGAGCCTGTCCGGCATGGCTGCCGAGTTAGAGCGGCGTGGCATCAAGACCCCCGCTGGCTGGCACTGGACCGCCACCGCCGTTCGCCGCTCGCTGGCCCGCTGACCCGTGCACCGGAGGCGTTTGGCGCCCGTCTCGCCGATGAACGCCTATGGGTCTGGCCACGTGTTCAGTCTCGAGGTCTCCGAGCACGGTGCAAACGTCCTGAGTGGCTTTATCTGGCGGTTCCTGGCCGTGGGCGCCGACGGGCGCGCGGTCCGGATCGCATCCGGTCCCTATCCTGAGAGCGGCTTCTACGCTTCGTAGCGGAACCTACGGCCTAGGCTACACGTGCAACACCTGGACCGCGACGGCCCTGAAAGGCGCCGGACTCCCGATCCAAGCCTCTGGCGTGGTATTGCTGATCAGGTCACCAGCCGGTTGCGGGCCACAGGGCGGCTCGAACATGCGGTTGTCGTGCCGACTGACTGACCTCCCTTGACCTTCCACGCCCAGGCCTGCCGTGGTGCTTGATCCCCGTCAACGTCTTCCCGAGCGCATGCTGGTTAGATCATCTCCGAGAGTGCGCAACATACGGCGGCGTTCACCTGAAATGTTCAGTCGGGGACCCGTAGGCGCGATCGCGGACCGGACGGCCAGGAGTCGATCATTGCCGGTGTAGTTGGGAGATGTCGCCAAAACCTGCCGCTCAGACGCAGCCAGCGAGCGCCGGACCGCAAGCGACGGTTTCCATCGACGCGCGGCTGATCGAGATAGCCCGCGCGCTGCATCAGGAGCTGCACCCGCATAGCCACGCCGCGGCAAGGGCCGGGCTCGACAGTTCGCTCGATCGAGACTGGGCGTTCGACAGTCTTTCCCGCGCGGAACTGCTGCTCCGTGTTGAGCGAGCGTTTTCCGTCCACCTTTCCGACCGTCTGCTTGGCGAAACGGAGACGCTGCGGGACGTGTTGACCGCTCTCCAGGACGCCAAGGCCGCACCAACGCAACTCGACGCAGCCGTCCGGCCGGTCGCTGCCGATATTGCTGAACCCGCGCCCCTCGACGCAACGACACTCACCGCGGTGCTGGATTGGCATGTCGATCGCCACGCCGAACGCGTCCACATCATCCACTGGCAGGGTGATGGGACCGAAAGCAAGCTGACTTATACCGCGCTTGCGGAGCGGTCGCGCGCTGTCGGGCGTGGCCTGCGGCAGGCGGGGCTGCGGTCCGGCGAACGGGTGGCGATCATGCTGCCGACAAGCGAAACGTTCTTCACGGCATTCTTCGGTATTCTGTACGCCGGCGGCATACCCACACCGATCTACCCGCCCGCCCGTCCATCGCAGCTCGAGGAGCATCTCAGGCGGCAGGCCGGAATTCTGCGGAATGCCGGCGCGGTGTTGCTCATAGCGCCGCTTCAAATCCAAGCGGTCGCGCGTTTGTTGCGGCTGCAGGTGGAAAGCCTGCGGCACGTGGTCAGCGTCGAGGAGCTCAGCGAGGGCTCGGCCTCGCTGCCGAGCGGACTGGAGCCGCACAGCACGGCACTCATTCAATACACGTCGGGAAGCACTGGAGATCCCAAGGGCGTCGTCCTCAGTCACCGCAATCTCCTGGCCAACATTCGCGCCATCGGCCAGAAAATGGAGGCTGGGCCCGCGGACACGTTCGTCAGCTGGTTGCCGTTGTATCACGACATGGGTCTGATCGGCGCCTGGCTCGGCACCCTCTATTTCGCGGCGCCGCTCGTCGTCATGTCGCCGCTCACCTTCCTTGTCCGGCCGGAACAGTGGCTTTGGGCCATTCACCGGCATCGCGGGACACTTTCAGGGGCGCCGAATTTCGCGTTCGAATTGTGCCTGCGCAAGATCCACGATGCCGCCATTGCCGGGCTCGACCTCAGCTCCTTGCGGATGGTTGCCAATGGATCCGAAGCGGTCGTCCCGGAGACGATCCGACGCTTCGCTGCCCGGTTTGCGCGCTACGGTTTCCGGCCGGAAGCCATGGCTCCGGTCTATGGACTCGCTGAGAACGCTGTCGGGCTGGCGTTTCCGCCGTGCGGGCGCGCGCCGGTCATCGACCGCGTCGATCGCCAGGATCTGGCCGCGCGCGGCAAGGCGCGCCCAGCTTCTCCCGACGCCACCAATGCGCTGGAGTTCGTCGCGTGTGGCCGGCCGCTGCCGGACCACGAGATCCGGATCGTAGGCGCAACGGGCGAATTGGGAGAGCGGCAGGAAGGGTTGCTGCAATTCCGCGGCCCTTCCGCCACCTCCGGCTATTTCGCCAACGAGGCGAAGACGCGGGAACTCTTCGACGGGGAATGGCTCAATAGCGGCGACCTTGCCTACATCGCAGCTGGCGACGTCTTCATCACCGGGCGGTCGAAAGACATCATCATCCGCGCCGGACAGCACATCTATCCGGAGGCGATCGAGTCCGCGGTCGGTGATGTGCCCGGCGTCCGCAAAGGCTGCGTCGCGGCTTTCGGAAGCCGGGACCGCCATACCGGGACGGAGCGTGTCGTCGTGCTTGCCGAGACACGCGAAACCGATACCGCCGCACTCTCCGAATTGCAGCGCCGTGTCGGGGAAGCGGCGGGACAGCTTCTCGATGCGCCCCCGGAGACGATCATCCTCCTCCCACCTCGTACCATCCCGAAGACCTCCAGCGGCAAGCTTCGCCGAGGCGCGGCTCGCGAATTGTTCGAACAGGGTCGGCTCGCGCGGCGTCCACTACCCGTGTGGCGCCAAGTGATTCGCTTGGCCGCTGCCGGCGTTGGCGCTGAGTCGCGAAGGCGAAGACGCGCACTCGGCGAATTCGCTTATGCGGCATGGTGGTGGAGCATCGTATTGGCGCTCGGGGCGGTTCTGTGGCCGGCCGTTGTCCTTCTCCCTCGCCTCAAATGGCGATGGGCGCTGATGCACCGCACCGCCCGGCTCGCATTCCGCTTGATGGCAATCCGACTGGAAGTGATCGGGGATTGGCCGCCCCGGGAGCAAGGGATCGTGGTCGTCAACCACTGCAGCTATCTGGACGGACTGGTTGTGGCTGCGGCGCTCTCGGGCGAACATGCGTTCGTCGCCAAGAAGGAATTCGAGGGCCAGTTCTTTGCCGGTCGCTTCCTCCGCGCCCTGGGCGCGCTGTTCGTAGAGCGTACCGACCCGGAAGGCGGTGTCGAAGACACAAGGAAGGCGACCCTGACTGCGCAAGCGGGACGCGACCTTATGTTCTTTCCGGAGGGAGGGTTCTCGCGCGCGCCGGGGCTGCGGGCCTTCAGACTGGGCGCCTTCATCATCGCGGCGCGACAGCAGCTTCCAATCACACCCGCAGTCTTGCGCGGAACGCGCTCGATCTTGCGCGGCAGTCAGTGGTTCCCGCGCCATGGCAGCGTGTCACTGGTCATCGGCGAGCCGATCGCCCCCGAGGGTGCCGATTTCGCCGCGGCCGTTCGGCTGCGCGATAAGGTCCGCGCGGTAATCCTCGCGCAGTGCGGCGAGCCGGATGTCGCTGAGGCATAGGCAACGAGCCATAGTGAACCCGTTCGCGGCTGGCCGCGCGCAACCCCGCCCCAGCAGACCGTGCTCTACGACCTTCGGCCAGGGTTCCGCGACGCGCCGAAGCAAAAGCTGACCAAGATGTGCGCTCGTTCAGGCCGGCTGGTCGGCCGTGCCGCTGTCGTGAGCCAACTCCTCCAGATCCGCATCGCTCACCTGGTCGAGCGGCACCTTCCGCGGCCCGA
>CAYSTX010000297.1:0-4364 GCA_964434035.1 uncultured Acetobacteraceae bacterium
GGCGGCGCGACGATATCCGCCAGAGCCATCTCGCCGGGCTGATGCTGGTGCTGCGTCGCTCGTCGCTCGGTCTGCGGATGCGCGCCGTGACGCAGAACCGGCGCATGGCGGCGGCGATGGGCATCCGCACGCCATGGGTCGACGCGCTCACCTTTGGCCTCGGCTCCGGTGTGGCCGGCATGGCCGGCGTCGCGCTGAGCCAGATCGACAACGTCAGCCCCAATCTCGGGCAGGGCTATATCATCGATAGTTTCATGGTTGTGGTGTTCGGCGGTGTCGGCAATCTGTGGGGCACGCTGGTCGCCGCGATGACGCTCGGGATCGTCAACAAGTTCCTGGAACCCGTCGCTGGCGCCGTGCTCGGCAAGATCGTCGTGCTGGTGCTGCTGATCCTGTTCATTCAGCGCAAGCCGCGCGGCATGTTCCCGCTGCGCGGCCGCGCAGTCGAGCAATGAGCGCGCAGTGATCGGCATCGGCCGCACACAGGCGGCACTCACGGTCGGAATCGTGCTCGTCATCGCCTGCGCCATGGCGGTGCTGAATGTTGCTACGCGGGAGTCCTCCGCGCTGCACATCCCGACCTTCGCGGTCGCGCTCGCCGGCAAATACCTCGCGTTTGCGATCCTGGCGCTCGCGGTCGATCTCGTTTGGGGATTCGCCGGTATCCTCAGCCTCGGCCACGCCGCGTTTTTCGCCATTGGCGGTTATGCGATCGGCATGAACCTGATGCGCGCGATCGGTGCGCGCGGCGTTTACGCGAACCCGACCCTGCCGGATTTCATGGTGTTCCTGAACTGGAAGACCCTGCCCTGGTACTGGTACGGCTTCGACAGTCTCGGCTTCGCGCTGCTGATGGCGATGGGGGTGCCGGCGCTATTGGCGCTCGTGTTCGGCTATCTGGCGTTCCGCTCGCGGGTCAGCGGCGTCTATCTGTCGATCATTACCCAAGCGCTGACCTACGCGTTGCTGCTTGCTTTCTTCCGCAACGACATGGGGTTCGGCGGCAACAACGGGCTGACGGATTTCAAGGACATCGCCGGCATCCCGCTCACCGCCAACTTCACGCGCGCGGGGCTGCTCGTTCTGACCGCCGTCGTGCTCTGCTTGTTGTTCCTGCTCGCCCGCGCCATCGTCGGCTCGCGCTTCGGCCGGGTGCTGATCGCGGTGCGCGACGCCGAAAGCCGCACGCGCTTCCTCGGCTACCGGCCGGAGCACTACAAGCTCGCCATCTTCGTGCTCTCGGCGATCATGGCGGGCATTGGCGGCGCGCTCTACGTGCCGCAGGTCGGCATCATCAACCCGAGCGAATTCGCGCCCGCCAACTCGATCGAGGCGGTGATCTGGGTCGCGGTCGGCGGCCGCGGCACGCTGTCGGGCGCGATCCTTGGCGCGGTCCTTGTGAACCTCGCCAAAACCTACTTCACCGGCGCGCTGCCGGACGTGTGGCTCTACGTACTCGGCGGGCTGTTCGTCGCGGTCACGCTGTTCCTCCCGCGCGGCATCATCGGCGCGCTGCTCTGGCGCACCGAGCGCGCGGCACCCGTAGCACCGATCCCGGCCGCACTCGCCGAGGAGGGCGCCGAATGACCGTGACCATGCCCGACGGCGCACCCACCGGCCCAGGCGAGACGCTGCTCTATCTCGACGACGTGACCGTCAGCTTCGACGGGTTCCGCGCGCTCAACGCCCTGTCGCTGGCACTCGCGCCGGGCGAGATGCGGGCCGTCATCGGCCCGAACGGCGCGGGCAAGACGACCATGATGGACGTCATCACCGGCAAGACACGGCCGGATCAGGGCCGCGTCGTCTTCGGCACCGCGACCGACCTCACGCGTCTCGACGAGCCGGCGATCGCCGCCCTCGGAATCGGGCGGAAGTTTCAGAAGCCGACGGTGTTCGAACCGCTGACGGTCTGGGACAACCTGCTGCTGGCGCTGGCCGGCGACCGCTCCCCCGGCCGTGTGCTCCGCGCGCGCGAGACGCCGGCCGAGCGGACGCGGATCGAGCAGGTGTTGCAGACGACGCGCCTCACCGAACTCCGCCACCGCCTCGCCGGCGGCCTTTCGCACGGGCAGAAGCAGTGGCTCGAGATCGGCATGCTGCTCGCGCAGGAGCCGCAATTGCTGCTGGTCGACGAGCCGGTCGCCGGCATGACGGACGCCGAGACGGAACAAACGGCTGAGTTGCTCCGCGCCATCAACCGCACGCGCAGCGTCGTCGTCGTCGAGCACGACATGGCATTCGTCCGCGCGCTCGGCGTGCGGGTGACGGTGCTGCATGAGGGGTCGGTGTTGAGCGAAGGCTCGATCGACCACGTCAGCGCCGATCCGCGCGTCGTCGAAGTCTATCTCGGTCGCTGACGATGCTGCATATCGAACAAGTCGATCTGCACTACGGCGCCGCCATCGCGCTGCGGCAGGTCTCGCTCACCGCAGCACCAGGAGAGGTCGCGTGCCTGCTCGGGCGGAACGGCGTCGGCAAGACATCGCTGCTCCGCGCTATCACCGGGGCGCACCCGATCACGCGCGGCAAGATCATGTGGGAGGGTACGGACATCGCGCGGATGCCGATGCATGAGCGGGCGCGGCGCGGCATCGCGTGGTCGCCGCAGGGGCGCGATATCTTCCCGCTGCTGACGGTCCGCGAAAACCTCGAAACGGGTTACGCCGTGCTGCCGCGCCGGGAGCGGCGTTTGCCGGACGAAGTGCTCGACCTGTTCCCCGTGCTGCGCTCAATGCTGCGGCGGCGCGGCGGCGATCTTTCCGGCGGTCAGCAGCAACAGCTCGCGATCGCCCGCGCCTTAGTCATGCGCCCGCGCCTCTTGCTGCTCGATGAGCCGACGGAGGGGATTCAGCCGAGCATCATCAAGGATATCGGCCGCGTCATCGCCGCACTCGCCCAACGCGGCACGATGGCGATCTTGCTGGTCGAGCAGTATCTCGATTTCGCGCTGGAACTCGCCGACACGCTGGCTGTCATGGACCGCGGCGCAATCGCGCTCGCCGGCCCTGCCGCCTCACTCGACCCGGCGGCGGTGCGCCGTCACCTCTCGGTCTGACGGCTCAGCCGCACGAGGCCGAGCGCAACACCCGAGCCGAGCGCGCTGCCGGCGATCATGTCCGAGGCGAAGTGATAATCGAGGCCGAGCAGGCCAACGGCGACGAGGCCGCTCGCGGCCGCCACCAAAACCCAGCCCGGCCGCCAGCGCAGCGCTATCACGACGGTAAACGCCGTGACCGCCGTCATGTGCCCTGACGGAAATGACGCCCAGCCGGCGCCGCCGTGAAACGGAGAGAACCCGAACACCCCGTCCTGAATGAGCGACCGGTTATGCGCGACCCAGGTCTCGGGCCAGGTGCGGCCGAACGCGTATTTCAGCTCGTTCTTGAGGCCGTCCGCGATCAGGTAGCTGCCTTCCGCGATCAGCCACGTGTCCGCCCACGCGACCAACTCGTAGCCCGACGCGCGCCAGATCCCCGCGATCGCCACCACCGGCACCGCCGCATACCCAGGCAGAGCGGCAATGTCCTGCATCCAGATCAGCGCCTCGCGCGTCGCACCCGTCGGCGCGAGGCCGTGCGCCCAGAACGCGACCGGCCGATCGACGAACGCGATCGCCAGCAGTACGAGCACGAGGCACGACGCCGCGCCGACGGCGAACGGCATCGCCCGGCTCATCCGGCGCGCACCTCTGTCGCCGCCAAGCGAGCGGCGTCCGTGCCGACCGCGTCTGACAGCCGCGCGATGCCTTCCGCCTGCATCGCGCCGAGCAGCTCGGCCTTGAGCCGGCGTAGCACCGGCGGCCCTTCGTACGCGAACGCCGTGTAGACCTGCAGCAGGCTCGCACCCGCGCGGATCTTCATCAGCGCGTCCGCGCCCGACGCGATGCCGCCACAGCCGATCAGCAGTAACCGTCCCCGCGCCGCGACCGACACACGCGCGAGAACGCGCGTCGACAGCGGAAACAGCGGCCGGCCGGAAAGCCCGCCCGCCTCGCCAGCGCGCGGGTCGGACGCGGCGGCGCCCGGCCGGGTCAGCGTGGTGTTCGAGACGATCAGCCCGGCGATGCCGCGCGCGGCCGCAACCTCGACCAGATCAACCAGCGCCGCGTCGTCCAGATCGGGCGCGAGCTTGACCAGCAGCGGCGGCCGCCGCGCCTCCCCCTCCGTCGCGCGCAGGATCGCGCCGAGAATGGCGTCGAGTCGCGATGCCGCCTGCAAATCGCGCAGTCCCGGCGTGTTCGGAGACGAGACGTTCACCACGATGTAGTCGGCAACCGACGCCACCTTCGCCGCGAGCGCCGGATAGTCACGCTCGGGGTCGGCGCCCTCCTTGTTGATGCCGATGTTGACGCCAACCGGCAC
>CAYSTX010000298.1:0-2483 GCA_964434035.1 uncultured Acetobacteraceae bacterium
ACCTGCTGCGAAAGATCGGCTACAAGCTGTAGTGGCTGGATGAAGCCAAGTCGGTGATCCGGCAGCAGTCGAAGAAATCCCGAAAGCCGGCATGGGCCTGCGCGGGATCGAATGGCTGACGTGGGTGGAGAGCCGCCTGTCTGGTTTCGGGCCGCCGATCGGAAGAGCGGACATTTCCTGAAGGGCTGCAACTGGCCGAATCCGGAACGCCGGTTTGGAGTGTCCAACGGTGACGAGCAGACGTCCGTTCTCGAAATTATCGACCGGCGGTAGTAACCGAGGTCGCGCGAAAACGCGTTTGCGGCTGCTGCCCGGCATGGCGCTTGACCTTTGGAACACAGATCCCCGCCGCGCTTCGCGCTCCGCGATAAAAAGACCTCGGTATTATCGAGGCTGTCCAAATTCGCCGGGACACCGCGAAACGCACCGGGATCGTAGCAGCGGGCGGATTTGAACCGCCGGCTAAGGGATTATTGATTCCCCAAAGGAACGGCAGGTTTCTGCGCGCTTCCGGTTTCTTGTCGCGGAGTGATTCAATCAGCGGTAGCTACCTGTTGCACGGCTGGCCTCCCGTTTTGCGGGCCGCGGCAAGGTTCTCTATCGTTCCGGCGGAGATAGGGGTGTGCCGTGTCGGACGAAAGCCCAGACAACACACACATCGACGTCACCCGCCACGCCGCCCCCCGGCGTCTGGTCGCGATCTTGATGGCGGATATCGTCGGCTACACGACGCTCACGCAGCGCGATGAGCGCGGCACCCATACGCGCCTCGAACGCCTTCGGCGGGAGCTTATCTTGCCGACCATCCGCGACCACAATGGTACGCTGAGGAAACAGCGCGGTGATGGATTCCTCTGCACCTTCGATTCGCCAGTTGAATGTGTACGCTGCGCCATCATCATCCAGCAGAGCATGGTCGCCGACAACCTGGAGCGACCAGCAGCCGAGTGGATACGCTTCCGCATCGGCATCAACATTGGCGATGTGATTCTCGCTTCCGACGACGTCTATGGTGATGGGGTGAATGTCGCGGCCCGCCTAGAGCAACTTGCGACTCCCGGTTCCATCTACATCTCGGGCGGCGTCTATGAGCATATCAGATACAAGCTGGTGTGCGGCTATGAATCACTTGGCGACCGCCGCCTCAAGAACATCCAAGATCCGATGCCGATCTATCGAGTTTTGGCCGACCCGTCAGCGGTAGCAATGGTGGCGAGACGGCGTTGGTTGGGCATCGGTGCGATTACGGCGGTCTGCTTAGGGGTCGCAGGAGGCGGCTGGTACGTCTGGCAACGCCAGCAGCAACCCACACATGCGATGCCAATGCAGATACCGACTACTCCCGCTTTGCCGACGCCCCAACCGCCTGTCCAAGTTACGCCGGCTCCGGCTACGCGTGAGGAGGTTCCAGCCACCCAGAAAGCAGCGGAGCCACCTGCACCCGTTGCTGCACCCCTACCCCCATCGCCAACGACGCAGGCTATGGTTGCACCCAAGCCGCCGCCTGAACCACGCCTCAGCATTCCAGAGGTGATCCAGATCAATGGCGGTAGTTTCGAGATGGGCAGTAACGAAGATCCATCCGAGCAGCCATTGCACAAGGTGACGGTGAATTCGTTTTTGATTGGAATGAACGTCGTCACGGTTCGACAGTGGCGTGAGTGCGTGCAGGCACAGGCATGCAGCTACGTGCCGCAAGGTGACGATGATCAGCCGGTGGGCAATGTCAGTTGGAATGACGCGCAGCAATATCTCTCGTGGCTGAGCCGGGTGACGCACCGGCAATGGCGTCTGCCCACCGAAGCCGAATGGGAGTATGCGGCGCGCGGCGGCACAAGGACGCGCTACTGGTGGGGCGACTCCATAAAGCCTGGTATGGCCATCTGCAGAGGCTGCGGCGAGAGGCCGCCGAAGGTCGCCGCTAATCCGTTCGGTCTCTTCATCAACGTTGGGGTGGCCGAATGGGTGCAAGACTGCTGGGTGAAAGGCTACCAAGGTGCTCCCACCAACGGATCAGCCCGCATGGTGCGGGATTGTCGCGAGCGAGTTCTGCGTGGCGCATCGGCGAGCAACGATCAGAGCTATGCGCGGCCAGCGAGTCGTGACTATTACGACGCCTCAATAAGATACCCGACCCATGGCTTCCGTATCGCTGCCTCGCAATGAAAGAACGCCGGTGATGCTGACTCGCCGTTTCGTCCTGCCGTTGCTACTCATGCCTACCAGTGCCCTCGCTGGGAAGACATCAGCACCACCCGACGCTTACCTCTACATCATCTGGCCGCAAGACGGCATGCGTATCAAGGGCGCGTTCTGGTGCCGGTTTGGATTGCGCAACATGGGGGTGACGCATGCCGGAGATGCCACGGCAAACATGGGCCACCATCATTTGCTGATTGATGTCGATGAACCACTTGATCCTGACCAGCCGATCCCACAGGACAAGAAGCACCTGCACTTCGGCGCAGGACAGACCGAGGCTC
>CAYSTX010000298.1:2583-4333 GCA_964434035.1 uncultured Acetobacteraceae bacterium
CTATCAATATCTACTGAGTGCCCCCACAGGCAGCTGATGACATTCCACCTCGCGGCTCAACGAATTCCTGCCCTGGAACCGGGGAAGCAGCACCGCCACTACATCTAAGCTCGGCTGCCTCCTATCGGGCCAATGCACCTCTGGGCGCGAAGCCGCCGCCCATCATTGCCGCATGAATGACCGCTTTCGAAACTCGACACTCACGCGCCCTATGACCGAGGTGGCTCGCTATCTGCCGTCGACTATTCTGGAAGGAACGTCTGCTTACTGGGTTTGGATCGTCCAAAGCAGCCAGGCCGCTTTCGGCCAGAGACTGCTGTCGCGAACGAATAACCTGATCTCGAAGCAGACGTTTATCGCTATGCGTCATGCACGTAGATATCGAGGTATGTCATCAGGGCTGGTGAGGGAATTTCGATGAGCAGCAAAATCGTCACCTGTCTGTGGTTCGACCATGACGAGGCGCGGAAAGCAGCGGAATTCTACGCGCCCACCTTCCGTGGTGAACCCCGCAACCTGGACATCACGCGCATGAGGATGCGCTCGCCTCTAATCGCGACGCCTTCGACGCGGCGCGGCCTACAGGGCCACATGTGCCGCCTCGATGGGGGTGAGGGAGGCTGCGCCGGAGCAGTAGGGTCCGTCAGTTCAGGGTTGCGAGGACCTCGTCGTCGGTCGGGAAGCGGCCTGTCGCCTTTTTCGAATAGGCCAGCCTGCCATCCACGGTGATCTCGAATACCCCGCCACCGGACTTGCGTAGATCAACCTGCGTCGCAGGTTGGGTCTTCTTGATCAGATCTGCCGCCGCACGGGCGCGCGGTTCATAGCCTCACATGCCGCAGTATTCGATCTCGACCTGCATCAATATGGCTCCGCAGTTGTAGATGCCAAGCGGACATTGGCAGGAGATGGCGGAAACCGATAGCCCCGGGGAAGTTCGTCATGACCGACAAGGTTCGATAGCTGACAAAGCACTTGCCCCGCGTCAGCGTCTGCTTTGCGGTTGTGCACCCTAGAAGCAGACGGTCCGCTTTCGGAGTTGATGCCGGCGTCCCTCGGCTGGGACGACTTGGCCGCTCCCACCCGTCTCAGCCATTCGAGTTGGCGGTTCCTGACGGGGTTTTCGCCCTTACGCCGCCTCCGCCCGGATCGCGTCGGCCAGCGTCTCCACGATGCGGTCGACGTGGTTCCGCTCGACGATGAGCGGCGGCGACAGCGCCACGATGTCGCCGGTCGTGCGCACCAGCACGCCCGCGTCGAAGCAGCGGTGAAAAACTCGCACGGCGCGGTCGGTCGGCTTGCCGTCGCGCGGCTGTAGCTCGACGCCGGCGACGAGGCCGATGCCGCGGATGTCGATCACGTTCGGCAGGTCGCGCAGCGCGTGCACATTCTCCTGAAAATACGGCTCCATCGCCGCCGATCGCCCCGGCAGATCCTCCGATACATGCAGATCAATCGTCGCGATCGCGGCAGCGGCGGCGAGCGGGTGGCCGGAATAGGTGTAGCCGTGAAACAGCTCGATCCCGTCCGGCGCGCCATCCACGATCGCGTTGTGCACGTGCTCGGCGACGGCGACGGCGCCCATCGGCACGGTGGCGTTGGTCAGGCCCTTCGCCATCGTCAGCAGGTCCGGCGTGACGCCGAACCGCTCCGACCCGAACGGCTTGCCGATGCGGCCGAAGCCGGTGATGACCTCATCGAAGATCAGCAGGATGCCGTGCTTGTCGCAGATCGCGCGGAGCCGCTGCAG
>CAYSTX010000299.1:0-4320 GCA_964434035.1 uncultured Acetobacteraceae bacterium
GACGCCCTTGGTGTCGCAGAGGATGATGTTCTCGGGCCGCATCCCCATCGCCTTCAGCAACTCGACGCAGGCGATCGCGGCCGAGCCCGCGCCGTTCACGACGAGCTTCGTCTCGCGGAGGTCGCGGTCCGTCAGATGGCACGCGTTGATGAGGCCGGCGGCGGCGACGATCGCGGTGCCGTGCTGGTCGTCGTGAAAGACCGGAATGTCCATCAGCTCGCGCAGCCGCTGCTCGATGATGAAGCACTCGGGCGCCTTGATGTCCTCAAGGTTGATGCCGCCGAAACCGGGGCCGAGGAAGCGGACGCAGTTGACGAAATCGTCCACGTCCTCCGTGCCGATCTCAAGATCGATGCCGTCGACGTCGGCGAAGCGCTTGAACAGCGCGACCTTGCCCTCCATCACCGGCTTGCTCGCGACCGCGCCGAGATTGCCGAGGCCGAGCACGGCCGTGCCGTTCGAAATCACGGCGACCATGTTGCCCTTGGTCGTGTAGTCATACGCGAGCGCTGGATCACGGGCGATATGCAGGCAGGGCTCGGCGACGCCCGGTGAATAGGCGAGCGACAGTGCTCGCGCAGTTGTCAGCGGCTTGGTGATCCGCGTCGCGAGTTTCCCAGGCGGGAAGACCGCATGGAGCGCCAATGCATCCTCTGCCGAGACGCGGTTGCCCCGCGCCTGCTCGCTGCCACCATCCGGCATCATCATCTCCTCCACCTCGCGGGGCTCTCGGCAGTGTCGCCGGGTCCGGTTGAAACCATCATGGCGCGGGCCGCGCCGGTTGCAAAGCGAAGACGGTTTCAGGCGCTGCAGTTTTGGTCGCCGTATCCGTCCGGATGCGCCACCCGCCAGGCGGCGGCGGTCGCGACGATCGTATCGAGGTCCGACCGACGCGGCGCCCAGCCGGTCGCCGCCATCAGCCGCGAAGACGACGCGACGAGCCGCGCCGGATCGCCCGGACGGCGCGGGCCAATCGTGTGCGGCACCTTCTCCCCGACGGCCCGCTCGACCGCGCGCAGCACCGCGCGCACCGACTGGCCGCTCCCGGTGCCGACGTTCATCGCGACGAATCCGGCGTGATCAAGATCGAGTGCGGCGAGATGGGCGCTCGCGAGGTCGTCGACGTGGACGTAGTCGCGCACGCAGGTGCCGTCCTCGGTCGGATAGTCGTCGCCATACACGACCAGCGGCGGACGACGCCCGAGCGCCGCGTCGATGGTGAGCGGGATCAGGTGCGTCTCCGGCGCATGATCCTCACCAAGCGCCCCGCCCGCCTCGGCCCCGGCCGCGTTGAAGTAGCGCAGCGCGACCGACCGCAGCCCATGGACACGGCCGGCCCAGAGCAGTGCCTGCTCCAACATCCGCTTGCTTTCGCCGTAAGCCGAGGTCGGGTTCTGGGGTTCGTCCTCGTCGAGCTGATCGGAAGTCGCGTCGCCATAGACGGCGGCCGTCGAACTCAGCACGAAACGCGGCACGCCATGCCGCACGCACGCCTCGATCAGGCCAAAGCCGACGCCGGCGTTGGCGCGTAAGTAGCGGATCGGATCGCGCATACTCTCGCCGACCAGCGAGAGCGCGGCGAAATGCAGCACTGCGTCGAACTTCTCGCGCCCGAACGCCGCATCGAGCGTCGCCGCGTCGCCGACGTCGCCCAGCACAAACTCGGCCGCGTCCGGCACCGCCGCTCGATGCCCGGTGCTAAGGTTGTCGAGCACCACGACGCGCGCGCCGGCCCGCAGCAGAGCCAGCACCGTGTGGCTGCCGACGAAGCCCGCGCCGCCGGTCACGAGATAACGCGGACAGTCCGGCGTTCCCGAGGTGGCGCTCAAGGGCTGATCTCCTCCGAATGACGACTCATAGTCCGACATGCAGCGCGATGGACACGATGGCGCGATCGGTCGAGCCCGTGCCGCTCGTGCCAGTTCTTGCCGCGCCCGTCCTTGCCGCGCCCGTCCCACTTGTCACCGTCGGCACGCCGGCGCCCCGGTCATGCCACGCGAGGTCGAGGCTGGCCGTGGCGCTCAGCCCGCGCTGCAACAGCCAAGTGATGCCGGTTCTGCCGTCGAGGACCGTTTCGCCCGCGTTGCCCGGAATGTAGTCGGCGCGCTCGACCGATACGCCGCCGTGCAGCAGGAGGTCGCGCCGCAATTCGTGGTCGACGCCGAGGCTTGCCGCGGTTGCGACGAAACCGGCCGTTCCTTCAGCCGACGGATCTTCGATTGATCGGTCGAGCGCTCCGATGACGGTGGTCAGCCCCGTCGGCGTCCAAATTGCCGCGGCCTCGGCCACCAGTGCGGCGCGCGCGCCGTACTGGTGCGCTGCGAAATCCCGCTGCTCGACGCCCGCGAGCACGCGGCTGCGCAGCGCGCCGTCCAGTTCCATGTCTGCACCGAGCAGCACGAGCGCCGCGCGTGCGCTGGTCGATGCCGTGCCGGCGGGGCGGTTGGTCTGATCGCTCGCGATCCAACGCGAGATCATCAGGAGCGACCGGCGCTCGGCCAGCATGTAGCTGAGTGTCGCACCGGCCTGCAGCACGTCGCGGTCACGGCCGCTTTGGCTCACCCGCGTCGTCGGGCCGGCGCCGAACGCCGTATTACTGATCAATGCGCCGTCGTATCGAAATGTAGACACGTCGAGCGTTGGCGTCAGCGAAAGCCGCCCGATATTCGTTTCGTAGGCAAGCCTTGCGTCTGCGACCTGAAACGGAATCGGCCGGACGCCGAGCAGGCCGCCGAGCTGGTCCGGCGTCTGATGCAGCGACAGGTAGGCGAAACCGAGACTTAGCTGGTCGCGGCCGACGTCTAGACGGCCGCCGATGGATATCGAGGCATCGGTGTAGGATTGCGCCGGCACGTTCGGCAGATCGACTCGCCGCACGGAGGCCGCCGCACCGATCTGGTCGCGCGACCAGTCGGTCGTGATACGGACCGAGGGCGCCGTCACGAGCCGCAAGCTTGCCGGGCCGTTCGGTTCCCCCGTCACGTCGCTGTCGCCACCAATCGCAGCCTCGACCCCCGCGTGCAGGATTGCCGCGCCGACCCGCACGCCGTTCGCCTCGTAATCGGGCCGCAAACGTGACGCGACCGTGACACCCGGCGCGACGGCGTAGCCCGGCACGCCCTCCGGCAGATAGGCCGACAGCGGATCGGCGCGCGCGACGCCGAGGCTGAGCGCGGCCACGACGCCCAGACCCCCTGCTCTACACGCCATGTTTACCACGCGCGCACGGTGCCGTCGGACGTCCCGGATGTCTGAGGTTGCATTCCGCAACCCTTCGTTGGATAACCGAATTGTATTTCTAGTCGGTCAGGCAGAAGGCATGCATACAAGGCGATCGGCGCTGCTCGCAATTGCTTGTGCCGTCGCGGCGCGGCCGCGACGGGCGCGTGCGCACACCGTCCACCTGCGGATAGGCACCACCTACAGCGCGCCGATGCTGGCGTCCTATCAACTACCGACCGTGCTGCGCCAGGCGCACGGGATTGACGCCGAAATCGTCGTCATCCCGAACGGCGTCGACCGTATGCGGGCGATCGGAACCTCGCACATCGACATCGCCTATGGCGCCATCAACGCGGCGATCAGCGTCGCGAGCCAGGGTCATCCGCTCCAGCTGTTGTCGCGGGCGAGCGACGGCGGCTGGTCCATGGTGGCATCGCCCGCCGTCAGCGACTTCCGTGGGCTCCGCGGACGCCGCATCGGGGTGCAGCCGTTCAGCGTGGCCCATTTGTGCCTGCTCTGGAAACTTGCGAATGAGCATATGACGGACCTGGCCGAGGTCGTCGTGATGGATAACCGGTCGATGCCGGACGCGCTCGCGAACGGCTCGATCGACGCGGCGATGGCTGTCGAGCCCTACGCGTCGCTCGCGGTCGAACGAAACGTCGCGCGCCCGATCTGGTCGGGCTACGACACGCCGATCGGGCGGGTGAACACGGGAATGGTCGTTTCCCCCACGCTAGCCGCAGACGACGCCTCGCTCGCCCGCGCCGTGCTGCAGGCACACCGGACCGCGACCGAGCAGCTCGCGCAGGACAATTCCGCGGCGATCCGGGCGACGGTGGCGGCTCTTGAGGTGCCGGAAAGCACTGCCCGCGCCGGACTGGCGACGCTCAGCTTCTCGGCGATGTCTGATCCCGGGTATCAGCGTGCGGTGCAGGCGCTCGGTCAGGAGATGGCGGACGCGCGGATGGTGACGCGTGTACCCGACTGGTCGGTGTTTCTCGGCGCGGCACAAACCGCCGCCAACTGAACCCGGGCGCCAGTGGAGCGGGTGAAGGGAATCGAACCCTCGTATGCAGCTTGGGAAGCTGCCGTTCT
>CAYSTX010000300.1:0-4298 GCA_964434035.1 uncultured Acetobacteraceae bacterium
CTATGTGCCGGCCGACGACCTGACGGACCCGGCGCCCGCGACCAGCTTCGCCCACCTTGACGCAACGACCGTGCTGTCCCGTCAGATCGCCGAGCTCGGCATCTATCCGGCGGTCGATCCGCTCGACAGCACCTCGCGCTCGCTCGACCCGCGGATCGTCGGTGACGAGCACTAAGAGGTCGCGCGTGAGGTGCAGCGCATCCTGCAGACCTACAAGTCGCTGCAGGACATCATCGCCATTCTCGGCATGGACGAGCTGTCGGAGGACGATAAGCTGGTGGTCGCGCGGGCCCGGAAGATCCAGCGTTTCCTGAGCCAGCCGTTCCACGTCGCCGAGGTCTTCACCGGCACGCCCGGCGTGTTCGTCCCCGTCGCCGACACGATCCGCAGCTTCAAGGGCATCGTCGCCGGCGAATACGACCACCTGCCGGAGGCCGCGTTCTACATGGTCGGCACGATCGAGGATGCGGTGCAGAAGGCCGAGCGTATGAAGGCGGCCGCGTAATGACGGTCGCCCTCGAAATCGTCAGCCCCGAGCGGCTACTGCTGAGCCGTCCGGTTGAGATGGTGGTCATTCCGGCCGCCGAGGGCGAACTCGGCGTCATGCCCAACCACTCGCCGATGATCGTGCTGCTGCGCGGCGGCACGATCCGGATCTATGAGGGCACGCAGGTCACTGACCGTCTGTTCGTCGCCGGCGGCTTCGCCGAGATCACGCCCGAGCGGTGCACGGTGCTGGCTAACGAAGCGGTACCGGTCGCCGAGCTGTCCCGCGAAGAGGCCGACCGGCGGCTGGCCGCGGCGGAGGCCGAGTATGCCCAGGTCGACAAGATGAACGTGCCCGCAATCGAGGCCGTGATGAGCCGGATGCAGTCCGCCCGGGCCATGATCGAGGCGGCCGGCCGCGGCTAAGGGCGGGCAGTCTCGAAACTGTGTGGCCAAATAGCTGGCTAATATCGTACTCAGACTCCTGTCACGAAGGTCTCGACGCGACACGGGTCGGCCGGGCATGAGACGGTCACGATGAAGCATTGGCGTATAGAACAAGTCGCGTGGGACCGCTTCGACCCGACCCGGGTCAATCCTGCACACGTGCCGCTGGTCAAAGCGGCGGCGATGGTCGAGCGGAACGGGACGGATTACGCGGCCTATCTCCGCCACGTGTTCCACGACGACCCTGATTTCGGGCAGGCCGCCGACAATTGGGCGGTGGAAGAGGTGCAGCACGGCGACGCGCTCGGCCGCTGGGCGTGCCTCGCCGACCCGGAGTGGGATTACAAGGCGGCGTTTGAGCGGTATCGCGCCGGCTTCAAAATCCCCGAGGGCAGCGATGGCTCGATCCGCGGTTCACGCACGGGCGAGCTGATCGCCCGCTGCATCGTCGAGACCGGCACGTCGAGCTACTATACGGCGCTGGCCGAGGCGACGACGGAGCCGGTGCTTCAGCAGGTCTGCCGGCTGATCGCGGCCGACGAGTACCGGCACTTCAAGCTATTCTACGACCACATGCGCCGGTATCTCGCCCGCGAAAACATCGGCGTCGCGCGGCGGCTCAGGATCGCGGCCGGCCGTGTCGGAGAGACCGAGGACGACGAGCTGGCGTTCGCCTACCATTGCAGCAACGAATCGCCGGATATCCCCTACGACCACGCCCGCTGCGTCGCCGCCTACATGGTGACCGCGATGGGCGTCTATCGCTACGATCACATCGACCGCGCCGTCGGCATGATCCTTAAAGCCGTCGGCCTGCCCCCGCGCGGGCGCCTGTCGTCGGGTGCCGCCGCATTGTCGTGGCGGTTGCTATCGTGGCGGCGGCAGCGTTTCCAGACCCGTTTTCCGCAGACCGCCGAGCAGCGCCTCGCCGCCTGATCCGGCCGCGTGCGCCGGGATTTACCGGCGCGGGTCGTTGCGGCATAAAGATCATTAGAAACTTTGCTGAATGGGTGGATACGGACAGATGGCAACAATAAGCTCGCATGACGTCGTGCACGACATCGAGCAGCATCGGCCGATCCCGCACGCGCATCCTTTGCGCTATCTGCTGCTTATCCCGTTCGTCGCCGTGCTCTGGGTACCGTTCTACAACTCGCTGGAACCGTCGGTCTTCGGGATCCCGTTCTTCTACTGGTATCAGCTTCTCTGGGTGCTGCTGTCCTCGATCATCACGGTGATCGTGTACCGCGCCGAAAACCGCCAGTCCTGAGCAGCCGGAACCGGGCAAGCCGCAATGAACGTCACCGCGACTATCGTCTTCGTCCTCCTGTTCGCCTTCATCACGGTTCTCGGCTTCGTTGCCGCGCGCTGGCGCGCGGGCGATCTCACGCTGCTGAACGAATGGGGGCTCGGCGGGCGCCGGTTCGGCACGTGGATCACATGGTTCCTACTCGGCGGTGATCTTTATACCGCGTACACGTTCATCGCCGTCCCGGCGCTGGTGTACGGCGCGGGCGCGATCGGCTTCTTCGCGGTGCCATACACGATCATCGTCTATCCGATCATGTTCGTCGTCTTCCCGCGCTTCTGGGCGGTCGCGAAACGGCACGGGTTCATCACGGCGTCCGATTTCGTGCAGGGCCGCTACGGCAATCGGTGGCTCGCACTTGCCGTCGCGGTCACCGGCATCCTGGCGACCATGCCATATATCGCGCTGCAGCTCGTCGGCCTGCAGGTGGTGATCGGCGCCCTCGGCGTCGGCGGCGGCGCCGGCACGATCAGCGGCGACATCCCGCTCGTCATCGCGTTCGTCATCCTCGCCGCGTTCACCTACACGAGCGGGCTGCGCGCGCCGGCGATGATCGCGGTGGTCAAGGATGTGTTGATCTACGTCACCGTGATCGCGGCGATCATCTGGGTGCCGATCAAGCTCGGCGGTTTCGATCACGTATTCTCGGCCGTCAGCGCGGCGAAGCTCATCCTGCCGGTGCCGGGGCCGAACACGCTCGGGTCGTATAGCCAGTATGCGACGCTGGCGCTCGGCTCGGCGCTCGCGTTGCTGCTCTATCCGCACTCGCTAACCGCGCTGCTGTCGAGCAGCAGCCCGCACGTCGTGCGCCGCAACGCGACCATCCTACCGGCCTACTCGCTCGTGCTCGGCCTTCTGTCGCTGCTTGGCTTCATGGCGGTCGCACTCGGCGTCGGGAAGGCGCCGGAGTTCGCGGACGGGTTCAAGACCTTCGGCAACAATTTCGCCGTGCCGGCGCTGTTCCTTAGCTCGTTCCCTGCGTGGTTCGTCGGCGTCGCCTTCGCCGCGATCGGCATCGGCGCGCTCGTGCCGGCGGCGATCATGTCGATCGCGACGGCCAATATTTTCACCCGCAATATCTACCGTGCGTTCATCCGGCCGAATGCTACCGACGCGCAGGAGAGCCAGGTCGCCAAGCTCGTCTCGCTGATCGTCAAGGCGGGCGCGCTGTTCTTCATCGTCTTCATACCGGTGCCGTATGCGATCCAGTTTCAGCTGCTCGGCGGCATCTGGATGATCCAGATCCTGCCGGCCGTGATCCTCGGCCTCTACATCCGGTCGTTCAACGGCTGGGCGCTGCTGATCGGCTGGGCCGCGGGTATGGGCGTCGGCACCTGGATGGCGGCCGAGCTGTCGTTCAAGGCCGCGATCTATCCGGTGACGATCTTTGGCACCACGATCCCGGGCTTCGCGGCGCTCGACTCGCTGATCGTGAACGTGATCGTCGCGGCCGTGCTGTCGCCACTGTTCAACGCGATCGCGTCGGACCGGCTGCGCGACGTGACTGTGCAGAGCGACTACGCCTGATCCGGCGCTTGAAATGGCGAGGGGCTAACTGGTCGGAGTGAGAGGATTCGAACCTCCGGCCCCTGCGTCCCGAACACAGTGCTCTACCAGGCTGAGCTACACTCCGACCGAGGCGGGGCGTATAGCCTGCGGCCGGATCAGGGGCAACAGCCGAGGACGGCGGAATGAGCGAAACCCAGGCGCATAGCGACATCGCCGCGCTTTCATTCGAGGACGCGCTGGCCGAACTCGACCGCATCGTGCGCGGGCTCGAGGGCGGGCAGCAGAAACTGTCGGACGCGATCGCGGCCTACGAGCGGGGCGTGCTGCTCCGCCGCCACTGCGAGGCGAAGCTCGCCGAGGCCGAGGCACGCGTTGCAACCCTCGTCGAGCGCGCCGACGGCACCGTCGTGGCCCGCCCGGGCATCTGAGAGCGGGGCATCGGGGTGGCCACACCGCGCCGGCGGGCCGACCTCGCGTTGGTGGAGTTGGGCCTCGCCGCCAGCCGGACGGAGGCGCAGGCGATCATCATGGCCGGGCAGGCCTATAC
>CAYSTX010000301.1:0-4264 GCA_964434035.1 uncultured Acetobacteraceae bacterium
CAGCGAAAAGTACCGCTTCAGACCATCGATACGGTGATTCACTGCGCTGCGAGCTCGCGTGCCCAGTAGTGCGCCGTCGCACAGGCCTCGATGCCAACCAGGCACGGCGGCACTGAGTTGAAATACGCGAGCACGTCTCTGCGCCGCAGCTTGCGCCGCTCAACCGTCTGGCCCTGCGGGTCTACGGCATGGATCTGAAACCAGTGCTTGGCGAGATCGAGGCCGATTGTCGCAATGTTCATGCGGACGGCTCCCCTTATGCGTGGCGTTCAGCAACGACCACTTTAGGCACTCCGATGCCGGGAGCGGGGGCCGTCCACCCCATCAAGATGGTTGCGGGGGCACGCAATCACCTTGATTTGCTGCTCGCCGGATAGCACTGATCAGCACTCGGCAGGCTGCGCCAACGGAGAATGGCAGCTTGATCCGGCGCATCTGAATCCAACCGCGACGTCGCGGGTCGTCGTGGCCGTGCGACCCGAGTGCGTCGGGTGATCCATGGAGAAGAAGACCGGATGAGCAGTCCCGCAAACGCACCTGCGATCGCCACGCGTCGAGCGCTTTCGTTGCGTAATCGGCCAACTGGCGTCGCTGCTCGAACCCGCCATCGCACGGGGGAGAATCCACGATTCCGTGCTGCACGCACTTGAGGCGGAACTCGATCTGGAAGAGATCAGTGCCCGCAGGTCGACGGCAGAGAGCGTGCCTGAATAGATACGGCGGAAGCGCTCCGTCCGTTTGGTGTCCGGCTAGGATGCCATCTGCAGCGCGATTGTCCAGGGCGCCGCACCGGCTTTGAAGCGTTGTGTGAGGAAGTCGAGAAGGACTTGGGTCCTGATCGGGCGGGGTCCCCCAGCAGGTGTCACCAGGTTGAGCGCCAAAGGCGGGGCAGCCCAGTCTGTTAGGACGCGCACGACATCTCCGTCCCTCACCGCTTGCCAGGCAATGAAGTCGGGCTGAAGCGCGATCCCCTCGCCCGCCGCAAGAGTGGCGCATAGGGCCTCAGCATTGTTGGCGCTCAGTCGCGGAGTGATGCTGACCGCCTCCTCGGCGCCGGTCGCGTCCTTGAACCGCCAAGTCTCGCCGCTCATGAGATAGCTGTAGCCAAGGCAAGCGTGGTTTTCGAGATCCCGCGGTCGCCGCGGCGTTCCGCGGCGTGCAAAGTATCCCGGCGTCCCCACTACCCATCGATGCACGGAGCAGAGCCGTCGAGCGATCAAGCTCGAATTCGGCAGGTCGGCGATGCGCAGCGCGACATCGATGCCGCCTGCCACCAGGTCGACCATCCGGTCGTCGAGTTGCAGATCGACCGATACTTCTGGATAGGCCGCCAGAAACTCCGGCAGTGCCGGCGCGACATGGCGCAGTCCGAAGGACATGGGCGCCGCGAGCCGGACCTTGCCTCGTGGTGTCGCCGACTTGGCCTGGGCCTCGGCCTCGACGGCCTCGCCCTGGGCGAGAATCTGGGCGGCTCGCGCAGCCAGGACTCTTCCGGTTTCGGTCAGCGCGAAGCGGCGCGACGTGCGGTGAATCAGTCGCTCTCCGAAGCGCGCCTCAAGGCGCCCCAGCGCCTTCGAGACCGTGGGTCCCGAAAGGCCAAGTTCCGTGGCGGCGGCGGCGAAGGAGCCGGTTTCCGCCACCTTGGCAAAGATGGCCCAAGCTTCGAGGTCCGGGAGAGCCATGGACAACCAAAGAAATGGAACTGATGTCCTTCCATACTTTCTGTTTTAACTGCGGATGTCGAGACCCATCCTTCATCTCAGCAGTTGGGACGGCTTCGTCCCCTCAGGAGCGTATGAGATGATTGAACGCAGGCCGTTCGCTGGGTTGGGTGGCGCAGACCATGGATGGCTGAAAGCCAAGCACCATTTTTCCTTCGCCAACTACTACGATCGTGAGCGGATGGGGTGGGGCAATCTCCGGGTCTGGAACGACGACGAGATCGCCGCCAAAACTGGATTTCCGCCTCACCGACATTCGGACATGGAAATCATCACCTACGTCCGCGACGGCGCAATCACGCACAAGGATTCACTCGGCAACCAGGGCCGCACCGAGGCCGGCGATGTGCAGGTCATGTCGGCCGGTTCGGGCGTGCGCCATTCCGAATACAACGAGGAAGACGGAACGACCCGCATCTTCCAGATCTGGATCCAGCCGACAGTGCATGGCGGCGCACCGTCTTGGGGCACAAGACCGTTTCCGAAAGGCGAGCGTTCCGGTCGGTTCGTGACACTGGCCAGCGGCATTCCCGGCGACGACGCGCTGCCGATCCGGACGGATGCGCGCGTCATGGGCGCCACGATCAAGGCAGCAGAACGCATTACGCTATCTCTCGACCCGAAAAGGCACGCCTATCTGGTGCCGGCGAAGGGCACGGTGGATGTCGGCGGCATTCGCATCGCAGCGCGCGATGGTGCCGCAATCACGGACGTGGCGAGCGTTGAAATCGTCGGAATCGAGGACGCGGAAGTGATCCTGGTCGACGCCGCCTGAAAGGCACGGGTCCATCGGCGCTGGCGATGGACCCGATCTCCGGTCTGACTTTCGTCGCACGCAATCACGGCGATCAGGCCGCAATGACATTCAAATTGAAACATGATGGAGTCGCGCTCCAAGCGCGGGCATTCGCCATGAGCACCGAGACGATATTCGGCGGCATTGTCGCGCACAGCTTCGGCCTAACCAACGTCCCGTTGCTGATCGCAAGGCCTTTGCGGGAGACTCGACTGGCGGTGTCCTGGCTATCCTGCGGCGCAGCCCAGATGGGTCCACCACGCACAGTTTCTCCCGAAGACAGCTTCGTCGTGATGCTGCACCTCGCCGACTACAAACATCACGAATTATGGCAGCGAGGGGGACGTCCAATTCGGGTGTCCCATTACCCGAGAGATGCCATCAGCATCGTTCATCTGATGCAGCAGCTTTCAGTCAAAGTCAGCAGCGCGCTTGAAGCATTGAGCTTCTATATTCCCCGTCCGACGCTCGACGCCTTCACCGACGAGGCGGCCGGCCCTCGTGTCGTCGACCTGTCATGTGAGCCGGCGAGCATCGACCCGATTCTAGCCAATCTCGGAGCCGCCCTTCTTCCCGCGTTCGCAAGGCCTTGGGAAGCAAATACCCTGTTCGTCGATCAGGTCAGCTTAGCATTGCAGGCACATGTGGCGGTGACGTATGGCGGTTTCCAGCTAGCCCTTCGAAAGACGGGCGGCCTCTCGCGGTGGCAGGAGAAACGCGCCAAGGATTATCTGATCGGAGGCGCTCCGGGTAACGTATCGATCGCCGGAGTTGCGGCAGCGTGCAACCTCTCGCGGAGCTACTTCATCAAGGCGTTTAAGAATACAACCGGGCGGACCCCACATAGGTGGTTACTTGAGCAACGAGTCTACAGGGCGAAGGAGTTGCTCCTCCGATCTCGTCCGATTGTCGATATCGCGTTGGAATGCGGCTTCGCTGACCAGAGCCATTTTACCCGCGTGTTCACGAATATCGTGGGGGCGCCGCCCGCCACCTGGCGGCGAGACTGCAAAAGTTAGCATACGGAGCTATGCATCTCGCGCGTCAACCCGGCTCCGGTGAGCGCCGCTGCAGCTCAGCTACCGGGCAGCGACTGGCGTGAGGCCGGTGATGAGCGCCGGCCAGCTGCCGCCTTCATCGCTGGTCGCTCCGAGCGCACACTGCATACCAAGTCCGCAATCCGGAACCGGCAGGTGGCGGGGGAATTAGCCAGACCACCGAAATCGTGGCCAGGAGGGTGATTCCGATGACCACCAGAGCGTCCGCGTAGGCCATGGTTGTTGCCTGTGTGCGGACCTGCGCAGCGATCATCGCAAGCCCACGCGTCTGTCCGCTGATGTCCGGCTGAGCCAGCGCGGCGGCGAGCTCGGCCAGACGATCCCGGTAGGATCCTGAAAGCGTATCGAAGCTCTCTGTCAGCCGCGCCGAGTGAAACTGCTCGCGCCGGGTCAACAGCGTCGTCATCAGCCCCGCGCCCACAGTTGTGGAGAACGTCTTGAGGGTGTTGAACAGCGCGTTGGCCGATCCGGCCTCAACTTTCCCGATCCGTGAGGTGCTTATGACCATGATGGGCACCTGCACGAAGGGCTGAGCAAGACCCTGCACCACTTGGCCCCAGAAGAACTGGTCCTGCTGCCACTGGCTGGCCAGACCCCAGTCCATCAGACAGCCCCAGGCGAAGACGAGCAGCCCGGCGGTCATAAGGATGCGCTCGTCTATCCGGCGGGACAAGGCCAGCACCGCGGGC
>CAYSTX010000302.1:0-4263 GCA_964434035.1 uncultured Acetobacteraceae bacterium
AGACGATCGTGGAGCGGGCCGCGTCGAGGATCGGGCCCGTGATTGCGCCCGTCACCGAGACGGACTTCGTGACGTTGGGGATCGCCATCTTCCTCGGCGGGCTGATCGGAGTCCTGCTGACGGTACCGATCGGCGGGATCCGCGTGTCGCTCAGCTCGAGCGTCGGCTGCCTGCTGGCGGGACTCGTCGTCGGCCATCTGCGCACGCGCTTCCCGCTGTTCGGCGGCATCCCGGATGGGGCGATCAACCTGATGACCGCACTCGGATTGGCCGCGTTCGTTGCCATGACCGGGCTGCATGCCGGGCCAATCTTCTTTCACGCGCTGGCCGAAGCAGGGCTGGGGCTGCTGTTCGGTGGGATGGTGGTCACCGCGACGCCGATGGTGCTCGGCCTGCTTTTCGGCCGTTATGTGCTGCGCATGAACCCGATTCTGCTGCTCGGCGCGCTTGCCGGCGCGCAGACGATGACCGCGGGCATGGCCGCCGTGCAGGACCGCTCCGGCAGCCCGGTCGCGGTGCTCGGCTACACACCCGCCTATCCGCTTGGTCACATCCTGCTGACAACCTGGGGGACGGTCATCGTCGGTCTGATTGCGGCGTGAGCCAAGCGACTCCGTATCATGCAAGACCTTCCGGTTGGTGGCCTGCTCCAGCAATTCCTGTTCGGCTTCAGCACGCTGCTTGCAATCATCAACCCGTACGGCCTCTCGTTCATCTTCCTGGACCGGACGATTGCCCTTTCCAGTCGCGAGAGGCGCATCGTGGAGAGGGAAAGTGCATCAACCATCACTTCGCGCTCGTTGCGCTCGTTGCGCTCGACTGCGATCCGCCTCAGCTGGAGGCTGCGGCAAATCTTGATAGCGTTGGGCAACGACGCCGACCGGGCCGCCGCGTTATCTTGCGGTCCAGACTGCTCCGTCTGCCCGACAATCCCCGGCGCACGAGCCGGGCAAACCTGCGGACGTCGAGCGCACATCGGATGAGAGGGCGGATGCCGCATCGTGAGCGGGTTGAGCAAAAACGGTGACCTGTATCCTGTCGGTTTGCTGCGCCCCGGTCCGGGCGACAACAGCGACGAGTTACAGGAGCGTCGCGCGTATAACGCCACCGCCCTGATCGAGCGGACCATCGTACTGCTCCTGTTTGGACTCCTCGTGTTCGGGGTGCTGGTCGTATTGCGCCCCCTCGCCACCGCGATCGCCTTCGGCGCAATACTGGCAATCGCGACCTGGCCCTTACGCAGGGCCTTCGTTCAGGCTGGCTTGCGCCCTGGCCTGGCTGCGACCGCGTTGTTCGTCGCCGCATTGGCGCTGATGGTGGTGCCCGCTGCGCTTGTGGCCCCGAACCTGTCGGCAAGCCTGGGACAGGCGGCGGACCACCTTGAGAAAGGCTTGGCGAACCTGCCGGACACGCTGCCGGCCTCGATTGCACGCATTCCCGTGTTGGGCGCTCGCATCGACCAGGCTTGGCAGAAGGTGGCCCAGGCAAATGGCGACCTGCGGACGGTGCTCGCGCCTTATGCCGACTGGCTCCGCGCTTGGTTGCTCGAGGCGGCCGGGGAGCTGGCCGGCAGCGTGCTGCAGTTCCTGCTCGCCCTCATCGTGTGCGCAATGCTGTGGACCAGTGGGGACGCGGTGAAGGAGACCCTGTACGACGTGATGCGCCGTCTGGGCGGCACCACCGCGGTGGTGGCGCTCGAGGCGGCTGCCGGCTCGCTGCGGAGCGTGGCGTACGGCGTCGTGGGCACAGCGGTGATGCAGGGTGTGCTGATGACGATCGGAGCCGCGATCGCCGGCGTGTCGGCGTCCGTGTTGCTGGGCTTCGTGGTGATGCTGCTCGCGATCAGCCAGATTGGCGCCCCGCTAATCGTGCTGGTTTGGGGCGGCGCGGCGTGGTCCTTGTTCCGGGCCGGCGACCCGGTTTGGGGTAGCTTCATGCTGGTCTGGGGCCTCGTCCTGGTCTCGACGAGCGACAATTTCGTCAAGCCCTGGCTGATCAGCCAGGGCGTGAAAATGCCGCTGACGCTGGTGATCCTGGGGGTATTCGGCGGATTTGTGTCGCTCGGCTTCCTCGGCCTGTTTGTCGGCCCGGCGCTGCTCGCCGTTGCCTTCACCCTATTGAAGGCGTGGCGCGCCCAGGCGCTTCCGAACGAGCCATGAAGCTCCGGCGTGACACCGGGGCGTGTGATCCGTTCAGCGGCGCTGCGGCTTGAGGTCAAGCGCGCCCGACTGACTACACCGTCGCTGCTTCGAGATCACATCACCCGGTAGGCCGGCCCTCCGAGCTGGAAAATCGGCTCGAGGTAGTGAAGCCGTGGGTCGTCGAAGTCGGCGTTTTCGGGTCGCGCGTCCATTGCCCTGCCCCGGCAGGCGGTGTGAACCGCGTCAAAATGCGATTGGCGCGGCCTGGAAACGATGGTGGAAGTGTTCACGCCACCGCTGCTTCAGCCACTACCGAACGAATTTGCGGAATAACGATACTGCTAACCAACCCGCATGAGGGCGTCTTGTCCTAGGAAAGGAAACGGCTGGCGCTCGACGGATTGCCGAGAGCGCGCTTGTGGTGCCGGGGCAGGACTCGATGCGGGAGGGAAACACGATGAACCGGCGTTCTTTGTTGCTGGCTTTCGGAGGAGTGTCCGTGGTCGCCGCGTGTGCGTCGGTCGACACGGAGCAGACGACGACAATCAACGCCGTCGTCGAGACGGTGGACCCGAACTCGCGCGAGCTCCTCTTGCGCGGCGACAGCGGCGCTCAGTCGGGACGGCTGGTCAGCATGGTCGTGAGCCCCCACGTGCAGCGGCTGAACCAGATCCGACCCGGCGACCACGTCACCGCCACCTACTATCAGGCGATCGCGGCGCAGGTGGTTAACGTGTTCTCGCCCTCCGCCCAACCTCCTGCCGACACGATATCGGTGTATCGCGGCGAAACGGCGGCCCGCCCGAACGGCGAGGTTACACGGGTGCGCCGCGCCCGGGTCACGATAACGGCCGTCGACCCGGCGACCAACACCGTCAGCTTCATCGGTCCCAACCGGATCGAGCGGACGGTCACGGCGCGCAACCCGCAGGTCCAGGGCTTCATCCGCCAGCTCCGCCCGGGGCAGCAGGTAGACCTCGTCTATGAAGAGGCGTTGGCGATCTCGGTCGAACCAATGCGGTAGCGCCGGCCCTCGCCAACCACCTTCGCTTAGACCAGGTGCCAAGATGACCATTCTGCGCCGGACTGAACCGCGCCGGCTTGGCAACCCGGCCGAGTTTGGTCGGCAGTACTGGCTCGCGGCCAGCGCCACCGAAGTCGGCCGATGCATTCGCCGACAGCGCCACGGCGCAGACGGCGGCGGCCGGCGTGCCGGCGCCGGAAGCTGCGATGGGAAACAGCATTGGATCGCCCGGCGCCACCCGGACGATCCCGGGTAACGTGCTGCCACCGCTCGATCTGGTGAGCCAGTAGCCGGGGACAGCGTTCTACGGCGGCGGCGGCGCGAGAGAGAGCGTGACGTTGATCACGTTGCCGGATTGCCGCCGCCGCGTCGTCAGACCGCTGCGCGCGAACACGGCGATCATCGGCCGGTTACCGGCGAGCACTTCGGCCTCGAACTCCGTGATGCCGCGGCCGCGCGCGATCCGCGCGAGGTGATGGAGGATCAGCCCCGCAATCCCCTGCCCCCGATAATCCTCCTCGACAAGGAACGCGACCTCCGCGCGCGCCGGCGGCACGGGTCCGTCAGCGCACATGTAGCGCCCGCCGGCGATGATCGTTTCCGCCTCGCCGGAACCAACCGTCGCGACCAAAGCGACGACACGATCCAAGTCGACCTCGGTTGCCTGTTTCAGCTCGGCCTCGGTCAGCCCCGTCTTATGGTGAAAGAAACGCGTATAGATCGACTCTCTTTCCAGATTGCCGAAAGCGACCGACAGCCGATCCTTGTCGTCCGGCCGGATCGCCCTGACGACGATCGGCGTTCCGTTCGGCAAGACGTGTTTTGCCGCGAAGTGCCCGAGGTCGGTCTCGTTCGCGCTCATCGCCTCGCCACTCACGCAACGATGTTCGAACCGCCATCGACGTAGACCGTCCCGCCGGTGATCCGCCGCGCATAGGGCGTCGCCAGATATGCGCAGGCGTAACCGACGTCCATGATGTCCACCAGCTCGCCGACCGGCGCTTTCTTCTCGGCCTCGTTCAGAAGAAGCTCGAAATCCTTGATCCCCGAGGCCGCGCGCGTCTTCAAGGGTCCGGGTGAGATGGCGTGAACGCGGAT
>CAYSTX010000303.1:0-4258 GCA_964434035.1 uncultured Acetobacteraceae bacterium
CCGAGGCCCGTGTTGTTGGCCCTCATGCCGGTTGTGCTATCGCCGCTCTGGTTCGCGCACGAGATCCTGATGTTGCCGGCAGGTGAGGCCAGATAGCCAGAGAGAGGTATGACGCCTCGGAATCCCGCCGCGCTCGTGTTGACGCCTGCAGAAGCGATGATCGTGGTGCCGTCCCAAAGCTTGCAAAAGGCGCTGACGCCCGCACCGGTGTCTGTAATTAGAACAGTTCCCGAAGCAAACCACGTACCGCTTGTGCCTTGTGCAACTGACGGCCCGTCCGAATAGGTCGCCGCATTCGTAGAAAGCGTAACGTCTGATGCCAGGGAATTCGTCGCCAGAGACAAGTTGACAGCAATGGTTCCACTCGTGGTGATCGTACCGCCGCTTAATCCAGTCCCCGCTGTGATGCTCGAGACGCCGCCCGCCGCCGCCGCGCCAAGCGCCTGCGCCGTCCACTTCGAAACGCCATCGCTCTTGAAGAGATAGGCGCCATTTGCAGCCGTGATCGTGACCGAGGTTCCGCCGTTGACCGTATCCGACCCAGCGCGCGAGATGACGAGCGTGTTGGTTCCTGTCACCGTTCCCTGAAAGTCCGCAACGATGATCTCTTGCCCTGCGTTGACGCCATTCGCTGCCGGCAACGTCCAGGTCCGCGAGGCGGTAAAGGCCGCATTGGTGCCGACCGTACGATCGGTCGTCAGGATCGTGTAGGCGGAATCGCCGTGCCCGGTGAACTGGTCGATGTTGAGCAGAGACGCCGATCGAGCCGCCGCTGGCGCCACATCGGTCGGCGTCGCGGCGCTGCCGGTCGCATTGGCCTTGAGCGTGTTTGCGGCCATCGTCGCCATCTTGGCGTTGGTGACGGCGTTGGCTGCGATCGTCGTGGCACAGGACCCCGCGGACGTCGTGACGTCTCCCGTCAGGGCTGGCGTCTGCGAGCAGGCCAGCGAGCTCGTCAGATCGGCAAAACTCGGCTGTGTGCAGGCGAACACGCCACCCGTCGAGAGCGAGTTGAACCAGTTGTGGGTAGAGCAGGTCAGGCTCTGGACGCCACCAAGGCTCGACGCGCCCGGAGTCGGCAGATCGGCACCCACCAGGGCGCGGAAGGTCGGGCTTGCGGGGACGCCATTTGTCGGGCCAGCAAAGACAGTGTTGGCGCTTTGCGTGCTGAAGGCGGAACCAGAGATGGCCTGATAGGCCGGATCAGCGCCGGTCCCATTCGAAACCCATGGCAGCCCTGACGTGGCGCTGGGATTGACCTTCTGCCACCCGGAAGCGCCGCGCTCGAGGATAGCTCCGCGGGTGTTTCCGTAGGCGAAATCGAAATACGCACTCGCTCCAGTCGGCTGACCGCGAGACTGGTTTGCCGTGGGATTGGCCCACATCTGGCCGGAGCCAAGCTGGCCTATACCCTGGCCCAACGCAGAGCCAAGCGAAAGCACCGCGAGCACGAAGCCCGCGGCCAATGATCTCAGTTTTATCATGGGGCAATCACATAGTGAGCAGTGGCGGGACGAAGATTGACGCCGTCATAGTTGGCGTTGATCACGAGCGGCGCGGCGTTGGTGAAGCCGTCGATGGTCTCCGGCGCCGTCGGCTTGATCGTGATGTTGTTGACCGCGGCGTTGCCCTTGTCGTCCTTGATGGCGAGCGAAATGCCGTTGCGGTTTGCAGCGAGGGGCATGTCGATCTCGACCGCGCCGCCTGTCGTGTCGACCAGGAGGAACGTGTCGGTCGCCAGCGGCGCGTAGGGCGAATTGGCGTGGGTGACGATGGTGGCCGGCGGGTTGGTCGATGTCAGCCCGCTGATCGATATCTTCTGGAAGACGTTGTTGACCGCGTTGTAGACCAACAGATAGGCCTGCGTCGGGTCTCCGCCCGGTGGGAACTGGACGAGGTTCGCGATCGAGAATCCCACGGTCCAGATGCCGTTCTGACGCGAGATCGTGACAGGCGCGGATGCCCTGACGACGGCCGGAAACGGCGCACTGACGTTGACGCGAATGTTGGCGGGCAACGTCATGGCAGACCATAGGGGTTGGAGGTAGATGGGACCGCAAACGGCGTCGTCGAGACCCCGCCATAGAGCATCGGAAGCACGCCCAGAAACACCTGCCTTGTATCCTGGCTGTCGGTCATCACCATCCCGACGTCATAGGTCTTGTGGCGAAGCTTCTGCATGGTGCTGGCCGGAATGCGGATCTGGATCACGCCCACATCGATGACGGTAATTCCGTTGCCGAGCTGAGCCTGGATGATCGGGTTGCCTTCTCCGATCGTTCCGATCTCGGACGACGAATAGCCGTAGCCACCATCGAATTCGTGGTTGCGCTTGCCCCTGATTTCGAAATCGAAAGCGTCCCCGATCTGCACCACCATGGCTCCCGTCGCAGGCGCGTAGCTCGTGACATAGCCGGTCAGCGTGTTGAGCCCGGTGATGTCGGAGATGGTGACCGGGCTTCCCGCGGCGATCGCAAGGTTCGTTCCGACCGTGAGCGGGATTGCCTGCATCTCGTTGCCGAACGGATAGTCCTTGATCGTGATCGAGGAGACCGAGGCGGTCGCAACGTTGCCGCACACCACCGTCCAGGATTGCGCGGTGAAGTCGCCGGGAAGAGCGAGCTTACGGCCGGACAGATCGATCGCCTGGCCGGTGTCGTCATCAAAGATCGCGACCGTCAGCAGCAGATCTTCTCGGTTCGACGTCTCCGGCAGCAGGATGCGATCGGAATACATGCGTGGCCTGTTCGATGCGTCAGAGCTTGATGTAGAAGGTCGCTAGCTTTTCGGGGGTCACGGTCGGATGCGGCTGCCCACCCGTATTGGTCGAGTTGCCCGATCCGGAGCCGGACATCGAGCCGGACATCGAGCCGGACATCGAGCCGGACATCGAGCCACTGAATTGAGCGGATGATGTCGCCGAGCCGTTGATCCAGCTCAGCTGGCCACCCGATGCCAGGAAATTGGCGGTCGCATCCAGAATCATGGTGT
The DNA here is from genome assembly GCA_964434035.1 of uncultured Acetobacteraceae bacterium. Taxonomy (GTDB): domain Bacteria; phylum Pseudomonadota; class Alphaproteobacteria; order Acetobacterales; family Acetobacteraceae; genus CAYSTX01. Next base: position 2,992 of record CAYSTX010000303.1, read on the forward strand.
GGCCACCCTGTGGGCCCGACACCGTGCCCGACACCGTGCCCGACACCGTGCCCGACACCGTGCCCGACGTAGAGACGCTGACGCCGACGTTGATCTGCGGAATTTGCGCGACCGTAAGCGCGAGGCTTTGCTGTCCGCATCCGGCACCCAGCGTCGTCGGGGTACAGTTGGCATAGGTCGACGTCAGGACCGACGTCGCGGAATTGCCCATGTCGCCAAGGGCGGCGAGCGCATAACCGCGCCAGTCCGGCAGCGACAACTGCTTGCTCGCGTTGAAATCGTTCAGGGCATTGCCTGTCCGCCCGCCGGAGACGGTAAGATTCGGGTCGGCGTTGTAGAGATAGATGAAGAGGTTTTGCGTGTCGGCGTTGGCGCGCTCCGAACAGCCGCATGTGGCATTGCCAATCGTGAGGCCATTGAGACGGACAAAGCCGGTAAGCGTACCGGTGCCGTATTTGACCTTGAGGTCGCCGGTTGCAAGGATCGTGGTCGGATCGACCGTGGAGCCGCCGCCACCACCACCTGACGACGGACCCAGCACCTGCATGGTGGTATCGATGATCGGATTGCCGGAGGAATCCGTCATCCGGACATGGATCAGACCGTCGGCGAGCCAGAACATCGGGATACGGCCGGTCTGATCGCAGGTGATCGGCCACGGGTTCTTCTGGGTCAGGCCGAAGTCGGCAAAGGAATCCTGCTGCTGCGCCGGCGTGCCGGCGACGAAGAAGGAGACCTGGCAGTTCGCCAGCGGCTGGCCGTTGATATCGACCTGCTGCGACATCGCGAGCGGGATCGTGCCGGCAGCATGTAGCGGTCCAGCCGTCCACAGGAGGGCGACCGCCATCAGCGCCGGAACAAGTAGTTTTATCAGCCGTTTCAATGCCATAAGGTGATTTCCGCAAACGCCCGCGTTAACCTTTCCGGCATTGCCGGAAGGCCGCGAAGCAGTTAGGCTTGCTGGTTGATGACGCCATTTTGGAAACAACTGGAACGCGAAGGCTGGTGGGACGTCCGCGTCGCCACTTGCGGGCTTGCGCTGTTCGTTGCCTGCGGCCTCCTGCTGCCGCGGTCGTGGTTCTGGTTCTACTTCCTGCCGATGGTCGCCTTCTGCATCCGCTACGTGCTGGTGCGCTGCCGGCGGGATGAAGCGCTACTGGCCGCCCACATCGCCGCCGGGGGAGATGTAGAGGCGCCCGGCGGGCTCCGCGCCGCGGGCGCCTATCGCTGCGATGGCGGCATCTGCATTACGGATGGCACCCATCAT
>CAYSTX010000304.1:0-4240 GCA_964434035.1 uncultured Acetobacteraceae bacterium
CCGTTGTTACCCGCCGCTCTAGCGGGTCATCGACGGTCGTCTGGAAGCTGACCGGACTCGTTTCGGTCATGCCGTACGCGATGGTAATTTCATCCAAGTGCATCGAGGCGACGGCGCGCCGCATCACCTCGATCGGGCAGGGGGAGCCGGCCATGATGCCGGTGCGGAGGCTACTGAGGTCGAACTCGGCGAAGCGCGGATGGTCCATTTCAGCAATGAACATGGTCGGTACGCCATGCAGCCCGGTGCATCGTTCCTCGGCGACTGTTTGCAGTGTCGCGAGCGGATCGAAGCCTTCGCCGGGATAGACCATCGCCGCGCCATGCGTTGTGCACGCGAGGTTGCCGAGCACCATGCCGAAGCAGTGATAGAGCGGCACCGGAATGCACAGCCGGTCCTGCTCGGAGAGGCGCATCGCGCGGCCGATGAAGTAGCCGTTGTTGAGAATGTTATGGTGCGTGAGCGTCGCACCCTTCGGCGTGCCGGTCGTGCCGGAGGTGAACTGGATGTTGACCGGGTCATCGAATTGCAGCGTCTCGGCAAGCGCCGCCAGCCGTGCGCGCTCGTCGGCGCCCGCCACGTCGTACAGCGCGTCGAACGCGAACGTGCCGGGTGCCGGGCTTGTCCCGATCTGCACAACGATCTCGAGCGACGGCAGCCGTTCCGACCGCAGCCGGCCAGGCGCCGACGTCGGCAGCTCGGGGGCGAGCGTCGTTAGCATCCCGATATAGTCGCTCGTCTTGAACGCAGTCGCGAGAATGAGCGCGCGGCAGCCGACCGCGCGTAGCGCGAACTCCAGCTCCGACAGCCGATACGCCGGGTTGATGTTGACGAGGATCAGGCCCGCCTTCGCCGTCGCGAATTGCGTCACGACCCATTCGGCGTTGTTGGGCGACCAGATGCCGACTCGCTCCCCCGGCAGCAGCCCGAGCGACAGCAGCCCCGCCGCCATCGCGTCCACCCGCGCCGCCAGCTCCCCGTAAGTCCAGCGCACGCCCTGTTGCCGGACGATCAGGCCGGGCCGGTCGCCGAAGCGGTCAACGGTGCGGTCGAAATTGGCGCCTACCGTTTCGCCGAGCAGCGGAACGTCGCTCGCGCCATGCACATAGCTTGGCATCACGGCCGGCATTCTCGTCGTCCTCCCAAGTCTGTTCGTTATGTTGATCATGATGGGCTTGGCGGCCGGCCGCAAATGCGCGATGGTTGGGTCAGCAATGGTTCCATATCGAAGTATCTGACCCATGGTCACCCTGCCGAACCGGCCCCCGGGCCTCGACTTCGACCTTGGTGAAACGGCCGATATGCTGCGGGAACAGATCGCCGCGTTCGCCGCCGACGAGGTGGCGCCGCGCGCCGCCGCGATTGATCGCGACAACGAGTTTCCGGCCGATCTCTGGCGCAAGATGGGCGATCTCGGCCTGCTCGGCATCACCGTCGAGGAGGAGGAGGGCGGCGCCGGGATGGGCTATCTCGAGCATTGCGTCGCGATGGAGGAAATCAGTCGGGCGTCCGCCTCCGTCGGGCTCTCGTACGGCGCGCACAGCAATCTCTGCGTCAACCAGATCCGCCGAAACGGCAATCCGGAGCAGCGGCGGCGCTACTTGCCGCGTTTGATTTCAGGCGAGCATGTCGGCGCGCTCGCGATGAGCGAGCCGGGTGCGGGGTCCGACGTTGTTGGTATGCGGACGCGGGCGGATAAGCGCCGCGATCGCTATGTGCTGAACGGCACGAAAATGTGGATCACCAATGGGCCGAACGCCGACGTGCTGGTGGTGTACGCAAAGACCGATCCAGCCGCCGGGCCGCGCGGCATCACGGCGTTCCTCATTGAGCGTGGCACGCCCGGTTTCAGCACCGCGCAGAAACTCGACAAGCTCGGGATGCGCGGGTCCAACACGTGCGAGCTGATCTTCGAGGATTGCGAGGTGCCGGAGGAGAACGTGCTCGGCGAAGTCGGGCTCGGGGTCAACGTGCTCATGAGCGGCCTTGATTATGAGCGCGCGGTGCTCGCCGCCGGGCCGCTCGGGATCATGCAGGCGTGCATGGATGTCGTGCTGCCATATATCCACGACCGCAAGCAATTCGGGCAGGCGATCGGCGAGTTTCAGATCATGCAGGCCAAGGTCGCCGACATGTACACGGTGATGAACGCCGCGAAAGCGTACGTGTACACGGTCGCCCGCGCCTGTGACCGTGGCCGCACGACGCGGAAGGACGCCGCGGGTGCGATCCTCTATGCGGCGGAAAAGGCGACGTGGATGGCGCTGGAGGCGATCCAGTGCCTCGGCGGCAATGGTTACATCAACGACTATCCGACCGGTCGCCTGCTGCGGGATGCAAAATTGTATGAAATCGGCGCCGGCACGAGCGAAATCCGGCGGATGCTGATCGGGCGCGAGCTGTTTCAGGAGACGGCCTAACATGGCCGTGACACCGCGCCGCGCGAATACGCGGCCCGGCTGACCCACTGAATGACCACGCTCACCAGCCTCGCCGATCCGCGATCAGACGCGTTTCGCGCTAACGCCGACGCGATGGCGGAGCTTGTCGCCGATCTGCGCGCGCGAACCGCACGCGTCGCTGCCGGCGGTGGGGAGGCGGCGCGGCAGCGGCACATGGCGCGCGGCAAGTTACTCGCTCGCGACCGCATCGCGCATCTGATCGACCCCGGTTCGCGCTTCCTCGAATTGTCGGCCCTCGCCGCGACCGGTCTCTACGACGACGAAGTGCCAGCGGCCGGCATCGTCACCGGGCTTGGCCGCATCCATGGCCGGACCTGCGTGGTTATTGCCAATGATGCGACCGTCAAGGGGGGCACCTATTTTCCGCTGACGGTGAAAAAGCATCTGCGCGCGCAGGAGATCGCGCGGGTCAACCGCTTGCCGTGCGTCTATCTGGTCGATAGCGGCGGCGCATTTCTGCCGCGTCAGGACGAGATCTTCCCCGACCGCGACCATTTCGGTCGCATCTTCTTCAATCAGGCGCGCATGTCGTCCGAGGGAATCGCGCAGATCGCGGTCGTAATGGGAAGCTGCACGGCGGGCGGCGCGTATGTGCCCGCGATGTCCGACGAAAGCGTGATCGTGCGCGGGCAGGGGACGATCTTCCTCGGTGGACCACCATTGGTGCAGGCCGCGACGGGCGAGGTCGTCTCGGCCGAGGATCTGGGCGGCGCCGACGTGCACGCGCGGACCTCGGGCGTCGTCGATCACATGGCGCGCGATGACCGGCATGCGCTGTCGATCGCGCGGCGGATCGTCGGCGGCCTCAACTACACGCCGCGTACGTCGGTCGCGCTACGGCCGGCCGAGGATCCGCACTACGATCCGGCGAGCATCGGCGGTGTCGTGCCGGTCGATCTGCGGGCGCCGTACGATATTCGTGAGGTGATCGCGCGCATCGTCGATGGCAGCGTGCTCGATGAGTTTAAGCGGCTTTACGGCACGACGCTCGTCTGCGGTTTCGCGCATCTGTACGGGATGCCGGTCGGGATCGTTGCCAACAACGGAATCCTGTTCAGCGAAAGTGCGCTGAAGGGCACGCATTTCGTCGAGCTGTGCAGTCAGCGCGGCATTCCGCTCGTCTTCCTGCAGAACATCACCGGCTTCATGGTCGGCCGCAAATACGAGCAGGGCGGGATCGCGAAGGACGGCGCGAAGCTGGTGACCGCCGTCTCCACGACCTCCGTGCCGAAGCTGACGGTGATCGTCGGAGGTAGCTTTGGCGCCGGCAATTACGGCATGTGCGGCCGCGCGTTCGATCCGCGCTTCCTCTGGATGTGGCCGAACGCGAGGATTTCCGTCATGGGCGGCGATCAGGCGGCGGGCGTGTTGGCACAAGTGCGGCGCGACGGGCTGGAGGCGCGCGGCGAGACGTGGTCGGCGGAGGCGGAGGAGGCGTTTCGCGAGCCCATTCGCGCGCAGTACGAAACGCAGGGCAACCCGTATTACGCGACCGCGCGGCTCTGGGATGACGGGGTGATCGACCCGGCGGAAACACGGCTCGTGCTTGGCCTGTCGCTCGCCGCCGCGCTCAACGCGCCGATCCGGAGGACGCGCTTCGGCGTGTTCCGCATGTGACGACGATCCGCACCCTGCTGATCGCCAATCGCGGCGAAATCGGGGTCCGCATCGCGCGAACGGCGCGGCGGATGGGGATCGAAACGGTTGCCGTCTATTCGGACGCGGACGCGAATGCGATGCATGTGCGCGCTGCCGATCGCGCGGTGCAGATCGGGCCG
>CAYSTX010000305.1:0-4221 GCA_964434035.1 uncultured Acetobacteraceae bacterium
TGTTGCAATTCGGCAACATGTCCAAAGAGCTGTGTCGCTACAACACCCAGCTATTCGCTGATGCGGTGATGCCGAAGTTGCGCGGCCTCTTCTCCGAGTGGGAAGATCGCTGGTGGCCACAACCGATGGAAACCGAGCGACGCGCCGACGTTCCTGCGTTCATGCCGAGGCTCGCCGCGGAATAGCCACGCGCGAGGCCGATGACGGCGTAGCGGCGGATTACGCGGAGAAAAGGCGGTGAGCGACAGCCCGAAGGACGAGAGCCGGGGCGAAGCCAGCGTGGTTGAAACCCGGACGCTTGAGATCAACGGCTTTCCTGTGCGCGTCTGGCAGGCTGGACGCGGGCCGGCCGGCGCGCCGCCGATCGGCTTCCTCGCCGGCTTCGGCGGCCTGCCGCGCTGGATCCCGTTCCTCGATCACCTCGCCGCCGCACGCACCGTCATCGTCCCGTCCCTCCCCGGCTTTCCGGGCGGCGACCGCGGGCATTCGGTGCTCGACACGCATCTCGACTGGGTGCTGACCGTGCGGCGCATCCTGGACGCGGCGGGGCTGACCGGCGCCGATCTCGTCGGCAGCTCGGTCGGCGCCTCGCTGGCCGCCGAGGTCGCGGCCGTCTGGCCGGACACAGTTCGGCGGCTCTGCCTGATCGCGCCGTTCGGCCTGTTCGACGAACGCGATCCGCCGGCGGACCCGTGGGCGCAGCGGCCGGACGTGCTCGCAAGTCTGATGACCGCCAACCCCGAGACGTGGCGCGCACTCAAGGCCGCGCCCGAGGGCGCCAACTCGAGTGAGTGGCCGATCGAGCAGAACCGGGCGAGCGAGGCAGCGGCGCGCATCTTTTGGCCGCTCGGCAACACGCGGCTCGAGCGGCGGCTGCCGCTGATCAAAGCGCCGACCCTGCTGCTGTGGGGGCAGTTGGACCAGGTCATGCCGCGGAGCTACGCGGCCCGCATCGCGAACGCGATCGGCGATCGGACGGAGCTTCGCATCATCGCCGACGCCGCCCATCTCGCCGAGCTCGATCAGCCGGCGGCGGTTGCGGATGCCGTGCTGACCTTCACGGCCGACTGACCGGATTGAGCTACGACCGCTTGACTGACGAACCCGCATGACGCTCGACCCGGACGCTGCGCGCGTCATTGGCGTCATTCGGGCAGCCGGCCGGCCACGGTGGGAGACGCTGTCGCCGGAAGAGGCGCGCATCGCCTATTCAGCCAATCGCGCGGTACTGCAGCCGGACCCGCCGCCGGTCGCCGAGGTGCGCGACCTCGCTGCCCCCGGCCCGGCCGGGCGTGTTCCGCTCCGTCTCTACCGGCCGGCCGATGCGCCGTCCCCCGCGCCGGCCGTGATGTTCTTTCACGGCGGCGGCTGGGTGCTGGGCGACCTCGACAGCCATGACGGCGTCTGCCGCGCGCTTGCGATCGCCGCTGGCGCCGTGGTGATCGCGGTCGATTACCGGCTGGCACCCGAACACAAGTTCCCGGCCGCGATCCAAGACGCCGCGGCTTCCGTCGCGTGGGCGGCGCGCGAGGCGGCTTCGCTCGGGATCGATCCGGCACGGATGGCATTGGTCGGCGACAGCGCAGGCGGCAACCTCGCTGCCGTGATCGCACTGATGGCGCGGGACGGTGCACTGCCGGTGCGCCCGGTAGTGCAGGGCCTGATCTACCCGGCGACCGATCTCGTGATGAACCACGCATCGTACGCCCGCCCGCTATCGGACGTGCCGCTGACGCCCACGACGATGCGCTGGTTCGGCGACCTCTATTGTCCGCGCCCGGCCGACCGGCTGGATTGGCGCGCCTCCCCGCTCCGCGCGACGACGCTCACCGGCGCCGCACCCGCCTTCGTCGTGACGGTCGGTCACGATCCTTTGCGCGACGAAGGGATCGACTACGCGCGCCGACTGGAGCGCGAGGGAGTGCGCGTGACGCATGTCGACATCGCCGATCAGATCCACGGGTTCCTGACGATGGGCCGCTTCATGCGGGTTGCCGGCGATACGATCGCCATGCTCGGCACCGCGCTCCGCCGGGAATTTGCGCCGGCGTTCGGCTGACCCGCGCGGTCATCGCTGCACCCACGGGTCGCCAACTCGCTTGCGAACGTCCGGTCATCGTATAACCATAACCGCAACATAATAGCGCGGCCCGCCTTACGAACGCCGCCGTCTCGGGGGAAACGTGATGAACCGACGCAATTTGCTGCGCCTGGGCGTTGGCGGCACCGTGGCCGCGCTATCCGCACCCGCCATCATCCGCCCTGCCTCGGCACAGCCGAAGTTGGTGATGAAAGCATCCGACGTGCATCCGGAGGGATACCCGACGGTCGCCGCGGTCGAGAACATGGGCAAGAAGCTGTTGAAGGCCTCGAACGGCCGCGTCTCGATTCAGATGTATGCCTCAATGCAGCTCGGCGGTGAGAAGGAGGCGATCGAGCAGGCGCAGGTCGGCGCCATTCAACTCGCGCGCGTCAGCGTCGGCCCGCTCGGCCCGGTCGTTGACGATCTCAACGTGCTCAACCTACCGTTCCTGTTCCGAAACACCACGCATATGCGGCAGGTGATCGACGGCGCGCTGGGCAAGGATCTGCTCGACAAGATCACCAACAACCCGACCGCGCAGCTCGTCGGCCTCTGCTGGATGGATGCCGGCGCGCGCAACTTCTATAACACGAAGCACCCGATCAAGACGCTCGCCGACATGAAGGGGCTGAAGGTCCGCGTCATCGGCAACCCGATCTTCGTCGACATGGCGAACGCGCTCGGCGCGAACGGCGTCGCCATGGGATACGACCAGGTGTTTTCCGCCCTGCAGACCGGCGTCATCGACGGCGCCGAAAACAATCCGCCAAGCTACGTCTTCGACCATCATTTCGAAATCGCGAAGAACTACACCTTCACCGAGCATCTGATCGTGCCGGAAATGCTGGTGATGTCGAAACGCACCTGGAACGGGCTGCCGAAAGAGGATCAGACCCTCATCCAGACGCTCGCGCATGAGGCGCAGATGGAGGAGCGGTTGCTCTGGGACGCGAAGGAAAAGGACGCGCTCGACAGGATGAAGGCGGCCGGTATCGCCACGGTCCAGATCGAGGACAAGCAGCCGTGGCAGGATGCGGTCAAGCCAGTGTGGGACAAATACGGCGCGAAATACAGCGACGCGATCAAGCGCATCCAGGCCGTGGCCTGATCCGGCGATGGGCGCGTTTCGCCGGACGATGGACGCGCTCTACTGGTTCTGCGCCGGCCTGTCCGGCATGGCGCTGGTGGCGATCTCGTTCGTCATTCCGTGGGGCGTCTTCACGCGCTACGTGCTGAACCAAGCCGCGTCCTGGCCGGAGCCGCTCGCGATCCTGCTGACGGTGCTGATGACGTTCCTGGGCTCGGCCGCGTGCTACCGCGTCGGATCGCACATGCGCGTCGCCTACCTGCGCGACCAGATGCCGGCGCCGGTCGGGGTCGCGATGGATGTTGCGGCCGAGCTACTCGTGCTGCTGGTCGGTTCGTTCATGGCAATCTGGGGCTACTCGCTCTGCGCCGCGACCTGGGCGCAGTCGATCGCCGAGTTTCCCGCGCTGTCGGCCGGCTTCACCTATCTGCCGATCCCGGTCGGCGGCGTCTGCCTGATGCTGTTCGTGATGGAGCGGCTGACCATCGGGCGGCCGACGGACCGGTTCGGTGGCGCGCACGGCGATCCCGTGCCGCTGGATTAGGAGAGGGAAGCGCGCATGGATGCGATGGTCGTCATCGGCGCGCTGCTCGTCTGTGTCGCCCTCGGCGTTCCAATTGCATTTGCGCTCGGACTGGCGGCGATCGCCGCCGCGTGGTGGGTCGATATCCCGTTCGAAGCGGTGATGCTGCAAGTGTCGAGCGGCGTCTCGAAGTTCGCGATGCTGACGATCCCGTTCTTCGTCCTCGCCGGCGCGATCATGGCGGAGGGCGGCATGGCGCGCCGGCTGGTCGCACTCGCAAACGTCCTCGTTGGCGTGCTGCGCGTGCGCGGCGGGCTGTCGCTCGTCAACATCGTCGCGACCACATTCCTCTCCGGCATCTCGGGCTCGGCGGTCGCCGACACGTCGGCAATTGGCGCGGTGATGATCCCGCAGATGGAGCGGTCCGGCTATCCGCGCGTGTTCGCGACGAACGTAACCATCAGCGCGTCGGTGCAGGCGCTGCTGGTTCCGCCGAGCCACAACGCGGTGATCTATTCGCTCGCGACG
>CAYSTX010000306.1:0-4213 GCA_964434035.1 uncultured Acetobacteraceae bacterium
ACCGCGGTGAGCGCGCTGCGCTCGTTGCGCACGACGCGCGCGATCATCTCGACACCCGGCGCATGCGTCGCGAGCTTGAGCACCCAGAGCAGCACGAACACCGCCGCCGAATCGCTGCCGGGTGCGATGCCGCCGGTGACCCACGTGACCGCCGGCAGCACGGCCACGAGATCGATCAGCCCGGCGGCCGACAGCGCCCAGCGCCAGCGGGCCCGCCCCGGCGCGATGCCGTTTCCGTGCGGGTGTTCCGGTGCCACCCATAAGCGGACGCAGTATTCGACGAAGTAGACGACCGCGACGACGCCGGTCAGGATCTCGACCACCGCGCGGGTCGCCGGGCTGATCGAATCCACGGTGCCGATCGCGACCGCGGCGATGCCGACGAGGATGAGCGCCACCTCGACCGCCCGCATCCGCCGCGCGGGCACGCTCTGGTTCTCCTCGTCGAGAAGATCGTAGATCCGCTGCCGTAGCTCCAAGCTGCTCCCCGCTCCCTGCCCTGATTCATCCACTCATAGCGCGCCCGCCCGGCGCGGCCAAGAACGCGGAGCGCTCAGCGCACGGGCCCGCCGCCGACCGGCACGTTGACGATCCGTAGGATGCGGTCGTCGTTCTCGTGCGGCGCGCCGCGGCCGTCGCGATTGCTGGTCAGCACGTAGAGTGCCGCGTCCGGCCCGACGACCGCGGCGCGCAACCGGCCGAAGCGGCCGTCGTTATGATTGAACGCGAACCACCGATACATCCCGGCGACGCGCCAGGCGTCGCCGTCCTTTTCGAGGTGGATGCGGATCAGCGCCTGGCTCCGCAAGGTCGGCACGTAGAGGTCGCCCTTCCAGAACGCGATGCCGCCGGGCGGCGCCGAGGAGCCGGGCCACGCGACGAGCGGGTCGACATACTCGGGGCGGTGCGCGGCGCCGACGACGCGCGGCCAGCCGTAATTGCCGCCCGGCCGGATCAGGTTGATTTCGTCCCACGCATGCAGCCCGAATTCGCCCGACGGCCCGTGCTCGGATTCGAAGAACTGGCCGCTCGCCGGCTCCCAGGCGAAGCCCTGCACGTTGCGGTGGCCGAGCGTGTAGATCGGCGAGCCGGGAAACGGGTTGTCGCCCGGGATGGCGCCGTCGTCGGTGACGCGCAGCACCTTGCCGCCGAGGCTGGTCGCGTCTTGCGCGAGCTCGGCATGGAAGGTCTCGCCGGTGCCGATATAGAGATCGCCGTCCGGGCCGAACGCGATCCGCCCGCCGTCGTGCGCGTGCCCGGCCGGAATGCCGGTGACGATCACGCGGTCGAAGCGCGCGCTGTACCCGTCAAAGACCAGGCGAACGACGCGGTTCGTGAGGCCGTTTTCGTCGCGAAAGGTATGCATGGCGTAGATGTACGGGACCGCCGGAAAACGCGGATGCACCGCGAGACCCATCAGCCCGCCCTCGCCGCCTTGGACCGAGTCGAGCTGCGCCAGCGGCAGCGCGCGGCCGTGATCGATCAGCCGGATGCGGCCCGGCCGTTCGGAGACGAGGGCCCGGCCGTCCGGCAGGAAGACCAGCGACCACGGCGTGTCGAGGTTATCGACGAATGTCGACACGGCGATGCCGGGCGGGTCGGGCAGGAACTGCTCGTCGACCGTCTGCGGCTTCTGGCCGACGATGGGATCCGCGACGGCGACGATCGGACGTGCTGCCAGCGCTAAGGCCACAAACGCGAAAACGCGAGTCATGTCCGCCAGTTGGTCCCGCCAGCCGCGGCGCGTCAAGCGTCCGCAGGGGGGCTGCCGCTCGGGCCATCCCCGAAGCTTCACCGGGCTGACGCAAAACGGTCATCAAGCCCTTCCACACTTTACGCATGGACGGCTCATCGATTCGCCCGGACGCTCCGGAAGACCCGCTCCTCCTCGCCACCGGCACACCGGTGTCGGCGCAGCAGATGGCGCTCTCGTTGATCGATGCGGGCCACCGCCGGCTCGCGGTCGTCGCCCCGGATGCCGGCGAGGACGGACCTGTCGCCGGGCATTATCGCGACCTGTGCGCGACCTTGTCGGCGGCACAATTGCCGCCGGCCAAGCTCATCGATGTCGGCAAGGATCTCGATCGCGCCTTCTTCGGCGTGTTTCGCGGCACCCGCTATCCGACCGGCCTCGTCTGCGCCGACGCCGCGACCGCAATGGCCGCACTGCGCAGCCTCCGGGCGCTCGGCTTCCGCGTGCCGGGCGACCTGACGATCGTGTGGCTGGCGGACTCGCGGGCCGTCCCTGCCAACGCGCTGGTCAGCTAAGGTTCAAGCTCCGCCTGAGCCAGCCGCTCACGAGATCGGCGATCGTCGCTTCGCGGCCGCGATAGAAGTGGTCGCAATTGGCGACGACCTCCACGTCGCACGGACCGCCGGCGCGCGTTTGAAATTCCTCGGCCGGGTATTGCTGCGCGGCTTCCTGGTCGCCCCTGACGTAGAGCACCGGGCAGGTGATGCGCGGCGCCAATCCAGGCACGTCGGGCATCTCGGTCAGCCGGTCGAGGAAGCTTTCGGCGGAGATCACGTACCACCAGCCCGGCATCAGCAGCAGCTCCCGGCCGCGGCCGGCGCGCACGAGTGCTCTCGCCTCGGCCGTCAGCTCCTCGAGCCGGTCGCCGGCGAACAGGCCGGCCTTGCAGCTCGCTGCGACCTGGTCCTTGCCGCCGCGATGCGCCGATAACAGGACGAGTGCCGGAGTGGCCGGATGGTCGGCGACATGCTGGACCGCGAGCATGCCGCCATTGCTGTGCCCGATGATCACGGGATGCGGAAAGCCGCGCGCGGCCATCCATTCGGCGGCGAAGCGGTTGTCGGCGACGCCGTCGCGCGTGAGCTGGAACGCCGCCCCTTCCGCGGCGCGGCTGTCGCGGATGCTGAGGATGTCGTGGCCGCGGCGGTTGAACGCGAGACAAACCAGGCCGAGCCCGGTCAGCACCGGCGGCAGGAAGCGCGGCGCGCCGGTATAGAAGTTCATCGTGTTGCCATGAAACAGCAGCACCGCCCCGACCGGTGAGCGGTTCTCCGGCCAGTGCAGCGCGCCGTCGAGCGGCTGGGGCGTGTCCGTCGGGATCGTCACGAGTTCGCTGCGCATCCCGCCCCTCCCGCTCGGAGCCGCTAATGCGCCGCGTCCGCCTGCGTCGTCGGCGACGCGGCAGGGCCGACATAGTGACGCACCAGCGCCTCGGCTTCCGCGCTGTCCCAGTGCGCCATGCCTTCGAGCCTGCCGGCGGCGTGGCCGTTGCGATCGATGACGAAGGTCGTGGGCAGGCCCCGCACGCCGAAGGCGCGCATCGAGGCGCCCGAGGGATCGAGGTATGTCGCGAGGTTGTGCACGGCCGTCTTGGCGAGGAACGGCTTGACGACGTCGAGCCCCTGGCGGTCGACCGAGATCGCCACCACGGTGAAGCGATCGCTGCCGAGCTTGGCCTGCAGACGGTCAAGCGACGGCATCTCCTCCACGCAGGGCACGCACCAGGTGGCCCAGAAGTTCAACAGCACGACCGTGCCGCGGAAGTCGGCCAGCGACAACTTGCGCCCCGTCGCATCGGTGAACGCCACGTCGGGGGCGGCGAGCGGCTGATCGCTCGGCGTGAACGGCTCCAGCGCGCCACGGAAGGCCGGCGGCTTCGTGCCGTCGGTGCCGACCTGCTGGACGACGTACAGGGTAGCCGCGGCACTGCCCGCGACGACCACGGCGAGGACGGCGGCAAGCGCCAGGCGACGCCGCGCCAGGCCCGAAAAAATGTTGCGGATCATAGGTGTTTCTCGCGTCAGCGTATTCTATAACATAGGACCGCCGGACGGCCTTGGCCATTCCCCGGCGCCCCCTCAACCTACCGGCTGTCCCACGATGCCCGGCTCGTCCCGTCCCCGCACCTCGAAAGCGCTGCGCCACCCCGCCGCGGTAACGCGCGCAGGCGCGAACCGCATGTGGGGCGGCCGCTTCGCCTCCGGGCCGGCGAGTGCGCTGGCCGAGATCAACGCCTCGATCGACGTCGACCGGCGGATGTATGCGCAGGACATCCGGGGCTCGCTGGCGCACGCGGAGATGCTGGTCCGCCAGCGGATCATCTCGCGCGCCGACGGTGCGGCAATCCAGCGCGGGCTCAAATGCATCCTGGGCGAGATCGAGGCCGGGCGCTTCGAGTTCCAGGCGGCGCTCGAAGACATCCACATGAACGTCGAGGCGCGGCTCGCGGAGCTGATTGGA
>CAYSTX010000307.1:0-4197 GCA_964434035.1 uncultured Acetobacteraceae bacterium
CCGGCGCTGTCGTGGCAGGCATCATCGGTGTGATTGTGATCGATGCGGTGTTCGCCGCGTGCGCCAATGTGCTCGGGATCTGAGGAGCGCGCCGTGGCGGATACCGGCGCCGAGCTGCTGCGCTGCGACGAGCTGACCGTGGCCTTCGGCCCGAAGGTGGTCCAGGCGGATGTCAGCTTCTCGGTGCGTCGGGGATCGATCTTCGCCGTGATGGGCGGAAGCGGCTGCGGCAAGAGCACCGTGCTGCGTGCTCTGATGGGACTGTTGCGGCCGACGCGCGGCAGGGTCCTAGTCGACGGCGAGGATCTCTGGGTGGCGGACGCGGCGCGAAAGATCGCCATCGGCCGCCGGTTCGGCGTGCTGTTCCAAAGCGGCGCGCTCTGGAGTTCGCTGACCGTCGGACAGAACGTCGCGCTGCCGCTGCAGATGCTGACGCAGCTCGATGCCGCGTCGATCGAGCTCCTGGTGCGCCTGAAGCTGGCGCTGGTCGGCATGGCGGGGGCGGAGGACAAGCTGCCCGCGGCGCTGAGCGGTGGCATGCGCAAGCGGGCGGGGTTGGCCCGCGCGCTCGCCCTCGATCCGGACATTCTGTTCTTCGACGAGCCCTCGGCGGGACTTGATCCAATTACATCGGAGCGCCTCGACGAGCTCATCCTCGAGCTTCGCGACGGGCTCGGCGCCACGGTGATTCTCGTGAGCCACGAGCTTCCCAGCCTGTTCGCGATCTGCGACGACGGCGTGTTCCTCGATGCCGACGCGAAAACCGCGATCGGGCATGGCGCGCCGCGGCAGCTGCGCGACACGTCGACCAATCCGACGATCCAAGCCTTCATGCGGCGCTCGTCTCCCGAAACGACTGCAAGGGAGCGTACCCATGTTGCCCTCTAGGCCGGCTGCCGTTGGCGGGTTCCTGCTCGGCGGTCTGGCGATCGTGGTCGCGGCGATCCTTTTCTTCGGCGGCGGCGAGGTGTTTGCCGTCAAGAACGAGGCCGTCGTCTTCTTCGAAGGATCGGTCGGCGGTCTCGTGGAAGGTGCGCCGGTGACATTCCGCGGTGTCCGCGTCGGCTCGGTGTCGCACGTCGAGTTGGTGCTCGATCCGCGCCACATGCAGGCGCGCATTCCCGTCTATCTGGAGCTAGAGCCGCGTCAGGTGACGTTCGCCACCGGGACGGCCGGGCAGCCGCTGCTGCGCCGGCTGATCGAAGCGGGATTGCGCGCGAAGCTGGTGTCGCAGAGCCTGGTCACCGGGCAGATGCTGGTCGAGCTCGACCTCAGCCCGGGCACGCCGGCGCATCTCGCGGGCGGAAGGGATTCGAAGATTCCCGAGATTCCGGCGCTCCCCTCGGATCTTGAGGAGTTGCGCCAACAGCTGACGCAGGCGCCGATCGCCCAGACGGTGGCGCAGGCGCTGCGCACTTTGGCCGCGATCGAGAAGGTCGCCGATCAAGTCAGCGCGGAGATTACTCCGCTCGCGGCGAGCGCGCAGCGCGCGCTCGACAGTGCCGGCCGAACCATGGACATCGCCGGGACCGCGATGCAGCACGTGGAGCCGGAGGCCGTCTCAACCCTGGATGAAGCACGCGGGCTGGCGCGTGACGGGCGTCAGCAGCTCACCGCGCGGGGCGCCGAGCTCAGCCGAACCCTTGGCGACGCCGATAAGGCCCTGGGGGACGCGGACAAGACGCTGCAGGCCGTCAACGGGCTGGTGTTGTCGGCGAACAGCGTGATCGCGCCGCGCTCCCAGGCGCGCAACGACCTGGAGGCCATGCTGCGCGATCTGTCCAACAGCGCCAGCACGCTGCGCGATTTTTCCCAGACGATCGATCGTGATCCGAGCGTGGTTCTGCGAGGGAGAGCGTCACGATGAAGGGTTGGCGTCGTCCCGAGCTCGTCCCGGCCGGTGTGGCGATAGCGATCTTGGTGTCGGCCTGCAGCTTCACGGGGCCGCCGCCGGGGCTCTATGTGCTCGGGGACGCCGCCCAACCCAAGTCGGAGCGCGTCTCTCAGCTCGATGACCCGATCGTCGAGGTCAAGCCGGTCCGGGTCCCGGATTATCTCGACACGACTGATATTTTCACGCGCGGCCCCGGCGGTCGAATCGTCGTGAGCCAGAGCGCGCGTTGGGGCGAACGGCTGTCGGTTGGTCTGACGCGCGCGGTCGCGACGTCCCTCGAGGCGCGCCTGCCGCAGTTGGCGGTGACGAACGCGCCGCCACTTGAGTCGCCGCGTTGGCAGCTGCTGATCGACATCGACACCTTCGAGGCCCAAGCGAGCGGACAGCTGGTGTTGACCGCCGATTGGACGTTGCTGAAGGGCCGCCGTGGTGAGCGTCTGCGCGAGGAGAAGGTCTCTCTGGTTACGCCTGTCGGCCAGGGTAGCGATCAGGCGGTCGTCGCAGCGATGAACCAGCAGGTCGATCAGCTCGTCGATCGCATCGCGCCGGCGCTCGAAGCGGAAGCGCGGCGGTAGGGGGCTATCTCTCGGCGTTTGCGGCGCGCTTTCGACGAATTTGGAGAGATTTGCAACTATTGAGTGGTCCGCCTTGGATAGGCAGCCCTAGGTGATGCGTCCCGACGCCACCGGCGGACAAGGCCGGAACGCGGCAGAGCATCGGGCTTGCGAGGCTGCGAAATGGCGAGACCCTGCTCAACTCCGTCGATCTGCGCGTCCGCCACCCTGTCGCGGGGCTGGTCGCGGTGATCTTTGCCGCCAAGACTACCGCGTCTGGTCTCCTCGCGTTGCTGATCGCGTTCACCTTCAATCTCGATCAGCCGCAATGGACGCTGCTGACGGTTTTCATCGTCGCGCAACCGCGTCAGGACGGCCTGGTCTTCGCCAAGAGCTTCTTTCGCATCATCGGCACCATCGTCGGCGCTGTCGTGGCGCTTCTACTGGTCGCCTCTGTGGCGCAGGAGCGAGTCCTCTTCCTCGGCGCGCTCGCCGCCTGGATCGGCGTCTGCACGTTTGGCTCGCAGTACGCCCGGGGTTGGGCCAGCTACGCGTTCGTGCTGTCCGGCTACACGGTCGCCATCGTCGGCATTCCAGGCGCGCTTGCACCAGGCAACGCCTTCTATATCGCACTCGCGCGTGTGACGGAGGTTACGCTCGGCATCGTCGTAACGGCGACGATCGCGCACGTCCTCCCTGACTCCTTTGCGGCATCGTTGCAGCAAGCGATTGCAAAGGCGCGGATGAGTGTCGGCGACTTTGCCATATCGGTGTGCCACTCCACGGATACGATGACGCAACGGGCAGCATTGCTCGGTCAGGCCGCCGCGATCGAGGAATCCGGCCACTCGGCCATCTTCGCCGACGAAGATATTCGTAACGCCCGTCACAGGATCGCCCATCTAAGCGGTGTGATTGTCGATGTTGTTGCAAGCGCACAGTGTCTCGGCGGCGGCCTGCGGGATCTAAGCGATTCGACCGGGACGGGCTTGGAGGTCAGCGACGTTATTGCCGATGCAACCGGGGCCGTTGCCACATGGCAGTCCGGAGCACACGATGGCAACTCACTGCGCCACCATCTCGTGCAGGCGAATCATCGGCTGACGTTGGCCAGCGAGGCTTTGGCCGATGAGGCGACCGCGCAACCGCCACCCGACCATGACGAGGCGCACGCGCTTGCCGCGCTCAGACGGCTACGAGAATTTCTCGACGCGGTCGGTGCCTATGCCGAGGCTGATGAAGCGTTGGGCTCCGGGCGCCCGGATCCTGCGTCGCGCCTCCAACTCACCCGGCCCGATGCCTTTCCCTTAGCCGCCGCGGCCGGGTTTCGGTCGATGCTCGCGGTCGCGATCGCGAGTACGTTCTGGATTCTCGCTGACTGGCCACATGGTAGCACGGCAACGATCCTCGCGGCCGTCGCAACCGCTCGCTTGGCAACGATGGGCCACGCCATACCGCTCGCCATCCTGACCGCGCTCGTGTTCAGCGTCTCGACCGTGCCGGCGTTCGTTGTCGTGGACGTGCTCCTGCCACTCGCGTCCGGCTTCCCGGCGTTCGCGACCGTGGTCGCGCCGGTGTTGTTCGTGTGCGCGTTGTTAATGGCGTACCAACGGACAGCGATCCTCGGCTACATGTCGGCCTTGCTGTTCGCATCGGTCGGCGCGTTTCAGGATCAAATGGCCTATGACCCGGTCGGCCTGTTCAACACCTCGATTGCTGCGATCTTCGCCGTGGTGGTCGCGCTTGTGC
>CAYSTX010000308.1:0-3118 GCA_964434035.1 uncultured Acetobacteraceae bacterium
CATCCTGCTGATCGGCATCGTGAAGAAGAACGCGATCATGATGATCGACTTCGCGATCGACGCCGAGCGTGCGCGCGGACTGGACGCCGTCGCCGCGATCACCGAGGCGTGCCTGCTGCGGTTCCGCCCGATCATGATGACGACCATGGCCGCCCTGCTCGGCGCGGTGCCGCTGGTGATCGAGCACGGCGCGGGCAGCGAGCTACGCTTTCCGCTCGGCGTCACGATAATCGGCGGATTGCTGCTGAGCCAGTTGCTAACGCTCTACACGACGCCCGTCATTTACCTGTGGTTCGAGCGCCTGCTCCCGGAAAGGCACGCGAAGTTGCCGACGCCGGACGGTGGCGTCGCCGCGCCGGCCGAATAGCATGAACTTCTCGGCGCCCTTCATCGCCCGGCCGATCGCAACGATGCTGCTCGCGATCGGACTGATGATTTCGGGCGCCGTCGCTTATAACTTCCTACCCGTCTCGCCGCTGCCGAGCATCGACATCCCGACCATCATCGTGCTCGCCAACCGTCCCGGCGCGAGCCCGGAGACTATGGCCAACTCGATCGCCGCCCCGCTTGAGCGGCGGCTCGGCACGATCCCCGGCGTCTCCGAACTCACTTCGATCAACTCGATCGGCAATACGGTCGTCATCGTGCAGTTCGATATCGGCCACGACGTCGACAGCGCCGCGCATGACGTGCAGGCCGCGATCAACGCGTCCGCGGTCGATCTGCCGGCCGACCTGCCGACGCGTCCGTACTACCGGAAGATCAACCCGGCCGCCGCCCCAATTATGACGATCGCGCTGACCTCGAACACGCTGAGCGAGGCGCAGCTCTACGACGCCGCCGACACGATCCTCGCGCAACGCCTCTCGCAGGCGAGCGGCATCAGTCAGGTCGAGCTCAACGGCGCGGCCAAGCCCGCGGTGCGCGTAGCCCTCGACCCGGTGCGCCTCGCCGCCAGCGGATTGTCCGCCGAGGATGTGGTGAGCGCGATCCGCGCCGCCAACGTCAATGGCGCCACTGGCGCGACCCAGGGTCCGCACCGGAGCGAGACAGTCACGCTCAACGGTCAGATCAGCCAAGCCCGCGAATACGCGCCGCTCGTGCTGAAATCGAACGGCGGCGCCGTCATCCGGCTGATGGACGTCGCCCACGTGACGAACGGCATCGCCAACACGCGACTCGCCGCCTGGAACGGGCGCGAGCCCGCGCTTCTGCTCACCATCAGCAAGGCGACGAACGCCAACGTGATCGAGACCGTCGACGGCGTACGCGCCCTGCTGCCGCAGCTGATGAGCTGGATGCCGCCCGACATCAAGACGCAGGTGATCTTCGACGGCACGACCACGATCCGCGCCAGCGTCAATGACGTGCAAGTGACGCTGCTGCTAACGGTCGCGCTCGTGCTGATGGTCGTGCTCGTCTTCATGCGCCGCGCAGCACCCACCGTCGCGGCGGCGGTCACGGTGCCGCTATCGATCGCCGGCACGCTGTCCGGCATGTGGCTGTGCGGCTTCTCGCTCGACAATTTCTCGATCATGGCGGTGACGATCTCGGTCGGGTTCGTCGTCGACGATGCGATCGTGATGATCGAAAACATCCAGCGCCTGCGCGAGCGCGGCATGGCGCCGGTGGCCGCCGCCTACGCGGGCGCGCGACAGATTGGCTTCACGGTTCTGTCGATCAGCGTCTCGCTCGTCGCCGTGTTCATCCCGCTGCTGTTCATGGGCGGCATTCTCGGCGAACTGATGCATGAGTTCGCGACCACGCTGACAATCGCCATCGCCGTCTCGGCACTCGTCTCGCTGACACTGACGCCGATGATCTGCGCGCGCTTCATCTCCGCCGGCGCGCCGGAGGGTGCCGCCGCCGGGCTCGGCTTCTGGTCGCGGCTCGACCGAATGATCGAACGCGCTCTCGCCGCGGTGCAGCGCGCTTACGGTCGCAGCCTCGCCTTCGCACTGCGGGCGCGCGTGCTAATGGTGCTGATCACGATCGGGATCATGGTGTTGACCGTCAAGCTCTACGGGACCATTCCGAAAGCGTTTCTGTCGTCGCAGGATACCGGCCTGCTGATCGGCCAGACCATCGCGCCACCCGACATCTCGTTCTCGGCGATGGCGGAACGGCAGAAGCAGGTGGTTGACGTCCTGCTGACCGATCCGGCCGTCGCCACGGTCGCGTCCACGGTCGGCGTCGCCGTCGGCTGGCAGGCGCCGAACCGGGGCACGCTCACGATCAGCCTCAAGCCGCTCCGCGAGCGACATATCTCGGCACAAAACCTGATCGACCGATTGCGGCCGAAACTGAAGCCGATCGGCGGTATCCAGACCGTGCTCTACGCCGCCCAGGATCTGCGCGGCGGCGCCCGGACGGATGGCGCCGAGTATCAGTTCGTCGTGATCGCGCCGGACATCCCGACCATGCGGCTCTGGAGCAACCGGCTGCTCGAACGGCTCCGCGTGACGCCCGGCCTCGCGGACGTCAGCAGCGACCAGGACAACGCCGGCCCGCAGACAACGGTACAGATCGACCGCGACGCGGCGGCGCGACTCGGCGTCTCGGTCACCGCGATCGACCATGCGCTCGACGACGCGTTCTCGCAGCGGCAGGTCTCGACCATCTACACGCAACGGAACCAGTACCGGGTAGTCGTCGAGGTCACGCCCGAGCTACAGACCGATCCATCGAAGCTCGACCGGATCTATGTCGGCGGCCCCGGCGGCACGCAGATCCCACTCTCGGCCGTCGCGCATTTCGTGCGCGACACCGCGCCGCTGACGGTGCGACACCAGGGGCAGTTCCCGGCAGCCACGCTCAGCTTCAACACGACCAACGGGATGGCGCTCGGACCGGCGACCGAGGCAGTCGATGAGGCCGCGCGCGAGCTGCGGATGCCGGCCGAGGTGCATACCGAGTACGCTGGTAACGCTAGGTTCCTGCAAAGCTCGCTGCAATCGCAGCCGATGCTGATCGGCGCCGCGCTGCTCGCGATCTACATCGTGCTCGGCGTTCTGTACGAGAGCCTGATCCACCCGCTGACGATCCTGTCGACGCTGCCATCGGCCGGATTGGGCGCGCTGCTCGCGCTGCTGATCACCGGCACACCGCTATCGGTCAT
>CAYSTX010000308.1:3128-4168 GCA_964434035.1 uncultured Acetobacteraceae bacterium
TGGCATCGTGCTGCTGATGGGGATCGTAAAGAAGAACGGCATCATGCTGGTCGACTTCGCGCTGGAGGCGGAGCGCGACCTTGGCCTGACACCGCGCGAGGCGATCGTCGCTGCCTCGGTCGAGCGGTTCCGCCCAATCATCATGACGACGCTCGCCGCCATCCTGGGCGCGCTGCCGCTCGCGCTATCGTACGGCGTGGGGTCGGAGCTGCGGCGGCCGCTCGGCATTTCCGTCGTCGGCGGTCTGATTGTCTCGCAGCTGCTGACGCTTTACACGACGCCCGCGATCTACTTGGCGCTCGAGAGCCTCGTCGGACGGCGCGATCCCCTGCCGGAGCCGGAGCACGAACCGATCCCCTCCCCGGCGCCGGGCGACTAGTCGGTCATTGCGAGCCGCAATCGGCGGCAGCGACGGTGACGCATGTATGAAATGGCGGCCTTTCGCTTGACTTTCGGGACGCGTGACGTGATATGCGGCGCACGCGAAGCTGCGTCCGCGCCGGATGCTCGCGACCCGGCGACGACCGAACCAGAGCCGTTCCACCGGACCGGCTACCCAGCTGAGCGGCGCACTCTGACCGGATCTGAATGTTGAACGAGACCGCTTCTGACCTCGCGCACGCCGCTGAGCCTGCCGAAGACACCACCAAATCGGCCGCGCCCAAGCACGCGCCGCCCGAGACGGTCGTCGCAGTAGAGCCGGCCGCGCCAGAGGGCGCCGACGACGCGCAGCCGACCGGCCGCGACGAAACGCCTTCCAACGCGATCGTCGATGCCGCGCCCGAACCCATCCGCGCCGTCTTCGCCGATCTTGGCCTCTCGCCCGAGATCCTGCGCGCGGTGGACGAGATGGGATATCGCCATCCGACGCCGATCCAGGAACAGGCGATCCCGTACGTGCTGATGGGGCGCGACGTGCTCGGCACCGCGCAGACCGGCACCGGCAAGACCGCCGGCTTCACCCTGCCGCTAATCGACATCCTCAGCGGCTCGCGCGCCCGCGCACGGATGCCACGCGCGCTCATCCTGGAGCCGACGCG
>CAYSTX010000309.1:0-4152 GCA_964434035.1 uncultured Acetobacteraceae bacterium
CGGCCAACATTGTCCCCGGCATCAGCTTCTCGCCCGACAAGATGTTGCAGGCTCGGCTGTTCTCCTACGGTGATGCGCAGCGCTACCGGCTCGGTGTCAACCACCACCACATTCCGGTCAACGCGCCGAAATGCCCGTTCCACAGCTACCACCGCGACGGTGCCATGCGGACCGACGGCAATCTTGGCCGCACGCCGACCTACTGGCCGAACAGCCATAGCGAGTGGACCGACCAACCCCAGCTCAACGAGCCGCCGGTCGAGATCACGGGTGCAGCCGCGCATTGGGACCACCGAGTTGACGACGACCACTGGCAGCAGCCCGGGGATCTGTTCCGAAAGATGAGTCCGCAACAGAGGCAGACGCTGTTCGACAACACGGCGCGTCAGGTCGGCCAGGCGTCCGAGCACATCCGGGAACGGCACATTGCCAACTGCACCGAGGCCGACAAAGCCTATGGCAAGGGTGTCGCCGACGCGATCGCGAAGTTTGTGGCCGGCGAGCTCTCGTGAGCATACGGGGAGCGGCGAGCGCGTGCTCGCCGCGACCTCACCGAGCCCAAGGCCCGCGCCGTCGGTCGCGGTGAAGCTCCATCGGCTTAGCGGCGTGGGGAGGGATCATCATGAAGGCCATTCAGCCAAAGCCCATCGCGATCGTCGTTCCGCAAAACGCACAGTCGCTCGACGTCTCCGGGCCGCTCGATGCCTTCCTGGAAGCGAACCGCCAAGCCCCCGGCCAATGCCGCTACACCGTCCGCCTACTGTCGACCGGCAATGACCGAACGGTGAAGGCCGGCGGTATGTCGCTCGTAGCTGACGGATCGATCTTCGAAGACGAGGGCGCGATCGACACGCTTCTCGTTGCCGGGACGCCTGATTACGCGCAGGCCTATACGAGCACCGAACTGCACCACTGGCTGAGGCGCCGCGTGCCGCAGACGCGGCGCCATGGGTCCGTGTGCACCGGCGCTTTTTTCCTCGGGGCCGCTGGGTTGCTCGACGGCCTGAGTGCGACGACGCACTGGCAGCACGCGGCCGAACTGGCCGCGAGGTTCCCGGCCGCCAAGGTCGTGCCGGACCAGATCTATGTGGCGGACGGCGCCCTCTGGACATCGGCCGGGGTGACGGCAGGCATCGACCTCACCCTGAAGCTCATTGAAGACGACCATGGCCGCGAGGTGGCCCTGACGGTTGCCCGCCGCCTCGTGGTCTTCCTCAAGCGTCCTGGGGGCCAGTCGCAGTTCAGCGCCCATCTTGCCGCACAGATCGCGACCGAGGGACGCATCCAGGCCGTGCAGCACTGGATTCTCGACCACCTTCCGCTTCACCTGACGATCGATTCTCTCGCCAGCCGGGCAGGAATGAGCGTACGCAATTTCACGCGCGTCTTCCTGCAGGAGGCGGGGATCACACCGGCCGACTTTGTCGAGATGGCGCGCGTCGATTCCGCGCGGCGGCTGCTCGAGGATACCGACACGCACTTGCAACGGATCGCCTCGAGCTGCGGCTTTGCCAATCCCGACACGATGCGGCGTGCGTTTCTGCGCCGGATCGGCACCGGACCCAGCGAATATCGAGAGCGCTTCCGGCGGTGAGCCCGTGCGCCTGTGTGAGCGGCCGGCGATGCCCCAGCTCTTTGCCGCTCTCCTCCGTTGTATGACGCCGCCGCACACCGTGCAGCGTTCTCGTCGGATCAAGCCATGATGAGACGAGCTCATTACGTGGAGTGTTGGCCATTAAAGATCTTCAAGTGACGGCTGCGCGGGGAGCCGCCGGTCCGTTGACATCAAACCGTTGCAAATGCGTGATTGCGTCGGTTCTGAGGTTCTCCCTAAGATCGCATCGAGGGACACGCCGAGGCGACGGACGATGCTTTGGGCGGCCGCGCGAGACTGGGTCGCCATACCATAATTTGTAGCGGGGCGGCCCCTGACCACAAACCACGAAGCCTCAGTCTCGATCGGAATACTTGGCTACCCAGTCCACGATGCCAGCACAGCTGAGCCGTGCAATAACGGGGAGCGCACCGGAAATGAGTTACGCGAAGGCCGACACGGCTGGTCGGCGCGATCTTGTGCTGGTGGACCTTGCCCTGCAGGGCGGCGGCTCCCATGGCGCCTTCACCTGGGGCGTGCTCGACCGCCTGCTGGAAGAGAATTGGCTGCAGATCGACGGCATCTCCGGCACTTCGGCCGGTGCAATGAACGCGGCCGCGCTGGCGAGCGGCTATGCTGCGGGCGGAGCGGAAGGCGCGCGCGCCTCGCTTGAGACTTTCTGGCGCCGCGTGTCGAACGCGGCGATTTTGAGCCCGTTCCAGCGCACTCCGCTCGACCGGCTGCTTGGGCGCTGGTCGCTCGATTACTCGCCGATGTATATCGCAACCGACCTCATGGCGCGACTGGTCTCGCCCTACGATATGCATCCTTGGTCGGGCAACCCGCTGCAGCGCATCCTTGCCGAGACGATCGATTTCTCCTCGCTGGCGCGCAGCGACATCAGGCTTTTCGTTACCGCCACGAACGTACACACCGGGCGCGGGCGCGTCTTCCGCAATCCTGAGATCACGCCCCAGGTGCTGCTGGCGTCCGCCTGCCTGCCGACCATGTTCCAGGCCGTCGAGATCGACGGCGAGCCCTATTGGGACGGTGGCTATTCCGGCAACCCGACGATGACGCCGCTAGTGCGGGAGTGCCAATCGCATGACACGATCATCGTGCCGATCAATCCGGTCGAGCGGCCGGGAACGCCGCGCAGCGCGCGCGACATCCTCGACCGGCTGAACGAGGTCTCGTTCAACGCCGCTTTGCTCAAGGAACTGAAGATGATCGCGGTGTTGCGCCGCGTCGTCGATCCCGGCGACGGGGAGGGCGCGCAGTGGGCCAAAATGCGTCTTCACTATGTGAAGAACAATCTGATGACCGAGCTTGGCGCGTCGTCCAAGCTCAACGCCGAGTGGGAGTTTCTCTCCATGCTGCGCGCCGCCGGGCGTGATGCCGCGCAAACCTTCCTCAGCGAGAACGCGGAGAATCTGGGGCAACGATCCAGCCTCAATCTGGATGTACTGCTGAGCGAGATCTAACCCGTGGCGCTCGGCGGCATCCTCGTCAGCCTCGCCCTTCTGGTCTGGCTTGCGTACCGCGGATGGAGCGTGTTGCTGCTCGCGCCAGCTGCGGCCGCGCTGGCGGCGGGGCTAGCGGGCGAGCCGGTGCTGGCGCACTGGACACTGACATTCATGGACAGCGCCGCGCGCTTCGTCGCGCAGTTCTTTCCGATCTTTCTGCTCGGCGCGCTGTTCGGCAAGCTGATGGATGACAGCGGTTCGGTCCACGCCATCGCCGAGCTCATGAGCGAGAAGCTCGGGCAGCGCCGCGCGATCCTCGCCGTCGTGCTGGCGGGCGCGCTCGTCACCTATGGCGGAGTCAGCCTGTTCGTCGCGTTTTTCGTGCTGGCGCCGATGGCGCGGGAATTGTTCGCAGGTGCCAATATCCCGCAACGCCTGATGCCGGCGGCGATCGCGCTCGGGACATCGACCTTCACGATGTCGGCGATGCCGGGCACGCCGGCGATTCAAAATGCCATCCCGATGCCGTTCTTCGGCACGACGCCGTTCGCCGCGCCGGGATTGGGCCTCATTGCCTCGGCGATCATGCTCGCGTTCGGGCTGTGGTGGCTGAAGCGCGCCGAGGCTTTGGCGGCGAGGTCCGGTGAGGGCTTTGGCACGCAAGAGCAGGGCAGCGGTGGCGCGGCCGCCGACGACCAGTTCATTCGCGAGCGCGCCACCTCGTCCCGCGAGTTCGACACGGCGGAAATCGCGCACGGCAGGCGCAGCAATGTGCTGCCGCCGACCGGAATTGCGATCGCCCCGCTGATCGTGGTGGTCGGCGTCAATCTCGTGATGTCGCTTGTGGTGCTGCCGCGCCTCGACGTCTCGTTCCTCGCGGAGCAGCGCTGGGGCGGCACCTCGCTCGCGGGCGTTGCCGGCGTGTGGTCGGTCGCCACAGCGCTCGCCGTCGCCACCGCGACGCTGGTCGCGCTCAACCGGTCGCGACTGACGGAGCTGCGGGCCAGCATGGATGCCGGCGCCAACGCCGCGGTGCTGCCGATCTTCAGCGTCGCCAGCCTGGTCGGCTTTGGCGCGGTGGTCGCCGCGCTG
>CAYSTX010000310.1:0-4123 GCA_964434035.1 uncultured Acetobacteraceae bacterium
GCCGCGTCCGGTGTTGGGAAACGTACCGCCGGCCGGTCCGTCGGCGCCGCCGCGTCGCCCTCGATCACGAGCGCGTCCTCGGGGCCGGCCTCCGAGAGCGTGCCGTGGCGAACCGGGATCCGTGCGTCGAGGAACAGGGCCATCCGCTAGACATAAGGATGTCTTTATGTCAGAAGCAAGCGCCATGGACGATCTTCTGGCCGCCCTCCGTGCCGCTGCCGAGCCCACGCGGCTTCGCCTCCTGGCGCTGGCCGCGCGCGGTGCGTTCTGCGTGACCGACTTCACCGAGATCCTGGGTCAGTCGCAGCCGCGGCTGTCGCGCCACCTGAAGCTGCTGTGCGAGGCGGGGCTGCTCGATCGGGAGCGGGAGGGTGCGAACGCCTGGTTCGCACTGCCCGAGGGCGATCTCGGCCTGCTCGTGCGCGACATCCTGGCCCGTCTGCCGGCATCCGACCCGATCCTCGCGGGGGACCGACGGCAGGCGGCGCGGGTGCTCTCGGAGCGGGCGCGCGCGGCGTCGGAGAGTTTCCGCCGGCAGGGCGAGGACTGGGACGAAATGAGCGCGCTTGGCTTGCCGGCGGCGGCAGCCGAAGCGGCGCTGCTCGGCCTCGTCGGCCCCTCCGTCGGGCGGCTGCTCGATATCGGCACCGGCACCGGCCGGCTGCTGGAATTGCTCGGCCCCCGCGCCGAGCGGGCCGTCGGGATCGACGCGAGCCGCGCGATGCTGGCGCTTGCCCGGTCGCGGCTCGCACGCGCCGATCTCGGGCACTGCACTGTTCGGCTCGCCGACATGTACCGGCTGCCGATGCCGGACGCGACGTTCGACCTCGCGACGGCGCAGATGGTGCTGCATCACGCGGAGGATCCGGCGGGCGTGCTGGCGGAGGCGGCGCGTGTGCTGCGGCCCGGTGGGCTTCTGGTGATCGTCGATCTCGCGCCGCACGGCCACGCGGACTGGACGACGCGGCTCGCGCATCGCTGGCCCGGCTTCACCGACGCGACGCTCGCCCAGTTGATGCGCGGCGCGGGGCTGGAGCCGGCAGCACCCATCGGCGTTCCCGACGCGCCGGCGCTGCGGCTCTGGCCGGCGGCGCGCTTGGCCGACATGCCGGAAGACGCCACTTCCCTCGCCGACGCCGCGCTCTGATTTCATCCGATACGACCAGAACGGACCGACCGCATGACCCGCCCGCATCTGCTCGACGCGCTCCGCGATACCGTCCTTCTGTGCGACGGCGGCATGGGCTCGCGCGTGCAGGCGCTGACGCTCGATATCGAGCGGGACTATTGGAACCAGGAAAACTGCACCGAGGTGCTCAACCTGTCGCGCCCCGATCTCGTGCGCGATATCCATCGCGGCTATTTCGCGGCCGGCGCCGACATGGTGGAGACCAACACGTTCGGCGGCTCCCCGATCACGCTCGGCGAATTCGGGCTTGAAGCGCGCGTGCATGAAATCAACCGGACCGCGGCCGAACTCGCGCGCGAGGCGGCCGAGGGGTTCGCCGACGGGCGGTATCGCTACGTCGTCGGCAGCGTCGGGCCGGGCACGAAGCTGCCGACGCTCGGCAATGTCGGCTACGACGCGCTGGAGGCGGCGCTCGCCGAACAGTGCCGCGGCCTGCTTGCCGGCGGGGTCGACGCGATCCTGATCGAGACGTGTCAGGACACGCTGCAAATCAAGGCCGCCGTCAACGGCGCCAAGATCGCGCGCGCGGAGGCGGGGCGCGACACGCCGATCTTCGTGCAGGTTACGGTTGAAACGACCGGCACGCTCCTTGTCGGCCCCGACATCGCCGCCGCGGCGACCGTCGTGAACGCGCTGGACGTGCCGCTGATCGGTCTCAACTGCGCGACCGGTCCACAGGAAATGGCGGAGCACGTCCGCTATCTCGCCGCAAACTGGCCGGGTCTGATCTCGGTGCAGCCGAATGCCGGTCTGCCGGAATTGGTGGACGGGCGGACCCGTTATCCGCTTGGCGCGGATGAGATGGCGAGCTGGGTCGAGCGGTTCGTGACCGAGGACGGCGTGTCGCTCATCGGCGGCTGCTGCGGCACTGACACGCCGCACATCGCCGCACTCGACGCCATGCTGCGCCGCAGGGCCGGCGGTCTCGCGCGGCCGGCGCCGGTGCGGCGCACGGTCGTCTGGATGCCGTCGGTCGCGAGCCTTTATGCGGCCGTGCCGCTACGCCAGGAGAACAGTTATTTCTCTATCGGTGAGCGCTGCAACGCCAACGGCTCGAAGAAATGGCGCGAGCTGCAGGAGAAACACGACTGGGACGGCTGCGTCGCCGTCGGGCGGGAACAGGCGGCCGAGGGATCGAACGCGCTCGACGTCTGCACGGCGTTCGTCGGCCGCAACGAGGTCGCGGAGATGGACGAGGTGATCCGCCGCTTTACGTCGAGCGTCAATGCGCCGCTGGTGATCGACAGCACCGAGACGCCGGTGATCGAAAGCGCGCTCAAGCTGCATGGCGGTAAGCCGATCATCAACTCGATCAACTTCGAGGACGGCGAACGCGCGGCATCCGACCGACTGACACTCGCGCGCCGTTTCGGCGCGGCCGTCATCGCGCTGACGATCGACGAGACCGGCATGGCGAAGACGCCGGACGCGAAGCTCGCGGTCGCGACGCGGCTGGTTGATTTCGCGTGCAACCGGTACGGCCTGCCGCAATCCGACCTGCTGATCGACCCGCTGACGTTCACGATCGCGACCGGCAACGAGGACGACCGCAAGCTCGGCGCCTGGACGCTGGAGGGAATTCGCCTGATACGGGAGCGGTTTCCGGACATCCAGATCATCCTCGGCCTCTCGAACATCAGCTTCGGCCTCAACGCCGCCGCGCGCGCGGTGCTGAATAGTGTGTTCCTCGACCACGCGGTGCGCGCGGGGATGACCGGCGCGATCGTACATGTGTCCAAGATCCGGCCGCTCCATCTGATCGCGCCGGAGGAGGTCGAGGTGTGCGAGGACCTGATCTTCGATCGCCGCCGCGAAGGCTACGATCCGTTGCAGCGTCTCTTGGAAATGTTCGCCGACCGCAAGGCGGCCGATGCGACGAAGAAGGCGCGCGCCGAGACGCCGGAAGAGCGGCTTCGCGACCGGATCGTGGACGGTGATCGCAAGGGGCTGACCGACGACCTCGACGAAGCGCTCGCGCGCGGCCTTGCCCCGCTCGACATCATCAACACGATCCTGCTCGACGGCATGAAGGTCGTCGGCGATCTGTTCGGCGCGGGCAAGATGCAGTTGCCGTTCGTGCTGCAATCCGCCGAGACGATGAAGGCGGCGGTTGCTTATCTCGAGCCGATGATGGAGCGGGTCGAGGGGCAGGAGAAAGGGACGATCGTGCTCGCGACCGTGAAGGGCGACGTGCACGACATCGGCAAGAACCTGGTCGACATCATCCTGACGAACAATGGCTATCGCGTCGTCAACCTCGGCATCAAGGTGCCGCTCGCCGACATGGTCACGGCGGCGCGCGAGCATCGGGCGCACGCGATCGGCATGTCCGGCCTGCTCGTGAAATCGACCGTGGTGATGCGGGAAAACCTTGAGGAGATGAGCCGTCAGGGGCTGGAAATTCCGGTCATGCTGGGCGGCGCGGCGCTGACGCGGAACTATGTCGAGGATGATTGCGTGCGTGCCTATGCGTGCGGCCGCGTCGCGTATGCACGCGATGCATTCGACGGCCTGCATCTGATGGATCGTGTCACCGGCAACGGGTTCGACGACTACCTCGCCGTGGTCCAGAGCAAGCGCGCCGGCAAGGCGCGGAACACGCAGCGGACGCTGGGCGCCGCGGACGCGCGGGCGTTTCGCCCTATCGACGTCAACGCGGTGCGCGAGCGGCGGCGGCGGATGACGCTGGACCTGCCGGTCGCCGTGCCGCCGTTCTGGGGTGCGCGGGTGATCGAAGCGGACCCGCGCGCGATCGTGCCATTCATTAACGAGCGGAGCCTCTACCAATTTCAGTGGGGCTTCCGCAAACAAGGACGCACGCTCGACGACTTTCTCGGCTGGGCGAAGCAGGAGCTGCGGCCGGTGATGCGCCGTATGCTGACGCTCTGCGAGGAGCAGAACATCCTTCGGCCGCAGGCGATCTATGGCTACTGG
>CAYSTX010000311.1:0-4101 GCA_964434035.1 uncultured Acetobacteraceae bacterium
GGGCCGCGAGCAGCCATTCAACAAATTGCTGCCACAGCGGCCGATCGAACCCGTAATCCCGGCGGATAACCTGCACGTCCTCGAGCGACGCGTTGGGTCCGGCCATCGACACGGCGACGTCACCCGACAGCCGGGTCAGCGCGAACGCGACGACCAGCACCGCCATGATGACGAGCAGGGCCAGCAGCAGACGGCGGAGGAAGAACGCGGCCATCGCCGATTCTAAAACGCGGTATCGCAGTGCAGCAAGGGCGTAACATCTTGTTTCAGTTGCGGCCACACCTCTTGCGATATGGCGCCAGCATCGCAGGATCGCGGCATGTCTTGCAAAGACGCGCTGACCGTCCGACGCGCGACGGCCGACGCTTCTTCGGTCGGCGCGTTCGTTTCCGAACGCTGCGATCTGGGCGACAAGCGGTCTGCGGGCTGTTCAATCGCGGCTTCAACGACACTTATGTGATCCAGGTCACAGACGGCGACGGTTCATCCTGCGTCTATCGGGCAGGCGGCGCCGAGGCCCCGCCACGTCCGCTACGCTACCCGACGGACCGCGCGAGGCCGTGCTGTTTCGTTTCGCGGACGGATGGCGGCAGAACGAGATTGCGTTCCTGCTCGCGTGGGAGCGTGACAGATTGGGGACAGCCTTGCTCAGCAGGGCCGTCTGAGCGACATCGCACGGCCATTCAAGGGGAACGGATAACAGCATGACATTCAGGGATGTCCCCGCGCTCGACGCGCGCTACTGGATCGCCATTTCGTGCGCGAGCGTGTTCGGAGCGAACACGGGTGATTTCCTCGCGCACGACCTCGGGCTCGGTCACACTGGCGGCCTGCTGCCGCTCGCGGCCCTGTTCGCGACGCTCCTGCTGATCGAGAACCGAGCGCCCATACGCAGCTTCGTCTATTATTGGCTCGCTATCGTGATCATCCGCACGGCCGCGACCAACATTGCCGATTTCGCGACGAATGATCTTAGCCTCGACGATATCGGGATGATTGTCGTGCTGATGGGCCTTCTGCCGGCGATCGTCATCAACAGCGGCGCGTCGTCCGGGCAAGTGCGCGGCGCGCCGGCAACCGACTGGCATTTCTGGATCGCGATGCTCGCCGCCGGCACCTTGGGCACCGCGATCGGCGACGCTTTGGCCCACCGGATCGGGCTCCCGACGGCGACGGTCATCACCATCGCCGTGCTCGCGATGGTCCTTGCGTTGCGCAGCCGCGCGACGTGGCAGACGATCGCGGTGTACTGGGCCGCCATTGTCGCGGTGCGCACGGCGGGCACCAATGTCGGCGACTTCATTGCGGGTCGCCACGGTTTCAATCTCGGGCTGCCGCTGGCAACCGCGCTGTCGGGCGGCGCACTGCTGGCGGCGCTCGTGATCGGCGGACGGCGTGCGGCGGCTTCAGCGGCCAGCGCCTGACCGCATTGGCCCCGACAGCATAGCCAGGGCAAGCGCCGCCGCCGCCGCGCACGGCTCGATCACAGGAACGCCCACCGCATCCTCGACCGCCGCCCGGTGGTGCGCCATCCCGGTGCAGCCGAGCACGACCGCCCCGGCGCCGGCCGCGAGCGTCTCCCGCGCGGCGTGGATTAGCCGATCGCGGGCCGCGTCCGGGTCAAGCAGCGTCTCCATCGAAACGTCCAGGGCGACATCCGCCGCGAGCCTCCCGTCCGCGCCGATCGCCCGAAGCGCGAGAAGGTGTCGGGCACGGCTCGCGCTGACGATCGAGACGACGCCGAACCGGTCCGCGACCGAGAGCGCCGCGCCGACGCCCGCGCGAAAAATCCCGAGCACCGGCCGCGAAGTCGCCGCCCGCGCCGCCTCGATCCCGGGGTCCGAGGCGCAGGCGACCACGTAGATGTTCGCCGAAAACTGCCGGATCTGCGCGCAAAGCGGGCCGACGGCAGCGTGCCAATCCTCCCACGTATAGATGGCGGGCGGCCCTGACGGCGTGCCGATCACGTCAATCACCGGCCCGCCCGGCCGCCGCAACGGGGCGACCGCGTCATCGATGCCCGTCGTGCAGGCCTCGGATGCGTTCGGATTGATGATCAGGACACGCTGCATAGGCGGAACCTTGATCGGGCTATCATGAGCGATCAAGTTGCAGACCACCCCTGAGCGGCCGCCCCCGCGGTCGCGCCGCAGCCAAACGCGTCGATGCGACGCGCAAAGGATCCGCCATGGAGCCCATTCCGTCCCGCTGGACGCAGGCCGACAGCACGGCGGCGGCGGTCTGGCCGATGCCGCCGCTGCTGACCGCGCTCGGGCGTGGGCTGACCAACCGCTGCCCGGTCTGCGGCCAGGACCATGTGTTCGACGGCTATCTGCGGGTCGTCAAAGAGTGCCGGAACTGCCACACGCCGCTCGGCCTCGCCCGCGCCGACGACGCGCCGCCCTACTTCACGATCCTCATCGTTGGTCACATCGTCGTGCCGCTGATGTTGATGTATCAAAACGACTTCGACCCATCCAACCTCGTGCTGGGCGCGATCTTCCTGCCGCTGACGGCGGTGCTCTGCCTGCTGCTGTTGCGCCCGATCAAGGGTGCGACGGTCGGCTTGATGATAAAGCTCGGGATGCTCAAGACCGACGCGGCGGAATGAGTGATGGCGCGACGACTGATGACCCGACATACCGCCTCGTTCGGGTCGTTCTGGACGGAGAGGCGCTGACCCGGCTGTCACCGATCCTGGAGGCTGACCGGGCGCAGGCCGTCGCCGACCTCGCCGCCGACAACAGCTTCGCCCCGATCGGCCCGCGCTATCAGGGCGAAGGCCCGTTCGCGCTGCATCTCTCGATCCAGGAGGGGCGGCTTGCCTTCGACATCCGCCGCGCCGACGGCACGGAGCTTGGCGCTGTCCTCCTCGCGCTCGGGCCGTTCCGCGGGATGATCAAGGACTACCAGCTGCTCGTCGACAGCCACGTGAAGGCGGTCGAGGAAGGGCGCGAGGCGCGGATCCAGGCGATCGACATGGGACGGCGCGGCCTGCACAACGAGGGCGCGGACCTGATGGCCGAGCGGCTGGCAGGGAAGATCGCGATCGACTTCGAGACGGCACGACGTCTGTTCACGCTGGTCTGCGTCCTGCATACCCGGATCTCGTGATCACGAAGACCAAGGCCGAGGAGTACGGCGCATGAAAATCGACGGCACGCCGTTCCGCACCGTTTGGCCGGACCAGCAGGATGGCTGGTCGGTGCACATCATCGACCAGACCAAGCTGCCTTGGACGGTCGAGATCGTCCGCCTGACGACCGTTGAGCAGGCGGCGCACGCCATCCGCGCGATGCAGGTGCGTGGCGCGCCGCTGATCGGCGCGGTCGCCGCCTATGGGCTTGCGCTCGCGCTGCGGGCCGACCCGTCGACCGACGCGATGGACCGAGCGGCGACGCTGCTCGGCGCAACGCGGCCGACGGCAGTCAACCTCCGCTGGGCGCTGTTTCGGATGCAGTCGCGGCTCCGGGAGCTGCCCGCCCCCGCCCGCGTCGCCGCCGCGTATGAGGAGGCGGCGCGGATCGCCGACGAGGACGTGGCGCAGTGCCGCGCAATCGGCGAGCACGGCGCGCCCCTGATCGAGGCGGTCGCCGCGCGCCGGCCGGGCGGTCCCGTCAACGTCCTGACCCACTGCAACGCCGGCTGGCTCGCGACCGTCGACTGGGGCACGGCGCTGGCGCCGATCTATGTCGCACATGACCGGGGCGTGCCCGTGCATGTCTGGGTCGATGAAACGCGGCCGCGCAACCAGGGCGCGGCGCTGACTGCGTGGGAGCTGAGCCGGCACGGCGTGCCGCACACGCTGATCGCCGACAACGCGGGCGGCCATCTGATGCAGAACGGGCAGGTCGACCTCGCGATCGTCGGCGCGGACCGGGTGACGCGCGCGGGCGACGCTGCGAACAAGATCGGCACCTACCTCAAGGCGCTAGCCGCGCGTGATACCGGCGTACCGTTCTGGGTCGCCGTCCCCGGCTCGACCATCGACTGGTCGATCACCGACGGGCTCGCCGACATCCCGATCGAAGAACGGGCGGCGACCGAGCTTACGACGATGAGCGGCCGCGCCTTGGACGGCAGCGTAATGACGGTCCGGAT
>CAYSTX010000312.1:0-4083 GCA_964434035.1 uncultured Acetobacteraceae bacterium
GGCATGGTTGCGCGACCCGGACAGCGTCGCGGCCTATGAGAAGCAGCAAGCCGAGCACGGCGAGAACCCGAGCGACGAGAAGCTGTTGCGCACGCGCTTGATCCCGGACCCGCGCAAGGTCCGCCTGCGCGTGTACCAGACCAACTCTACGCACAAATCGATGTCGGCGATCCGCCAGGGGTCGATGCTCCTCGTCAAGGATGTGGATTTCCGCGAGGTCGAAGCGCAGTTCCACGAGGCGGTGTTCACCCACGCGTCGACCAGCCCCAACCAGCAGCTCATCGCCAGCCTCGACGTGGCCCGGCGGCAGATGGAGCTGGAGGGCTATGGGCTGGTGATGAACGCGATCGAAATTGCGCTGAGAATTCGTATCGCAGTGAAGAACAACAAGCTGATCTCCCGCTACTTCCGGGTGCTCGGCGCCGACGAGATGATCCCGGAGCAATATCGAAGCTCTGGGTTCCAGGACTATCTCGAAGAGGGCGTGAGCTGGGCCGACGTGGTTCGGGCGATGCGGGAGGATGAGTTCTACCTCGATCCGACCCGGATCACTCTCGTCTGCGGCACCGCCGGGTTTGACGGCACCGAGTTCAAGGGGATCCTCGCCAATCAATACGGGATCCAGGTGAACAAGACGTCGCGTAACAGCGTGCTGATCCAGTCCAACATAAACAACACGCGCAGCGATGTCGCCCACCTCATCCGGGTGCTCGTCGAGATCTGCAACGGGATCGAGGATCGGCTGGCCTCGGGCGGCGAGGCTGCGCGGGCTGTGTTGGCGGCGCGGGTGAAGTCCTTGATGGAGGATGTGCCCGACCTGCCGAACTTCAGCCGGTTCCATGACGCCTATCGCGGCGGCGCAGGCCAGTCGACGGTGGAAGGGGACATCCGTTCCGCGTTCTTCGCCGCCTACAAGGCGGACGAGTGCGAATACGTGCCCCTGTTCGGCGCCGAGTGCGACCGACGGCTGCGCGAGGGGCCGGAGATGGTGTCGGCAAACTTCGTCATCCCCTACCCGCCGGGGTTCCCGATCATGGTCCCCGGGCAGGTGCTGACGGCGGAGACAATCGAGTTCATGCGCAAGCTCGATGTCAAGGAGATCCATGGCTACGAGCGGGCGCGAGGCTTGAAGCTGGTGCGGCTCGAAGCGACAGCGGCCCCGGGCCCACGCAAGCTGGCCGAAGTGGCGGAATAGGGGACAACGACAATGCAGGCTTTCTTCTCTTGGCTTGCGGCCAATCCCTACGTGCTCTTGTTCTTCACGGTTGGTCTCTCGGTTGGGCTCGGCCGGCAGTCGATCAAGGGCTACGGGCTCGGTATGGTTGCGTCCGCAATCATCGTCGGCTGCGGTCTCTCGGTGTGGGCCTCGACGTACGGCACGAAGCTTGAGCTGAACAATTTCACCCGGCTCTTGTTCTACTACCTGTTCATGTATGGCGTGGGGCTGCGGGTCGGTCCCTCGTTCGTCAACTCGCTCGGCGGCGACGGCATCAAGTTCACCTTTCTTGCCGTCGTGAGCTGCGTGATCGGCCTGGCGCTCGTCGTTGTCGGCGCGAAAATGTTCGACCTGCCGGTCGGGGCGGCCGGCGGCATGCTGGCCGGGTCCCAGACGATGTCGGCGGCGATCGGCTCGGCGGAGCAAGCCGTACTTGCGGGGGCGGTCAAGCTGCCGGAAGGCACAAGCCCGGAGCGCGTGACCGCCATGATCGCGCTCTCCTATGGCATTACCTACATCTGGGGCACGGTCGGCATTATTCTGATCACCAAGTACCTGCCGCAGTGGTGGGGCGTGGACGCCCGCGCCGCGGCGCGGGCGTATGAGAAGGAGCACGGGGTCGCGAGCGGCGACACACCAGCCTTCTCCGGCTGGACCCCGGGCAGCCTGCGCGCGTATCGGCTCGAGAACGCGGCGTGGGTAGGCCAGACGCTGAAGGACATCGTCCGGGCTAACCCCGAGTATCGCGCAGTCAACCTGGTGCGGGGTGGTGTCGCCTTGGGTGCGGCGACTGACGAGAAGCTGCGCATCGGCGACATCATCGCACTCGGCGGGCGGCGCGAGACGATGACCGAGAAGATGGGGCTGATCGGTCCGGAGGTCTCGGAACGGGTCGCGCTCGACTTCCCGCTGGACCGGGCGGAGATCCTGGTCACCAATCGGGACATTCTGAAAAAGACGCCCGACGAATGGCGGGCACTGCCTGGCGCCGACCAAATCCAGGTCGTGGGGCTCGAGCGCGCGGGCGTGCCAATCCCGGTCGGCCGCGACACGCGGCTGCAGATCATGGACCTCGTGACCGTGGTCGGGATCAAGGATGCGGTGAACAAGATCGGACAGGCGTTCGGACGGATTGTGCGCCCGTCGACCGCGACCGACTTGATGACGCTTTCGTTCGGCATGATCCTGGGCTTCCTTATCGGGGCAGTGCAGTTCCCCGCGTTCGGCGCCTCCATCGGCCTCGGCAATGCGGGCGGCCTGCTCGTCTCGGGCGTGATCGTCTCTTCTGTGGTCGCTCGCCTGCGCTTCTTCGGCAATACGCCGACGGCGGCGCGCAACGTGCTGGAGGACCTCGGCCTGGTCGTGTTCGTCGCGATCGTCGGCATCAACGCCGGCAACTCGCTGCTAGCACAGCTGACTGGGGCGCTCGCGCTCAAGATCTTCCTGGTCGGCTTCATCGCGTGCTCGGTGCCCCCGGTCATCGTGTGGGCGATCGGCTGGCACGTGTTCAAGATGAACGCGGCGGTCCTCATGGGCGGCGTCGCCGGCGCTCGCAGCCATAGCGGCCCGTGCCGCGAAGCGGCGGTGGAGATCCAGTCCAACGTGCCGTGGATCGGGTTCCCGGTCGCGTACGCGCTCTCCGGCATCCTGCTCACCATATTTGGCTACTTCGCGATGTTGCTTGCGCAGTAGAGCGGGGTCCGTTCGAGGACGGGGGCAGCAATGCAGTGGATCGGCGCCTTCCTGGCGAAGTATCCGGAGCTGGCCGTCTACCTGACGGTCGCCTTCGGATACGTGATCGGCGGGATCAGATTCGGCGCGATCAACCTGGGTCCGGTGACCGGGTCACTCGTGGCCGGCGTGCTGATCGGGCAGTTCGGCGAGGTGCCTATCGCAGGGATGGCGAAGTCGTTTCTGTTCATGCTGTTTCTGTTCGGGATCGGCTACTCGGTCGGCCCGCAGTTCATGCAATCGCTGAAGCGGGACGGGACCAAGCCGCTGGTGTTGGCCGTGGTGGTCGGCATCACCGGGCTACTGATCGCCACCGCGGTGGCGAAGGTGCTGCGGCTCGATCCCGGCTACGCCGCCGGGTTGCTGTCCGGTGCGCTGACGGAGAGCCCGGCCATGGGCACGGCGACGGAAGCGATCAACGCGTTGCCACTTGCCGACGCCCAGCGCGAGCTCTTCGTCTCGCACATCGCCGTCGCCGACGCGGTTTGTTATCTGTTTGGCGCCGCCTTCGTCATCGTCTTCCTGACGGCGATCGCCCCGAAGCTGATCAAGATCGACCTGCGGGCGGAGGCGCTCGAACTGGAGCGCAAATACGGCATCCAACGCTCTCCCGCCGGCCTGTTCTCCGCCTGGCGGCGCTTCGAGATTCGCGCGTATCGGCTTCGAGAGCACTCGCCGGTAGTGGGCAGTCAGGTCTCGGAGGCCGAGGAGCGCGCCTCGGACCACCGGCTGTTCGTCCAGCGCGTCCGCCGTGGTGACGAGATCATCGAGGCGAGTCCGACCCTCATCCTGCAACCTGGTGACGTCGTTGCCGTGTCGGGCCCGCGCGAGACGCTGGTTACTCTGCTGGGGGACGGTCCGCAGGAGGTGGACGACCGTCAACTGCTCGACGTTCCGGTGACGACGGTGCAGGTGCGGCTGACGGCGCGCGACCTCATCGGCCGAACGCTCGCCGAAGCGGCGCAGGGCGAGTGGGCACGCAGCCTCTACCTTCGGGCGATCACCCGGGGCGAGGAGAAGCTGCCGATCGCGCCCGAGATCACGCTCGAGCGCGGCGACATTCTGCACCTGGTTGGGCCGGAGACGATCGTGGAGCGGGCCGCGTCGAGGATCGGGCCCGTGATTGCGCCCGTCAC
>CAYSTX010000313.1:0-4056 GCA_964434035.1 uncultured Acetobacteraceae bacterium
GCTGCAGGATCGACGTCTCGATCACGGAGACGATCTGCCCGTCCTTCTCGGTCTCGGCGCGGGCGGCGATCCACTCCGGATCGGCCTGAAACGCGGCCCATTTCTTCTCACGCTCGGCAAGACTTTCCCAGGCGAGCATGTAGGTCAGCGTCTGGTTCGACGGGCCGAGCACCGTCGTCCAGAAGCCGGCCTGACGGATCCCGTGCTTTTCCCAGATCTTCAGCGTGATCGTCTCGAACCGCTTCAGCAGGGCCGGCAGCCTGCCGGGGATGGCGTGGTAGATTCGCAGTTCATGGATCATGGTAGTTTCCTTCTGTTTTGAAACGATTTAGCGCCCGCCGGAGACTGGAATCAAAGCGCCGGTAACATACGACGCCGCGTCCGACAGCAGCCACATGACGACGCGCGCAACTTCATCGGCGGTGCCGACGCGGCCCATCGGCACGCCGCTGCGGAGCCGTTCCAGCCGGTCCGGCTGACCCGACCGCGCGTGCAACTCGGTCTCGATCAGCCCGGGATTGACCGCGTTGACGCGGATGCCCTTGTCCGCGAGCTCCCGCGCCGCGCCGATGGTCAGGGTGTCGAGCGCGCCTTTCGAGGTCGCGTAATGCACCCACTCGCCACCGCCGCCGAGCGCGGAGGCGCGTGAGGAAACGTTGACGATCGCCCCGCCCTCGCCCATCCGCCGCGCCGCCTCGCGGAGGCAAAGGTAGGCGCCGCGGACATTGACACCCATCACACTGTCGATGATCGCGGAAGTGACATCGGCGATTCGGGCAACCGGGCCAGTAATTCCGGCGTTGTTCACAAGCGCGTCGAGACGGCCGAACCGGCGGTCGCACGCGGCGAACAGGGCGAGGACATCCGCTTCCTCGGCAACGTCCGCGCGCACCACCTCCGCGTTCCCACCCGCGTTGGTAACCGCTTCCGCGACCGACTCGGCGCGCGCGTGCTCTCGTACGTACGAAAGCACGATGTCGTAGCCAGCCTCGGCTGCCTGCCGTGCGACGGCAGCGCCAATGCCCTGACTGGCGCCTGTAACGATCAGGACGGGCCGCATGTTTTTCTTCTCCTACCAATACTTTCGGATACCCGGGAATACCTTCGGATACCTAACGCAAACGCATGCCTGCCCCGACATCAAACCATGCTTCTCGGACCAGCAGAAGACGCCTAAATACTAATCAACCGCTTGTTGACCGATCGCGACGCACGATGACCGGCCGACCGATGGTTAAACGACGAGAAAGCCGACCATGCTCTACCATCACTACGAAATGCAGCGTCTGGCGATGGCTCCGATGCGGATTTTCGCAGCCAACGCGCTGTCCATCCTCGACCTGCCCATCAACCCGTTGCGACAAACACCGTTCGGCCGCGTGACCGCGGCGATGCTTGATAGTTTCGAGCATTCGACGCGCCGGTTCGGCAAACCCCGATTCGGCCTAAACAGCACCACGATTGACGGCGTAGAAGTTCCGGTCGTGGAAGAGGTGATCGCGGCCGATGCTTGGTGCGAGCTGCGCCGTTTCCGCCGAGTCGGGGTCGAACGGCCGCAGGATCCGCCGCTGCTGATCGTCGCCCCCATGTCCGGCCACTACGCGACGCTGCTGCGCGGCACCGTCGCCGCCTTCCTGCCGGACCATGACGTCATCATCACCGACTGGCGGGACGCGCGCGCGGTGCCGATCACCGTCAAGTCCTTCGACCTCGACGACTACATCGACATCGTCATCGCCTCGATCCGCATCCTCGGGCCGGAAACGCACCTGCTCGCTGTCTGCCAACCGGCGGTGCCGGTGCTGGCCGCGGTCGCGCTGATGGAGGCGGCACACGATCCGGACGCCCCGCGTTCCATGACGCTGATCGGCGGGCCGATCGACACGCGGGAAGCGCCAACCCAGGTCAACCAATTCGCCAAGCGCCATTCGCTCGACTGGTTTCGCCGCAACGTCATTCATAGCGTGCCGCCCGGCAACCCTGGGTTCATGCGGCAGGTCTATCCCGGCTTCCTGCAGCTCGCCGGGTTCATGGCAATGAACCTCGACCGGCACATGGAAGCGCATTGGCAGATGTTCCTCCATCTCGTCGATGGCGACGGGGAGAGCCTCGCCTCGAAGCGCCGGTTCTATGATGAGTACCGCGCCGTGATGGATCTGCCGGCCGAGTACTATTTGCAAACGATCGAAACCGTCTTCCATGAGCATCTGCTGCCGCGCGGCCTGATGATTTCGCGGAACCGGCACGTCGACACCGGCGCGATCGAGCGCACCGCGTTGCTGACGGTCGAGGGCGAGCGCGACGACATCTCCGGCCTCGGCCAGACGCGGGCCGCGCACGCGCTCTGCCGGCGCCTGCCGGCCAGCAAGCGGGCGCACCGCGAACAGGCAGGCGTCGGTCATTATGGTCTCTTCAACGGCCGCCGCTTCACGGCCGAGATCGCGCCCCTTATCAAGGGATTCATTCGCGACAACGCCTGATCGGGCAAACCCGGCGGGCGGTCACCTGGGAGGGGAGACGCGCCATGCAGGGACTAATGCAATCACACCCGCTGATGGTCAGCGGACTGCTCACCAGAGCCGCCCGCCATCATGGCCGGACCGAAATCGTATCGGTCGAGGCGGACGGCAGCCTTTTTCGCACAAATTACGCGGACTCTGAACGCCGCGCCCGCCGCCTCGCCCGCGCGCTGATCGCGCACGGCATCCGCCCACACGACCGGGTCGGCACGCTCGCCTGGAACACGTGGCGGCATTTCGATCTCTATTACGCCGTGTCCGGGATGGAGGCGATCATGCACACGGTCAATCCGCGCCTGCATGAGGAGGACATCGCCTACATCATCGGCCACGCACAGGATCAGATGCTGTTCGCCGACGCGATGTTCGCGCCGATCGTCGCGGCGATCGCGCCCCGCCTCGCTTCGCATCTCCGCGCCGTCGTGTTCATGACCGACCGCGCCGGGATGCCCGAATGCGCTTTACCGGACGGCATGGCTTGCCTCTGCTACGACGAGCTGCTGGCCGCGTCGGATGAGGACTACGTCTGGCCGGTCTTCGAGGAAAACACCGCGAGCAGCCTTTGCTACACATCGGGCACGACGGGCCGGCCGAAGGGCGTTCTCTACAGCCACCGCTCGACGATCCTGCACGCGCTCGCGGTCAACATGACCGACGCGATGGCACTTCGTGCAGTCGATCGGGTGATGCCGGTCGTGCCGATGTTTCACGTCAACGCCTGGGGCCTGCCCTACGCGGCGCCGGTCGTGGGCGCGGCGCTGGTGCTGCCGGGACGGCACCTCGACGGCGCGAGTCTCGAGCGGCTGATGAACGCCGAGAGTGTCACCGTCTCGCTTGGCGTGCCGACGGTGTGGCTCGGTCTGTTGCAGCATCTGCGCGCGACCGGTGCGCGGCTCGCGACGGTGAACCGCATCATGACCGGCGGCTCCGCCTGCCCGCCGATGCTCATGGAGGCGTTCGAGCGGGAGTATGGCGTTCGAATCATCCACGCCTGGGGCATGACGGAAATAAGCCCCGTCGCCACGTTCAGCGAGCCATCGGCGGCACAGGCCGGGCTCGATGAGGAAGCGGGGCGCACTGCGCGGCTGCGGCAAGGTCGCGTGCTGCCACTGCTCGACATGAAGATCACCGATGACAGCGGCGCCGAGCTGCCGTGGGACGGCGTCCGCTTCGGCGACGTGAAGATGCGCGGGCCGTGGGTGACGAGCGCCTATTACGGCGACGCGCCGGGCAGCGCGTGCGACGCGGAGGGCTGGTTCTCTACCGGCGACGTCGGCACGATCGACGCGCACGGCTCGATGATGATCACCGACCGGTCGAAGGACGTGATCAAATCTGGCGGCGAGTGGATCAGCTCGATCACGCTAGAAAACATCGCCGTGTCGCACCCGGATGTGATCGAAGCGGCGGTGGTCGCGGCGCGCCATCCGAAATGGGACGAACGGCCCCTACTGATTATCGTCGTGCGCGACGGCGCGACGGTGACGCGCGACGATTTGCTGCCGCTTTATGAGGGCGCGGTGCCACGTTGGTGGCT
>CAYSTX010000314.1:0-1991 GCA_964434035.1 uncultured Acetobacteraceae bacterium
TCGATTGACTGCGGATCGCCGCGATAAACCGATACATGAACTTCTCGGCCGACATGTAGGCCACGCTCGGCGCGCGTCCGGCGGAGCGGCCGACAAGCTCCCAGGCGATTGCATGCATCAGATGGGTTTTGCCGAGACCAACCCCGCCGAACAAAAACAGCGGATTGAAGCCGGGGCTAGCCGGATGCTCGGCGACACGGCGAGCGCACGCATAGGCGAACTCGTTCGGCTTTCCCACGACGAACGTCTCGAAGGTGAAACGCGAATCAAGCGCCGCCGCGATTTCGGGTCGCGGATCGTCGGGGCGGGAAGTCGCCGAGATTTTGGAGTTCGGTGCGCCAGCGGACGCGGTGGCGGCCGGCGCCGGCGGTTCAGCCGACGCGACCGTCTGGGTCAGACCGGTCGTCGCGCCGCTGCCGATCCTGATGTCGACGCGTCGAACCCCGCTGTTTTCCGCGCACCAGAGTTGATTGAGCCGATCGCCGTAATGGCCGCGTACCCAATCGCGCAAGAAACGGGTTGGAAGCGTGACCGTGACCTCGTCGCCGTCAAGCCCGACGAGCGACATTTGCTTCAGCCAGGTGCGGTATTCGACGTCACCGACCTCGCTTTGCAAGCGCGAGCGGATACGCGCCCATTGCGTCGCGAGTTGAGGCTCGGCAGCCGGTCGCTTCGCCGGATCGGCAGGTTGTGCGTCATGTTCAAGACCGCTTTTTCCTGACGTCACCGACACCTGTCCTCAACAGCACGCGCCGCCCCAAAAACCCATCATTGGTCGGCCGTCAGGCCGGCCGACGCGCCCGCGTGTATTACTCACTCTTCTGCCAACGCAGGCTGGCGCTGAAGTAATGAATACGCCAAAATCGTGTTCGGCGCAAACAGAATCTAGCCGGCTTAAGTAAATCCGACTAATGCGCAACAAGGCGCGTTAGTAGAACAACCACTTCAGATCTAAGAATGAGATCGAGCGACGCCCAGCGATCGCCGGGCGGATCGCGGCGTCGTCAGGACGTGCCGAGCGCCTTGATGCGCGCGCTGAGCCGTGACAGGCGGCGCGCAACCGTATTCGCGTGAATGACGCCCTTGTTCGCGGCCCGCTGCATTTCCGGCTGCGCCGCACGCAGCGCCTCCGCAGCCGCGGCCTTGTCACCGCCGGCGATAGCCAACTCGACCTTCTTCACAAACGTCCGCATGCGCGACTTTCGCGCGTGGTTGCGGGCGGTCCGGACGATCGTCTGACGGATGCGTTTTTGGGCGGAGGCGGTGTTGGCCATACTCAGGTCTCGATCGAAAAAAGATGCAAAGCCGACAAACCGCCCAAGGCCGGCTGTCGAGAGCCGATGGTTCTATGAGGTGGGTCCGAGTGAGTCAAGCAACCTACCGTATCACCCGGCGCTGAAGCGCGCCGGGCGCTTTTCGATGAATGCCGCCATTCCCTCGCGCTGATCGGGCGTTCCGAACAGCGATAGGAACAACGATCGTTCGGCGCGCACGCCCTCGGTCAAGGTCGTCTCGAGCGCACGGTTGACGGCTTGCTTCGCGAGCGCGACCGCGACCGGGGAGAGCGAAGCGATCTTCGCCGCAACGCGTAGCGCCTCATCGATCAAGTCCGCCGCCGGAACGACGCGCGACACGAGATTGGATCGCTCAGCCTCCGCGGCATCCATCATCCGCGCGGACAGAACCAGCTCCATCGCCTTTGCCTTGCCGACCGAGCGCGTCAGGCGCTGTGTGCCGCCGCTGCCCGGGATGACGCCGAGGTTGATCTCCGGCTGACCGAATTTCGCCGTATCCGCCGCGAGAATAAAGTCGCACATCATTGCGAGTTCACAGCCGCCGCCGAGCGCGAAACCCGCGACAGCCGCGATCACCGGCTTTCGAACACGCAGGATCGTCTCCCATTTCCCGCCGATGAAATCATCGAGCGCGACTGCCGGATAGGTCCGAT
This sequence comes from uncultured Acetobacteraceae bacterium, assembly GCA_964434035.1. GTDB lineage: Bacteria > Pseudomonadota > Alphaproteobacteria > Acetobacterales > Acetobacteraceae > CAYSTX01. The sequence continues at coordinate 1,949 of CAYSTX010000314.1, forward strand.
CCTTCATCTCCTTGATGTCAGCGCCGGCGGCGAAGGCACGGTC
>CAYSTX010000314.1:2091-4030 GCA_964434035.1 uncultured Acetobacteraceae bacterium
ACACCGGGGCACGCGGGGCGGCCGGGACAGTGCGGACAGGGTTCGCCCTCTCTCGCGTACACGCGCCACGAGTGTTGGAAATAGCCAAGGGCGCCGTCCGGCTGCACGTAGTCCCGGAGGCTGGAGCCGCCGGCGGCGATCGCGTCCGTCAGCGTCTGCTTGATCGAGGCTACGAGCCTGACGGCCCGCTCGCCCGATACCGTATGGGCCGCGCGACGCGGGCTGATCGAAGCGGTAAACAGCGCCTCGCAGACGTAGATGTTACCGAGCCCCGCGACCACGGACTGATCGAGCAGGGCGGCTTTGATCGTCGTGTGCCGCCCGGCCAACGCCGCAGTCAGACGTATCGGGTCGAAATCGCGGTCCAGCGGTTCTGGTCCAAGCCCGAGGAGCCGAGGATGCTCCTCTTCGTGGTCGCTTTCGATCATGTCGACGGACCCGAACCGGCGCGGATCGACGAAGCCGATCCGCCAGCCCGATGCGGTTTCGATGACGAGGTGCTCGTGTGCCTGCGGGATGCGAAGGACGTCCGCGACGCGCGCCGTCGTCATTCGTCCCGACATTCCGAGATGCAGCAGGACCGTTATCCCCCGATCCAGCCGCACCAGAATGTATTTGGCCCGCCGCGCGAGCTCGACGACATGGGCGCCGGTCATCATCTGCCGTAGGCCCGGCGGGAGCGGCCAACGGAGGTCGGACCGGTTGACCTGAACGCGCACGATTGTCTGCCCCAGCATCAGCGGCTTGAGGCCTTGCATCACGGTCTCGACTTCGGGGAGTTCCGGCATGGTGCTTTGGCACGCTATATAGCGCGGATGACCGTCGGCAACCCCAACGCTTCGTCCGAGACCGATTTCGGCTATCGCCGCGTGCCACGCGATGCGAAGGCCGGCATGGTCCGCGCGGTGTTCGACAGCGTCGCTCCCCGCTACGATCTGATGAACGACCTGATGTCTCTCGGGGTCCATCGTGTCTGGAAGCGCGCGTTCGTGACGGCGTTGTCGCCGCGCCCGCAGGCGTCGCTGCTCGATCTGGCCGGCGGGACGGGCGACATCAGCTTCGGCTGGCTCGCTGCCGGTGGCGGTCCGGTCATTTTGTCCGATATCAACGCGTCCATGGTCGCGGTCGGCCGCGAGCGCGCTGTTGGCCGCGGTCTGATCGGCGATATTGCCGTTGTTGTTTGCGATGCGGAGCGACTGCCCATCCCCGATCGCACGGTGGACGTCGTCTCGATCGCGTTCGGCTTGCGCAATTGCACCGATAAGGAAGCGGTTCTCGCCGAAGCACGCCGAGTCCTGCGCCCGGGCGGTCGTTTCGCTTGTCTCGAATTTAGCCATGTGCGCGTCGCTGCTCTGGCGCCGATTTACGACGCTTGGTCTTTCGGCGTGCTGCCGCGCCTTGGGCAGGCGGTTGCGGGTGATGCCGAGAGCTATCGGTATCTGGCCGAAAGTATCAGGACCTTCCCCGACCAGGAGCGGCTCGCGGCGATGATGCGGGAAACCGGCTTTTCGCGCGTCAGCGTTCGCAATCTGTCAGGCGGCATCGCCGCGATTCATGCGGGGTTTCGGACATGAGCCGCATTCTCCTGATCATCAGCGGCGGGATCGCCGCGTATAAGGCGCTGGAGATGATCCGGCTGCTGCGCGGCGAGGGGATCGGCGTCACTGCCGTCATGACAAAGGCGGCCGAGCAATTCGTGACACCTCTCTCGGTGCAGGCCCTTACTGAGGAACCGCTGCACACCGATCTCTTCTCGCTGACGGAGGAGAGCGCAATGGGGCACATCCAGCTCTCGCGCGCCGCCGACCTCCTGGTCGTGGCGCCTGCATCGGCCAACATTCTCGCCGCGATGGCGGGCGGTCATGCGACCGACCTCGCGACGAACCCACGAAAGAAGAAGCGCACCGCTTCGTCATGCAGGCGGCGGCGTGCTGGTTCG
>CAYSTX010000315.1:0-4006 GCA_964434035.1 uncultured Acetobacteraceae bacterium
CGGCTGCCCAAGCCACGGCACGGCCGGCAGACCGATCTGCTGAAGCACCCAGTTGAACGCCGAGTAGCTCGGGTCGAATAGCCACCACCAGCCGAGCGTCGACATGGCGAGCGGAATGACCCACGGCACCAGCAGCAGGCCGCGCCAGATCCGCTGCGAGCGGCCGGGAATCTCGTGCATGAAGTGCGCGATCGCGAAGCCGATGATCGCCTTGAGCGCGACCGCGGTGACCGCGAACAGCACGCTTTGGAAGATGACCATCTGAAACGTGTCACGCTTCAGCAGGAACGCGAAATTGTCGAGGCCGATGAACTTCGTCATGTGCTTGTTCATCATCGACAGGTAGATCGCGTAGAGCGCCGGATAGACGACCAGGCCGACAATCAGCAGAATCAGCGGCAAGCACATGACGAAGGCGATGGTCGATCGCCGCCGTACCAAGCGATGCAGGCCGCCGGGCCGGGCGGCGCTGCCCCCGAAGCTGGCCGGCACTGCGGCGATCGAACCGTCCGCCATCGTGATCCTCCCGTTCGCAGGCGTAGGCTTGCGCGCGTTAGCCCCGCACGAAGCCCTCGAGCTCGTTCTGCGCCCAGGCGATCGCCCTCTCCGGCGAGTCGCCACCCTGCGACATCTTCGCGACCATCTTGGTCATGGTTGCCTGGTTGTAGATCTGCACCGCGACGTCGGGCGGCGCCGGGAAGGCGGCGATCGACGATTCCGCATGGTGCTCCGGCTTGACCGGATAGTTGGCAACCGTGCCCTTCGGCGGCCCCTCGTTCTGCCAGACTGGGAAGTTCGTCATGCTCTGGAACGGCGGGATGTCGTAGCCGTGCGACACCGTGCAGAGCCGCTCGGCCTGCTCACGCTCGCTCAGCCACTCGATCAGCTCCTTCGCCGCCGCCTTGTTCGGCGCGAAGCCCCAGACGCCCCAGAAATACGGCAGATACGGCGTGAACCGACCCTTCGGGCCGGACGGTGTCGGATGCGTCCAGCACTGCTCGCCGACCTTGGGATTGTCGCGCACCGCAACGGCCCAGGCCGACGGCGGGTTGAAGATGAGCGCGGACTGCCCCGAAATAAGCGCGCGGTTGTTCGAGGCGTCGTCCCAGGACCAGACGTCCTTGGGCAGGAATGGCACCAGCTTCTTCATGTATTCCATGACCGCCATCACCGCGTCGGATTTCACGGTGACGTCGCCCTTGGCGTTGACGAGTTCGGCGCCGTAGCTGCGGAACAGCGCGCCGACCCAGTCGACAGCGTCGGTGAATTGCCCCATCGGCAGCCCGAACGGCGCGCCCGCCTTGGCGCAGGCCTCGGCCGCCGTCAGGAATTTGTCCCACGTCCACTGATCATAGCCTGGACCCATCGGACCGCTCGGCGGGAATATCGCCTGCAGATCCATCCCGACATGCTGTTTGAAAATGTCGATCCGCGAACAGGCTGGCTTGTTCTGCGAGCCCGAGATGGCCGGAACGGCGCGATACGTGTTGTCAACCTTCGATAGGTAATCAACGATACTGTTGATCTCCCCATACTTCGCGGACAGACGCTTCATTACGTCGTCCATCGGCTCGAGCAGGCGCGAATTGTTGCGCACCTCCCAGGTCGGGTAAGCCAGCAAGTCGTGGCCGGTCTTTGCCTGTGCCTCAGCGGCGATCGTCAGGAGGTTCTTGTTGCCGACCGAGGTGATGAAATCGACGGATGTTTCGACCTTGTTCTTGTCGGACCATTCCTTGATCAGCTTGCGCATCTCATCATTCGCACCGGGAACCCAATGGTCCCAGAAGCCGCAATTGAGCTTGCCCGCGGCGCCTGCGGTGCGAATGTGGACAAGAGGTAGGGCAGCGCCCGCCGCGATGGCGGCCGTCGTCTTCAGCGCATCACGGCGCGTCACGCCCTGCGTGAGGCCGCCCGATTGATCAGTCATGCCGAAACGTCTCCCTGATCTCGCGATTGGTTTGCCCGTCGCGTTTTTTAGTCCTCGGCAGCCACAGTAAGCGGGGGACGCAAGGGACGCAATGGAGCTAAGCAGGCTTTGCATTGCTGACGCAGGAGCGGGTCATTTCTGCATCAGTCCGGAGTACGCGCGTGTGCTGCGCGATCATGCCGTCCACCTTCGGTTGTTGTGAGCGGGGTGCGCCCGGAGCGTTTCGCTAGCGCGCCTCGGTGCGGCAAGCGGCGACAAGTGCGGTTGCTTTCGTGAAGACCGTCTCCGCGCTGTCCCCCGGCTTGAAGATTGCCGACCCGGCGCCGTAGCCGGTGGCGCCTGCCCCGCGCCACGAAGGGATGCTCGCGGCATCGACGCCACCGACCGGCAGCACGCGCGTCCCCTGCGGCAGAACGGCGCGGATCGCCCGCAGCGTCGCTGGTCCCGCCGCCTCGGCCGGAAATAGTTTCAGCGCGTCCGCTCCGGCGGCAAGAAGGGCGAACGCCTCGGTCGGCGTGAAAAAACCGGGACACGTCGCGAGCCCGGCATCGTGCGCGACGCGCGTGATGGTCGGATCTGCATGCGGCGTCACGATCAGTCGTCCGCCGGCATCGGCGACCGCGCGCACGTCGGCGATTGTCATGACGGTGCCGGCGCCGATCAGCGCGCGAGTCCCGAACGCGGCTTGCATGCGGCGGATGCTGTCGAGCGGTGACGGAGAATTGAGCGGCACCTCGATCACCCGGACTCCCGCCTCGAGCAGTGCGGCGCCGATCCCGTCCGTCTCCTCCGGTTTGATACCGCGCAGAATCGCGATGATCGGGCAGAGGCCGAGCGCGTCAAAGAGCCGCGCCGTATTGTCGCCGGACGGGCTTACCATGAAGCCGCCGCGCCAATCGTCGCGAGGCCGGTTGCCGCCGCGTCGGGCGGGTGGACGATCGGGTTGCCGCCGCGCGCCGTGATCGCCTCGGCGTACAGCGCGACGAGTTCCGCGGCACCAACCAGATGCACGTCGGAAGGGCCGGGCATCGCCGCGCGCACCTCGTGCCCAATCAGCAGGCCGGACAAGTAGGACGGCGCCGCCGCGTCGCGCAGCAGGCCGGCGAGGCCGAGGGCGCGGATGCCGAACAGGTGGTGCAATAACCCGCCCGCGTCGGCCGAGCGCGCAAGGCCGCGGCTGAACGCCTCCTGATCGTGGCCACCATCGCGCATCAGGCGGCCGAGGATCGTGTGTCCGCGCAGCGCCGCGTAGACCTCGCCCGTCATGTGCGTCGAGAACCCGATCACCTGTCCACCAGCGACGCGCGCCCACTTCGCGTGCGTGCCGGGAAGGCAGACGAGTCCCTCGCCGTCGATTGCGGGCAGGACGCCGACGATCTGCGTCTCCTCGCCGCGCATCACCTCCGGCACGCCGTTCATGTCCCGCCCCGACAGGCCCGGCACGAGCCGCGCGCGCGCCCAGCGAAACGGCACATCCGTCAGCCGTTGCGCGAGGTCGGCCGCGCCGGCGGGGCAGGAGACGTACGGTGCCTCCTGCCAGCCCTGCCGGCTGCCCACCATGCCGCACAGCAACACGCGATCCTCGCCCGCCGCGAGCCACGGGCCGATCGCGTCGCGCAACACGTCGGCAAACCGCCCGTCATTGACCGTCATGATGCCGCGCTCGCCGTTCCGCTGGTCGCGCACCGCCCCGTCCGGCCCGAGCCGCCACGCACGAAACCGCGTTGTGCCCCAATCGACGCCGATCATTTGTCCGCCATCACCTCTCATCGACGCTCCGTGCGCCGACTCGGAATTGTAGCACGGCGCGACGGTGCCGGACGCATTTCCGGCGCAGTAGCCAAGCGCCGATGGCCCGCCTACGGTTCCGGCCATGCAAACATTCATTCCGCCCCCGCACGTCACGCAGAACTGGCACCTGACGAAACCCGCCGCCCACGGTCGGCGCGGGATGGTCGTGTCGCAATCGTCCGCCGCCGCCGCGGCCGGCATCGCGATTCTGGAGGCGGGAGGCACGGCCGCCGACGCCGCCGCCGCCTGCGGCTTCGCGCTCGCCGCGGTCGAGCCGTGGAACTCCGG
>CAYSTX010000316.1:0-3981 GCA_964434035.1 uncultured Acetobacteraceae bacterium
GCTCGCGCCGGCGCTGACGTTCGGGTATATCGCGGGGCGGCATCTGGCGGAGGGGGCCGCGGCGATTGGCGCCGCGACGGCGTCAGTCTAGCCGTCCCCTCCGCCGTCACGCCCGCGCTTTCTCACGTATGCTGCGATGCCAGGAACGTCGCGGCTGGTGCGCCTGTCAGCCCGGGATCGGTGACGAGCGTGCCGCTGTGGAAATCGCTCCAGGTGTGGAAGTCCGCCGCGGCGTACTGACCCAGCAGGGTGATGACGGAACTGTGGGTCCCGTCGCTTACGGTGAGCAGGCCACCGCTGTTGTCCTGGTTGGCGGCATAGCCCAGCGTCAAGCTGGGGCCGAACGCGATATTGGCGAGGTCGATGCCGACCTTCACGGCGAGATTCGGGACAGGCGTCATCATGCCCGAGAGGTCCGGCGCTCTCGGGCTGCCATCCGAAATGACCGCGCCATTCAGGTTCTCCTGGACGACAGCGAGCGCGTCCACATTGTGCACGTTATAGTCGGCGTGGACCGCATAGTTGAACACCAGTTTGGTCGGATCGCCCTGCGCGGCGCTCGCGGCCGCGTCATAGGTGGCTGTCCCGCCGTCGTTGAGCGTCAGGGTCGGCGTGCCGCCCGTCACGGTCACGGCCCGGCTCATGGTGAAGGTGAGTGCGATGACATCGCCGGGCTCTTCGGTGCCGCTCGAAGGCGAGGTCGCGACTGAAGTTACAGCTGTAGCGGGCGTCAAAACCCCGATGCCGGGGAAGTTCGTGAAGGCCCCCGAGAAGTCGGGTCCGTGCCACGCTGCATCGAGAATGATGGCGCCGTTCTGGTCGCCGCGCACAACGGACAGGCCGTTCGTCAGCAAGTCGGATGCCGCGACGGTGTATTTGAACACCAGCTTGGCGGGATCATCCAGCGCCGCGGTCGCGGCCGCGTCATAGACAGCCTTCCCCCCGTTGTTGAGCGTGAACGTCGGCGTGCCGCCCGAGACCGTGACGGGCCCGCTCATGGTCATCGTGAACACGATGGTGCCGCCGACATTCTCGATCGCGCTCGCGGGTGAGGCAACGAAGGACGTCACCGTCACCTGCGGCATCGCGTCGATCTGAATGCCGGGAAAACCCGTGAGCGTCGCCGAGAAATCGGAGGCCGAACCGGTCGAATCCAGGATCGTGGCGCCTTTATGTATGCCGAATGCTTCGTTCAGTATGTTTATGATGATCACCGATCCGTCAGAAGCCGCGACGGTGTAGCTGAAGACCAGCTTGGTGGGATCGCCGAGCGCCGCGGTCGCCGCAGCATCGTAGGTCGCCGTTCCGTTGTTGCTGAGCCTCAGCGTCGGCGTCCCCCCTGAAACTGTCACGGCGCGATCCATGCCGATCGTGAATGTCATGGTGTCGCCGATATGCTCGACCCCGCTCGTAGGCGATGCGACCACCGACACGACCGTCGCACCCGACTGGATATGGACGGCGGGGAAACTGGTGAACGCGGCCGTGAAGTCCGGCCCATGTCCCGCCGCATCGACGATGACGGCGCCGTTCTGGTCGCCGCGCACGATCGCGAGGCTATTCACCGGTGAATCCGTCGCCGCGACCGTATAGCTGAGGACCATCCTGGTCGGATCTCCCAGCGCCGCAGTTGCGGCCGCGTCATAGACGGCCGTCCCGCCGTTGTTGAGCGTGAACGTCGGCGTGCCACCCGACACGGTCACGCCCTGGTTGAACACCAGCGTCAGCGTGATGATCTGGCCGATCGACTCGGTGCCGCTTGCCGGTGAGGCAAGGACCGCCGTGACGGCAGTCGGCCGGACCGACAGGCCGGGAAGGCTTGCGGACAGACCGCTATAGTCAGCAGCATTGCCGGCGAGGTCGGTGATGGTCGCGCCGTTCAGGTTGTGGTCGACGACTGCAACGGCGTCGACCGGAATGTCCGAGGCGCCGACCGTATAGCTGAAAGCGAGCTTGGTGGGATTGCCGAGCGCCGCGGTCGCGGCCGCGTCATAGGTCGCCGTTCCGCCGTCGTTCAGCGTCAGGGTCGGCGTGCCGCCCGAAACCCGGATCGCCTCGCTGAACGAGAGAATGAGCGTAATCGTCTGGCCGAGATGCTCCGCTCCGGTGCTCGGCGACGCGCCGACTGACACCACCGGAGGCGTCGTATCGAGCGTCGTGGTGAATACGGGCGATGTTCCCGTTCCCGCCAGCGCGGTCAGGTTGTTGGCGCCCTGCGCCAGCGTCAGGCCGGCGAGGCTCCAATGGCCGTCGGCCGTCGCCGTGGTCGTGCCGAGCAGCGTCGTCCCGTTATAGACCGATATCGTTCGGCTGGCGTCCGCGACGTCGATGGTGCCGTTGATCGTCACAGTCGGCGCGTTGGTCAGACCATCGCTCGCAGTCGCTCCGGTGTCGGGGGAAATACCCGCGATCGTCAGGGTTATGGGCGGCACAACAAAGCCGCTCCCGGTAATCTCGAACACCGTGCCGTCTTTGTTCGCCCCGCCGTTCTCGGTCGTGCCGAACAGGTTGCCGTTGCCATCGGCGATCAAGCTACCCTGCGGGTTGGCGCCGTTGCTGGAGGTGAAGTCGACCAGTGTGGTGGGGATGCTGGCATAGCCGCTGTCGGTCTTGGCGATCTTGAACACGGTCCCATAGCCATTCGCCCCGCCGGAGGATGTCATGCCGAACAGGTTGCCGTTAGCATCGACGATCAGGCTTCCGAACGGCTGGGCGCCATTGCTGGAGTTGAAGCTGACCAGCGTGGTGGGGGCGTTGGCATACCCGTTGGCGGTCTTGGCGATCTCGAACACTGTCCCATAACCATGCGTCGCATCAAAAATGCCGCCGTTGAGAACCCCGGTTGTCGTGCCGAACAGGTTGCCGTCGGCATCCATGATCAGGCCGCCGTGCGGGTAGCCGTAACCGTCGTCTTTATGGAAGCTGACCAGCGTGGTGGGCGCGCTGGCATACCCGTTGGCGGTCTTGGCGATCTCGAACACCGTGCCGCCGCCGTAGTTCGCCCCACCGTCGGTCGTCGTGCCAAACAGGTTACCATTGGCATCGACGATCAGGTTGCCGGTCGGCTGGGCGCCGTCGCTGGTGTGGAAGTCGGCCAGAAATCTGAAGGGGACATAGCCGCTGTCGGTCTTGGCGATCTCGAACACGCCGCCAGCGCTTGCTGACCCGTAGAGAGTCGTCCCAAACAGGTTGCCGTTGGCATCGGCAACCAGGCCGCTGACCGGGCCGTAATGGAGGGCGGAGAAGCCGGCCAGCAGGGTGGGGGCGCTCGCGTAGCCGCTGTCAGTCCTGACGATCTCGAACACCGTGCCGTAATTGCCGGTTCCGCCACTGCTCGTCGTGCCGAACAGGTCGCCGTTGGCGTCGGCGATCAGGCCGTTGCTCGGCAAAGCGCCGTTGCTGATATTGAAGCTGACTAGCGTGGTGGGGGCACTCGCGTAGCGACCGTCGGTCTTGGCGATCTCGAACACCGTGCCGTCATCTTTTGCCCCGCCGCGGGACGTCGTGCCAAGCAAATTGCCATTGCTATCAAAGAACAGGCTTCCGTAGTCCGGAGAGCGGCCGTTGATGCCGTTGAAGTTCACCAGAATCGTCAGCGTGGCAGTCATGATCTTCTCCTCCCCAGCCGATCGCGCTGGGCACGTGGCTTCGGCGCCGCGGCGGATCAGCTCCGCTGCAGCTTCCGACATGATTGAACGCTGACGGTGATTGCCCCTTGAATCTGCGAGCCCGGCACGTCCGCTACTTACGTTATCGTTAACGTATCTATGTTATGGTTTAGCAACGTTGACGTGAAGGAGCCTAACCGCTCCTGGCGGCTCGTCCCTTGAGCAAATGCACGTCGCAAAGTCGTCGCACGGCGAATGAGTAATCGCGTTCGCCTCGGATAACGCGCTGACAGCGCAGCCAATTTCCCCGCGCCGCGCGCTCCTCCGCAATTGTACAGATGGCACGGCGCTTGCAGAACTCCTGGCAAAGAGA
>CAYSTX010000317.1:0-3955 GCA_964434035.1 uncultured Acetobacteraceae bacterium
TCGGCCGATCCCTTCAGCGCGGCCTGCATCGGCGTCAATCCCGCTTCAAGATGGCGCACGATGTTCTCGATCACCACCACGGCGTCGTCGACCACGAACCCGACCGCGATCGTCAGCGCCATCAGCGACAGATTGTCGAGGCTGTAGCCGAACAAATACATCACCGCGAACGTACAGATCAGCGCGACCGGTATGGTGATGCTCGGGATCACGGTCGCCCAGAAACTTCGCAGGAAGACGAAGATCACCATGACGACGAGCGCCACCGACAGCATCAGCGTGAACTGCACGTCGGCGACTGAGGCGCGGATCGTCTGTGTGCGGTCGGCGATAACGGAAACGTGGACCGACGGTGGGATCGACGCTTCGAGCTGCGGCAGCAGCGCCTTGATCCGCTCGACCGTGCCGATGACGTTGGCGCCCGACTGTTTGAAGATCAGCAGCTGAATGCCGCGCCTGCCGTTCTGCCACCCGGCGAGGCGCGTGTTTTCCGGCGCGTCGACGGCGCGGCCGATGTCCCGCACACGGATCGGAGCGCCGTTGCGATAGGCGATGATGACGTTGTTGTATTGCGACGCTGCGGTCAGCTGATCGTTGTCATAGACTGTGAAGGATCGGAGCGCGCCGTCAATGCTGCCCTTCGGCAGGTTGACGGTCGCGTTCGTCAGCGTCGCGCGCACATCCTCGAGCGTCATGCCCATCGCGGCGAGGCGGCCGGGATCGATCTGCACCCGCACAGCGCGTTTCTGCTCACCGCCGATCAGCACCTGTGAGACGCCGGAGATCTGGCTGATTTGTTGCGACAGGATGGTATCGGCGTAGTCATCGGCCTCGATCAGCGACAGGGTGTCCGACTGGACCGCCAGGATAAGGATTGGGCTGTCGGCCGGGTTCGACTTCCAATAGATCGGTGGGCTCGGCAGATTTTTCGGCAACTGACCCGACGCGGCGTTGATCGCGGCCTGCACGTCACCGGCCGCGGCGTCGATGTTGCGATTGAGGTCGAACTGGAGCGTCACCTGCGTCTGCCCGATGACGCTGAGCGACGTGAGCTGCGAGACGCCCGAGATCTGCGCGAATTGCGTCTCGAGCGGCTGCGCGACGGTCGCCGCCATCACCTCCGGACTGGCGCCGGGGAATTTGCCCAACACGGTGATCGTCGGGAAATCGACCTGCGGCAGCGGCGCCACCGGCAGGAACGGATAGGCGGCGAGCCCAACCAGGACGAACGCCGCCATCAACAATGAGGTTGCAACCGGCCGGCGAATGAAGGGCGTCGAAATGCTCATCCGCTTAATCGATCGCGCGGGCGCGAGCGGCGGCGGTCGTCGCGTCGGCCGGCGACGGCATGACCGCAACCTTTATGCCGTCCTGGAGCCGCGACTGTCCGGACCGGACGACCTGCGTGCCGGGTGAGAGGCCGTTCGTCACGACCGCGAGCGTGCCGTCATCCTGCGCCACGTCGACTGCCGCGCGCGTGACGGTGTTGTCCGGCTTCATCACGTAGACGTACAGGCCCTGTTGTCCGTGCATGACCGCGGAGGACGGCACCGTGGTCGCGCCGTGGCGAATGTCGACCTGCAGCCGTGCGTCGACGAACTGCCCGGGCCAGAGAGTGTTTTTCTCGTTCGGAAACCTCGCCTTCAGCCGGATCGTGCCGGTCCCGGTGTCGATCGTATTGTCGGTCGTCAGCAGCGTGCCCTCGTCCAGAACCGCGCCGGTGTCGCTGGCCAGTGCGGCGACCGGCAGCGTGCCGTGCGCCATCGCGGCGGAAACGCGGGGCAGATCGTCCTGCGGCAGGGTGAACACGACATCGATCGGCTGGACGCGGGCGACGGTGATGATGCCGGTTGCGTCGTTCGCGTGGATCAGGTTACCGGGATCGAGCTGGCGGAGGCCGACACGGCCATCCGTGGGCGAGCGCACGATGCAGAAGCCGAGGTTGAGCTGCGCCGCCTCGATCGCCGCGTCATCGGCCTTGATCAGCGCGAGCTGCGACTGAACCATCGCCTGCTGCGAGTCGACCTGCTGGCGCGATGCGAAATCCTTCTGGGCGAGAGCGGTGTAACGGGAGAGGTCGGCGCGCTCGTTTGCGAGCGTCGCGACGTCCTGCGCCTTCTTCGCCAGCGCTTGATCGAGGGTCGCCTGATACGGACGGGGGTCGATGATCGCCAGGATGTCGCCCGCGTGCACGAACTGCCCCTCGGTCACCGGAACGCTGACCAGCGTGCCATCAACCCGCGCCCGCATCAGGACCGCGACGGAGGCCCGGACGGTGCCGATGCCGCGCAGATAGACCGGCACGTCCTGCGTGGTCGCCGGCGCGATCTCCACCGGTACGCCTCCCGGCACGCCCTGCGCGGGTGGGAGCGCGGGCTGGGCGGCAGCGTAGGTTGTAGAGAAGAGGAGCACGCCGAGAGCGAGGGTGAGACTGCGCATAACGGAAAGATCATCCGTGCGGCGCATATCGCAACATTCGCATTGTAACGAAGCCGCACACCACCGACGGCGCGCGCGCCCGGCCGCGATCTGGTGGGTGATTACGCTCAAGAACCAGCCATGATCGCGCTGTAACACGCACGGCGTCTCCACACGGCGCTCGTTTCTCAAGGGGGCGATGCGCCCATGCGACCGGCGCTCTGTCAAGCAAGATATCGGCCATGGACCGACTGGCATAGAAACGGTACACCATTAGAATCTTCCCGCATCGCCGGTGCGTGATAGGCGTGGCGCGTCCCGATCGCCTGTTCCCCTCACCGTACCGAAACCATGCAAGACAAGCCCGGTTCCCGCCGCATTTTCCATAACGGCCCGGGCGGCCATTACGCGAATCTGATGATCAAATTCCTGGTGGCACTCCGGATGCGGGGGAGCACACCCCAGGGTTGCAGCTCTCCGATTGCAGCACGCCGTGCCAGGGGCTCGACTATCCGCCGCTGCCGCAACCGCCGGACGAAATTGTCGTCACCGACGCGACGATGGTCGATCCGGCCCGCTACGTCCGGCTCTGGTCGGCCGCTGTCGTCAGGACGGCGCGAAACCGAGCGCCGCCCGGAACCGATGCGCGAGATAGACGCCGTCGCGCGGCGGCAGGAACCGGGTCAGCTCGCCGGGCGCGATCCGAACGACGGCGAAGATCGGCCGCTCGCGCAGCGCGCCGGCGACCCCCATAACCCCCGCCTCGTCCGTCACCGTTACCGTCTCCGCCCAGCCGCAGGCGCGGGCCACTGCGGCGAGGTCCGTGGTCAGGCCCGTGTGGCTCCGCTGCGACCCGGTCTCTCCGAACCGGGCATTGTCGAGCACCGCGATCGAGAGGTTGGGTGGCGCGACCCCCGCGATTGTCGCGAGCGCGCCCAGGCTCATCAGCATCTCCCCGTCGCCCGTCAACACCAACACCCGCCGCTTCGGCTGCGCGAGCGCGATGCCGAGGCCGACCATCGAGGCCCCGCCCATCGCACCCCAGAGATAAAACGTCTCGGCCCGGTCGCCCGCAGCGGCGGCGTCGAAGGTCGGCGCGCCGAGGCCGGTGACGACCAGCAGGTCGCCCGCGTCGGCGAGCAGGGTCGCGACGACGTTGCGGCGGTCGAGCGTGCCGTCGGGGCGTCGCTGATATGGTTTCATTTCACGAACACCTTCGTGCCGATCAGCCGTTGGGAGAACAGGACCGCGATCGGCACTTGGCTGTCGAACGCGAGCGAAGCGGCGGCGGCGACAGTCTCGGCTGCGTCGTCCGCATGGTCGACGCGGCGCACATGCAGACCGGCGGCGCGCATCACGTCGGGGGTCGCCGTGCCCATCGGCACCTGCCACGGGTTGAACTCGCCCCATTCGCCCCGCATCGTAACCAGCGTCAGGAACGGCAGCCGGCACGTGACGAGCAGCGAGAACATGTTGACGCAGTTGCCGACGCCCGATGACTGCATCAGCAGCGCCGCCCGCTGCCCGCCGAGCCAGG
>CAYSTX010000318.1:0-3948 GCA_964434035.1 uncultured Acetobacteraceae bacterium
AGGCGCAAGAAACGGGAGGCATGGCTTCGCTCTATCTCTGTTAGATCAAGCATTTTTAATAGCGCAGCCCGGTCATGCCGGCGAGTTCGGCCATAGGGGCAGGCTGCTGCGGTCTGAATGACTCTATTCGTCTTCCGACGAAGATCAGCCATGGCCAGCCGGACTGTCAATGACGAACGAGGCGCGCCGGAATGAGCGCAGCCGCATTAGCCGCAGGCATACGGTCCTCTTGACACGACCGGTCAATTCCATGATTATCGAAATATGGAAAGGTCGGATGCCATAGCCGCGTTGGCCGCGCTCGCTCAGGAAAACAGGCTCGATGTCTTCCGTCTGTTGGTTCAGGCCGGGACAGATGGTCTGTCGCCCAGCCAAATCAGCGAGCGGCTCGGGCTACCCTCGGCCACGTTATCGTTTCACTTGAACCAGCTTCGCCACGCGGGGCTCGTGTCGTTCGAGCGGCAGGGCCGTTCGCTGATCTACGCGGCGCAGTATGAAGCGATGAACGGACTGCTCGCCTATCTCACCGAAAACTGCTGTCAGGGCGATGCGGCGTCCTGCGACCTTGCAACCTGCGATTCGCTCCCCGCGAACCGCAACAAAGGAGGCACGCGCCATGAAGCGCCTGCACGTGCACGTCTCCGTTAAGGATCTCGCCCAATCCGTCCGGTTCTACAGCGCGCTGTTTGCAACAAAACCCACTGTGGTAAAGGGCGACTACGCCAAGTGGATGCTGGACGACCCGCGCGTGAACTTCGCGATCTCGACCCGCTCCGGTAATGCGGGCCTTGATCATCTCGGCATCCAGGTCGAGACGCAGGATGAGCTGCACGACGTCTACGAGCGGCTGCAGCGCGCCGACCGCCCCGTCCTGGAAGAGGGCGCGACGGTCTGCTGCTATGCCCAATCCGAAAAGGCTTGGATCACCGATCCGCAAGGCCTGTCGTGGGAAACCTTCCTGACCGTCGGTGAGAGCACCGTCTACGGCGACAGCGCGGACCTCGGTCCCATCCGAACTACTGCTGAAGTCCACGACGAACCGGGTGCCGCGCAGGTGGTATGCTGCGCACCGAAAGCCCAATCGAATGCTGCACAGCATGAGCGCGCACTATGACTTGCCCCGGCGCCTCGCAGCCGAGGCGCTGGGCACAGCGCTCCTCGTGGCGACCGTCGTCGGCTCCGGCATCATGGCGCAGACGCTCACGCATGACGTGGCGCTCGCCCTGCTCGGCAACACGATCCCGACGGGGGCGATGTTGGTCGTGCTCATCACAACGCTCGGCCCAATTTCGGGGGCGCATTTCAATCCGGCCGTGTCCCTCGTCTTTGCCTTACGCCGCGACCTGCCTATCGGTGAGGCCGCACTCTATACGGCGGTGCAAATCGCTGGCGGTATCGCCGGGACAATGGCCGCGCATCTGATGTTCGCGCTGCCGCTCCTCGAGGCGTCGCAGCACGTCCGCACGGGCGGCGCGCAGTGGTTTTCGGAGTGGGTCGCGACCTTTGGTCTGGTCGCGACCATCCTGGCGGGCATCCGGTTTGCGCAGACTTCGGTGCCGTGGCTCGTCGGGCTCTACATCACCGCCGCCTATTGGTTCACGGCGTCCACGTCGTTCGCCAACCCCGCGGTCGCGATCGCACGGGCGCTGACCGATACGTTCTCCGGCATTCGCCCAATCGACCTGCCGGGCTTCATCGCGGCGCAACTCGTCGGCGCCGTCTGCTCGCTCATCCTCATGAGCTGGTTGCTGAAGCAACCGGTTCGTGTGGCGCACCCGCTCAAAGCAGAGGCAACCCTATGACGATAACGATCTATCACAACCCAGCTTGTGGCACGTCCCGCAATACATTGGCGATGATCCGGGCGACTGGCGCAGAGCCGGTTATCATCGAATATCTCAAGACGCCTCCAAGCCGGGCGGAGCTGCAGGATTTGGTGCGCCGCATGGGCGTGCCGTTGCGTTCCATCCTGCGACAGAAGGGAACGCCGTTCGACGAGCTGGGGCTCGGCGATCCCTCGTTGCCCGATGACGCGCTCCTCGACGCGATCGAACAGCACCCGATCCTGATCAATCGCCCGATCGTCGTCACGCCGAAGGGGGTTCGTCTCTGCCGGCCGTCTGAGACGGTGCTCGACCTGCTGGATGCGCCCCTGCCAACCGATTTCAACAAGGAAGACGGCGAGCGGTTCTCACCGCGGCCTGTCTAATGAACGACGGACAATTCGCGCTCGCCGGCGCGTTCGATGATACGCTTCCGGCGTTGCGGCGACATCTCATAGCGCCGCCCGACCTGCATCGGCTGGAACCGGCCGATCGCGCCGTGCATCCACCTCGCATCCTTCTGCTCTACGGTAGCCTCCGGACGCGGTCCTACTCGCGACTCCTCGTCGAAGAAGCGGCTCGATTGCTGCGGGTGTTCGGGGCCGAAATCCGCATCTTCGATCCGCGCGACCTGCCGATCGCCAACAGCACGAGTCCGGACCATCCCAAGGTGCAAGAGCTGCGCGCGCTGTCGCTTTGGTCGGAGGGGCAGGTCTGGTGCAGCCCCGAAGTGCATGGCGCGGTCACGGGTGTGTTCAAGAACCAGATCGACTGGCTGCCGCTTGAGACGGGCGCCATGCGGCCGACCCAGGGCCGGACGCTCGCCGTGATGCAGGTCAGCGGCGGTTCGCAGAGCTTCAACGCCGTCAATACGCTGCGTTTGCTCGGCCGATGGATGCGCATGTTTACCATCCCGAACCAGTCGAGCGTGCCGAAGGCCTACGAGCAGTTTGACGATTCGGGGCGAATGTTGCCCGGTCCGCTCTATGACCGCGTGGTCGATGTCATGGAGGAGCTGGTTCGTTTCACGTGGCTGCTGCGAGATCGCGGGCCCTATCTCGTGGAGCGGTATAGCGAACGCGCCGCGTTAGAGGCCAAGCAGACAGCCGCCTCATGACGCGTCGGGGGACGGGCACCGTCGTCGTCGCCCTTGGGTCCACTCAGACGCTGGCGTGGGCGTCGAGCTATTACCTTCCAGCGATCCTCGCCGACCCGATGGCGCGGGATCTCGGCATCTCCGCGACCGGCGTTTTCGCGGCTTTCTCGGCGGCGCTCCTGCTGACAGCCGCACTTGGCCCCGCGGTCGGGCGTGCAATCGACCGACGCGGCGGGCGCGGCGTGCTGTGTCTGTCGAGCGTGGTGTTCGCGGCTGGCCTCGCGCTGCTCGCGCTGGCGAACGGACCGTTTGTGCTGACCGCCGCGTGGCTGGTTATCGGCGTTGCCATGGCGCTCGGCCTGTACGACAGCGCCTTCGCGACGCTCGCCGGTCTCTACGGCCGCGACGCACGCAGCCCGATCACCGGAATTACGCTGATCGCGGGGTTCGCGAGCACGGTCGGCTGGCCGCTCACGACGTTCTTCAACGATACCTTCGGCTGGCGCGGCGCCTGCCTCGCCTGGGCCGGTCTGCATTTGTCGTTTGGTCTGCTGCTCAATCTGTTCCTCGTGCCGCCCGCCGCACCATCGGTACCTGGGCAGGAAGGCGTTTCGGCGGAGGCCGATGCGTCCGATGCTCCGCGAGGCGCAATGGCGCTCCTCGCGTTCGTGTTCGCGGCAACCTGGGTCGTCAGCACGGGCATGGCCGCGCACCTGCCGCGGCTTCTGCATGCGGCGGGCGCGAGCACGGCGGGCGCACTTGCGGCCGCCTCATTGGTCGGCCCGGCACAGGTTGCCGCTCGACTGGTCGAATTCGGGCTGCTCCGGCGGCAATCTCCGCTCGTCTCCGCTCGGATCGCCACACTGCTGCACCCAATCGGCGCGGCGGCCTTGGTGCTACTGGGCGGGCCAGGTGCGGCGGTCTTCGCGTTGCTGCACGGCGCGGGCAATGGATTGCTTACCATCGCCAAGGGCACGTTGCCGCTCGCGGTCTTCGGGCCGACCGGTTACGGCCTACGGACGGGCCTGT
>CAYSTX010000319.1:0-1968 GCA_964434035.1 uncultured Acetobacteraceae bacterium
AAGCCGCAGTCGTGATAAAGCAGCTCCTGAACTTGCTCGACCGACATTTGCTTGTTCTGGAAGAGATACAGAACGACACCCGGATCCAGGCGCCCCGGCCGTGTCCCCATCACCAGGCCATCAAGGGCAGAGAATCCCCAGCTCGCTTCGACGCTCCTGCCGCCGACAAGCGCGCACATCGAGCAGCCGCTGCCGAGATGGGCGACGACGACCCGCCCCTTGGCCGTAAAGGGATCGATTTCCTTCAGGCGCCCGGCGATGAATTCGTAGGAAATGCCGTGAAAACCGTAGCTCTGTACGCCCTCGCGATGCAGCGTCTCCGGTATCGGCAGCCTCTGGATGAGTTCGTCGTGGCCGCGATGAAACGCGGTATCGAACACGGCGACCTGACGCATCTCAGGCAGTTGCTTGTGGATGTGCTCGATCGGCGCCAGCTCGCTCGGCAGATGAAGCGGCATGAGCGGTACGACTGAACGCAGGTAGCGGAGGCAATCGTCATCGATTATCGCGGGCAGGGAATAACGCGTACCTCCGAAGACGAGACGATGCCCGATGACGATCGGCAGCTCGCCATTCATCTGCTCGCGAAGCCAATCGGCCAGCTTCGACATGGCAGCGGCGACGTCCGGGATCTCCTGCACCGTGAACGTTCGATCGACCAACGGCAGACTGCTGCCGCTCTTCGCGGTCAGGTGGGGCCGGATTCCCAAGCCGTCGAACTCCCCCCTGAAAGCCAGCTGCAGTTCGTCGCGCGGCATGACCTCGAAAGCCTCGAACTTGATGCTCGAGCTGCCGGTATTGAGGCAGAGAACTGTGCCCGTCATGCGAGGCTCCCGGATTGCATTCGCTGCTCGGCCAGATGGTGGGCATACAGGGCACCAATTGCGGTCGAGGCTATGCGCGTCCGCACGCTATCGGCGCGGCTCGTTAGAACGATGGGCACGGCGGCCCCGAGCACGATGCCGGCGGCATCGGCCTGGCCAAGGAAGATCATGTTCTTTGCAAGCATGTTGCCGGCTTCGAGGTCGGGCACGACAAGGATCTGCGCACGCCCGGCAACCGGCGAGTGAATACCCTTGATCGCGGCGGCCTCGGCGTTGATCGCATTGTCCATCGCCAGCGGACCATCGAGAATTCCGCCGGTAATCTGGCCTCGCTCCGCCATCTTGCAGAGGCATGCCGCGTCCGTGGTGCCGGGGATTTTGGGGTTGATCACCTCGACCGCCGACAGGATTGCCACACGCGGCTCTCCGAGACCGAGGCCGACATGCAGGTCGATCGCGTTCTGAACGATGTCACGCTTCGTCTCGAGATCGGGAAAGATGTTGATAGCCGCGTCAGTAACGAACAGAGTCTGGGGGTAAGTCGGCACGTCGAGTATGAAGACATGACTGATCCGCCGTCCCGTGCGCAGCACTCTCTTTGGCGACGACTTCGTGCATCAGTACGTCGGTGTGCAGGCTGCCCTTCATCAGGCTGTGTGCCTTGCCCTCGCGGACAAGACGTACCGCGGCGACGGCGGCTTCCTCCTCGGTCGCGACATCCACGATCTGGAAGCGGCTGATGTCGAGGGCGGCCTTCTGGGCTGCAGCGCGGATCCGCGTTGCTGATCCGACCAGGATCGGCGCGATGATGTTCTCCCTGGCGGCGTCAACGGGGCCGGCCAGCGCGTGCTCCTCGCATGGCCAGACGACCGCCGTCGGGACCGCGGTGATGCTCTTCGCCTGAGCGATCAGCCGCTCGTATTTCTCGTGCGTCTGCGCCACTCGGGGAACAGACGAATCACTTGCATCACTCGTATAGGCGGCGGGTTTTACAGTAGCGGTTGCACTCACAGCTTGATGCTCCTTGCCGATGATACCGCTTGGGCAGTTCATGGCCGCTAGAACCGCAAGATGGCAGACCACGAGACGTCCACCTCTTTCGCCGGCGCGGCGAAGGTGGCCCCACCCGCCTGCCGCCCGGGCT
>CAYSTX010000319.1:1978-3920 GCA_964434035.1 uncultured Acetobacteraceae bacterium
GTTCATCCAGACACGGAAACCTGCTTCGACGTCCTGTGTCCGATCCGGGCTGTGAACAGGCAAGAAGGGACAGCACGAGGCCGGCGCAGGAGAGCAGAATGGGGAGATCGTGGCGGATGGTCGTTGCTCCTACTCCGTTCAAAGGACGCTACAGCCCTGTAATCGTGGCGTATGAGTGGGCTGGACGAAAGTCATGTTAATTCGCTCCGCGGCTGACGCGAGTTAAGGTCTCCAAATTTTTGCAAAGACGAGCAGTTGGCGGCGCCGCGTTGTTATGGAAGCGACGGTCTTTAGTACTCACTATACAATTTTAGTTATGCTCTAGAGCCGAGTCCCGTTCATCGGTGCGCTTACGACGAATTTGGAGCGATTCACAAAGCTTCAGTGGTCCCCCTTGGATAGGCAGCCCTAGGTGATGCGTCCCGACGCCACCGGCGGACAAGGCCGGAACGCGGCAGAGCATCGGGCTTGCGAGGCTTAGTTTCCAAAGGAGCGAATAATGAACCGTATCCGCAGTCTTCTCGTTGTTGCGGCCCTCACTACCGGCGTGATCGCGTCGGCAGTGGCGCAAGGCCGCAGCGGAGATATCACCGTCTCGGGCGTCAGCGTCGCCGCAGGCGTGGGCTACACGCATGGTGACGGCCTGCTGCATTTCAACGGCAAGGAATATCCGTTCGCGGTAAACGGCCTGAGCGTGGTGGATCTCGGCATCTCCCACTTCGATGGTGTCGGAGAAGTCGACAATCTGCAGCGCGTCCAGGATTTCCCGGGCACGTACGTCTCCGCTGGCGCCGGCGCGACCGTCGCGGGCGGCGGCGAGGTTGCCGTGCTCACGAACCAGAAGGGCGTCCGGATCCTGTTCCATTCCACGACACAGGGGCTCAAGCTCAATCTTTCCGCCGACGGCGTCACGGTGGCGCTGAAGTAGAGCAATCGATGCCCGGGGCCCCCCTCGCGGCCTGGCGCATCGAGCGCCAGCACGATGCCGCGTTGTTGCGGCTGAGCGGCGACTGGTTGGTCGGCGGGTCGGGGCTGCGCGCGGTGGCGGACCTTCGGCGGATCTTCGTCGAGGTCGGTACCTGCGCGTCGCTTCGCTTCGACACCAGCAGCCTCACGCGGTGGGACAGCGCCTTGGTGGCGTTCGTCCGGGCGCTTCAGACGACCGCTGACGGCGGCCGTCGCTTCGAGGTGGACCTATCGGGTCTTCCCGAGCCGGCCCAGCGGCTGCTGTCGCTCGCCGCCGCCGACCATGGTGCACCTGCCGCCGTCGAGGCGCCGGCCCGGCATTCGATCGCCTGGCGTGCGGGTACCCGGGCGCTGGACTGGTGGGCGGAACTCGTGTCGTCGGCGGAGCTGCTCGGGATCTCGGTCCTGTCGATTGCTCCCGCGCTGCGCGGGCGCCTGCTCGCGCGATCCGCCGACGTGATCGCCCTGATGCGGGAGAGCGGCGGTGGGGCGTTGGGCATTATCGCAGTGGTCAACGGCCTGGTGGGCGCGATCCTGGCCTTCGTGGGGGCGGTCCAGCTCCAGCGGTTCGGTGCGGCGATCTACGTCGCGAATCTGATCGGCGTCGCCGTGATTCGGGAGATGGCGGCGATAATGACCGCGATCGTGATGGCCGGGCGCACGGGAGGCGCGTACGCCGCGCAGATCGCGACCATGGAGGGGAACGAGGAAATCGACGCGCTGCGCGCGTTGGGCATCTCGCCCTATCACTACCTGGTGGCTCCGCGCGTGACCGCGCTGATCGCCATGATGCCCGTGATGTATTTCTACGCCTGCCTGTTCGGGCTTGTGGGCGGAATGCTGGTCAGCGTCGCCATGCTGGACATGTCGCCGACCGTCTTCCTTGGGCAGCTGCGCGGCGCGGTGCTGCCGACTGAGTTCTATATCGGGCTGTCCAAGAGCATCTGCTTCGGCGCTTTCATCGCGCTCGCCGGCT
>CAYSTX010000320.1:0-3919 GCA_964434035.1 uncultured Acetobacteraceae bacterium
CCGGCGGGCACGGCCAGTTCGCCGACGTCAAGCTGCAAATTACTCCGCGCGCCCGAGGGGAGGGGTTCAGCTTCGTCGACAAAGTCGTGGGTGGGGCGGTCCCGCGTAACTACATCCCTGCCGTCGGCGAGGCCGCGGCCGAGGCACTGGGCAAGGGTCCCTTCGGTTATCCGGTCGTGGACGTGGAGGTCACACTCCTAGATGGCCAGTTCCACTCCGTCGACAGCTCCGACATGGCGTTCCGCACGGCGACACGACTGGCAATCACGGAGGCGTTGCCGAAGGCGGACCCGATCCTACTGGAGCCGCTCGACCACGTGACGGTCAGCGTGCCGAACGACTTCACGGCCGTCGCGCAACGGCTGCTGACCGTCAGGCGCGGCCAGATCCTCGGTTATGCCGAGCGCGCGGGATGGCCGGGCTGGGACGACGTCCAGGCGCTGGTGCCCCAAGCCGAGCTGCACGACATGATCATCGAGCTGCGGTCCGTCACGATGGGTCTCGGCACGTACCGTCGTCGCTTCGACCATCTGGCGGAGGCGCGCGGTAAGATGGTGCGCGGCTCGGCGGCGTAGCGATGGACGGTGGCTGGGCCTCGGCTCAGTGGCGCGACTGCACGCATCACGTCCCCGAAACGACGTGGATGTGACGCGGCACGTTCCCCAGTATCCGGCAACCGGTCTCCGTCACGACGATCGATTCGCTCAGACCGACTGTGAAGACACCATACTCACGGAGCGCTGTCGGAATGTGAAAGCACATCCCTGGCTCGAGCGGTACTTCGACCCCGTCGTATAAGCTAAGCACCTGCCATTCACCCCAGTCTGGTGCGAAGGATATCCCGAGCGAGTAGCCGGTGCGCTTGCGGTAACGCTCCGTCATTCCAGCTGCGTCGATTACGTCTTGGGCCGCGCGATGCGCGGCCGCGCAGGTCACGCCGGGCCGCACGCACTCCAGCACAGCCGACAGCGCATCCTGGACCACCGCCTCCAAACGGCGTGCCAGCTTCGGGGGCTCGCCGATCCAGGCGGTACGCATCAGCCCCGTATGGTAGCGATTGTGACAACCGGACATTTCCAGGAAAACAGCATCGCCCGCCTGCAGTCGGCGTCGCCGCCACGTCGCATGGGGAACGCCGGACCGCGGCCCGGAGGAGACGAGCGGCTCCATCCCCATATACTCGGCACCAGCGGCAATCGCGGCTTGCATCATCGCGGCCACGACATCGTTTTCGCTCGCGCCAACACGGATCGCAGCGATACCGGCGTGGATGCCCGCATCAGCTTGGGCTGCGCTGGCCTCCAATGCGGCAATCTCCGCGGGTGATTTCACACGCCGCAATTTCTCGACGATACCCGTCGCGTCGCCAGTATCCGCCAAAGAATCTTGTAGCGCTTCATAGAAGGCGACCGGTAGGAACCAGCCGTTCTTCTCGATAGCGAGACGCTCCTTCGACAGACCGAGGCGACGGAGCACGTCGACAACGAGAGTGGCTGGCGCGATCCCGTCTCCATAGGTTTCGTACGTTTCTATAAAAGTGTTACGCAAGAAATTGAAGAGTTCGAGCTGACGCAGCAGGAACAGCGGCTCCCCTTCGGCTCGGAGAATTAGGCATTGAAAGGTGTAGTAGCCGGGCGTCTGCTGACCTGTGAGATAAAAGATGTTTTCCGGCCCAGTGAACACGGCGGCGGCCATGCCGCGTGCAGCCAGCTCCGCGCGAACGCCGGCGATCCGTCGCTCGTACTCCTCGCGGGGAAAAGCGGATTCAATGCCGCGTTCGGACATTATCATGTGGAGATCTCCAACAGAATCTCGCCTTCTATGGCGTGACGATCCAGCCCAAGTCCGGGACCTGATGGCAAGAAAACCCTGCCGTGTGCGTAGCGCAGCTTCCCGGCCGGATCGGCGGCTAGCCCGTGGGCCCCGTACAACTCGCAAAGTGACACGCCGAGCGCGGCGGCGGCGTGCGCGGCGGCAAGCGTGCTGACGCAGCCCTCATTCATTTGTCCAACCATAACCCCGAAACCGGCATCGGCAAGTAACCGCCCGGCCCGCATTAGCCTGTCGAGCCCGCCGAGTTTTGCTAGTTTCAGATGTGCCAGTGGTGCGGTATGAGATGCGATGAGCCGCTCGACTGAAGCGGCACTCGAAAGGCTCTCATCCAGCATGAGAGGGATGGGCGAAATGCGCGAGAGTGCGGCCGTCGCGTCCCAGGATTCAGCAGGCAACGGTTGCTCGACATAACGAACGCCTAGCGGTGCCAGCCTCGCGAGCCGATCTGCCGCGGTCGCTTCGTCCCAGGTGCCGTTCGCATCGACCGATAGCATGAGTTTCGTCCCAAGTCGGTCGCGCAGCAGACGGAGACGTCTCAGATCATCCTCGAAATCGCTAAAGCCGATGCGCAATTTCAAATCGAGGAAGCCACGCGCCGCATACGCTTCTGCGCGCCGCACCAAAGTCGCGTCGTCGCAGCGGAACAGCGTCTGATTGCTTGGCATCCAGTTTCGATACGTGCCACCGAGCGCAACTGCCAAACTTTGGCCGCGAGCGCGCGCCGCGCCGTCGACCGACGCCATCTCGAACAACATGCGCGCCGGCGCGGGCAGATCGGGGTGTGCGACGTCGAGTCCTGCAGCGAAGTCGCACCAAGGTAGGCTCCAGTCGATATCGCGCGCGGTGGCACAGCAAATATCGACCAACGTCTCCGGCGTGTAGCCGGTGAGGTACGCGATGTTGACCCGGGTCGCACCCAGCGCCGCGACTGCACCGTCCTCCTCCACGACAAGCCTTAGTTCGTCGAGCGAGGGCACTGCGCCAGATGTCGCGGTGTGCAGCACCATCCCGTCCGCGTACGCCAATTCAAGTCGCAACAGCCATATATGACGCGACATCAGGACGCCAGCATTGCAAGTGCGATGTCGCGGTAGATCGAAACCGCTGCCTCCAGTTCTGCGCGCGGCACGAATTCGTTCGGCTTATGCGCAACGCTGAGGTCGCCCGGGCCGAGCACGACACCATCGGCGCCGAGGCCGCGAAAATGAACAAAGTCGCAAGCACCCTGGAAGCCGCGTGGTTGCGGATCGCGGACGCCATGGCGCGAAGCCGCCGCCAGCGCCGCCTGCACGATCGGGTGACCGGGCTCGGTTTCCGCTGCGCCGCCTGTGGTTGGCTTTAACTCGAGGATGAGCGTTTCGATCTCCTGCGCCGTCCTGGCTTCACCGAGCACGGCGCGAATCTCTGCAAGCGCGGACTCTTCGGTCTCGCCAGGAACCAGACGACGATCCAGCAGCAGGTCGCAGGCGTCAGGGATGATGTTGTCAGCGACCCCCGCATTCGCGCGGGTAACGGTGAGGCTGGGCGCGCCCACGAGCGGATGGATGCGCGTGGCTAGTCCCTTATGGTGGTCCAATAACATTGGAAGCAACCGGCCGGCCTCGTAGATCGCGTTTAGCCCGAGTTCCGGGGTGCCGGAATGCGCGGTCCGTCCGACCACCCGCACTACCGGGCGAAGGCTGCCCTTATGCGCGATGATCGGCGAATTGCCACTTGGTTCGCCGACCACGACATAATCGATGCGCGGTCGACCGCCCGCAAAAAATCGCGCGCCTCTCGACGCAACCTCCTCGTCGGCGACGAAGCATCCCAGCACAGTGCCGGACCAGGGCGTGCGATCCGCGGCGAGAGCAGCGATCGCGTGCAGCATCGCGGCCAGCGAGCCTTTGGCATCGCACGCCCCGCGCGCATACAGACGGTCACTCTCGGCACGCAACGCGAAAGGATCACTGCTCCAACCTCCGCCCACGGGCACCACGTCCATATGCGTGTTGAAGGCGAATACCGGGCCCGGTCCGTTATCCAATCTGCCGATCACGTTTACCCGCCCGGGCGAATACTCCTGCTGCTCCACCGCACACCCGAT
>CAYSTX010000321.1:0-3915 GCA_964434035.1 uncultured Acetobacteraceae bacterium
TTGATGCATCGCAGGAAGGTGCTCTTGCCCGAACCGCTCGATCCGATGATCGCCACGACTTCGCCGCGTTCGACGGCGAGATCGACGCCCTTCAGGACCTCGAGCGGGCCGAAATGCTTGCGAATGCCGGTGATTTCGAGCAGCGGCCGAGCGGTTTGGGTCGCGCCGTGCGCTTCGGCACTCCGGGGATTGTCATTCATGCTGCACCTAATACTGGATATGTCCGAAGCGCCGCTCGAGCACTGCACCCGCTTGCGAGATGGTGACGTTCAACACGAAATAGATGATGCAGGCGATGAGGTAGAAAGGGATCACTTCGTACGTGCGGCCGACCACCTGTTGGGTCGCAAGCAGCAGCTCGACGACACCGATCATCGAGAGGAGCGACGACGCCTTGACGATCTCGACCGCCGTGTTGACCCAGGCCGGCAGGATCCGACGGATCGCCTGCGGCAGGATCACGTAGCGCAGCATCTGTCCGAAGCGCAGGCCGATTGCCTTTGCCGCCTCCGCTTGCGCCATCGGGATGGACCCGAGCGCGCCGCGAACGGTCTCCGACACGTGCGCCCCGCAGAAGAGGGAAAGCGCAATGATGCCGGCCGACAGCGCGGTGAGCTGGATGTTCGCGAAAGCGACGCCATAGAACGTCGCCAGAATTAGAACGAGCAGCGGAATGCCGCGAAGCGTGTCGACGTAGGCGCGGGCCAGCAGCCGAATGGGCCTGGGCCCATATTGCAACGAAATCCCACCGACGATGCCGATCAGCGAGCCGATCGCGATAACGCTCAACGAGACCTCGGCGGTGATGGTCAGCCCGCCCAGCAGCGAGTGCCGGGCGACCCATGCCTGGTGCCAGAAATTCATTTGGCCGCCCTCCCTAGCGGATCACGCTGTACGCACGCTCCAGGCGGCGCAGCATGAAGGCGATGAGGAAGCAACTCGCGAGGTAGAGGCCGCCGGCAACCGACCAGGTCTCGATGACGCGGAACGTGTTGGTGTTGATCTCGCGTGCATAGTAGGTGAGCTCCGGCACCGCGATCGCTGCCGCGAGCGAGGTATCCTTGAAAAGCGATATGAAATTGTTGGTGAGCGACGGCAGGACGATCCGACACATTACCGGCAGCACAACATAGCGCTGGCGTTGAAGCGGTCGGAGCCCGATGGCTTTGGCCGCTTCGCTGTACCTGCTCGGCATGGAAGCGAGACCTGCGCGGAACACCTCGGTCAGATAGGCGCCGGCATAAGCCGACAGGGTCAGGACGAATGACTGCTCCTTGTCGAAAGCCGTGATGCCGATGGCCGGTAGACCGAAATAGACGAAGAAAATCAGCAGGAGGAGCGGCGCATTGCGGATGAACTCGACATAGAGGGCAATCGGCACGCGCAACAGGCGATTCCGGGAGAGCCGCGCATAGGCGCAGAGCAGACCGATGACCGAGCCGATAACAAGCGAGAGCGCCGCCATGGACAGCCCGCGCAGAAGACCGATCAGGAGATGATCGAAGTTTCGCCAGATCGGCGCGAAGTTGAAATAATAATGCATACCCAACCGGCTGGTCTCTTGTTTTCCGCGCCACGGCGACGACGCTCGGCCCCACATCGCAGGGCCGAGGCGGCAGCCTCAATCCGTTCGAAACCCGACGCTTAGCGATACTCGATCGGGAACCCGATTTTGGGTGTCGGCAGGTCCTGCCCAAACCATTTTTTGAAGGACGCGGCATAGGTCTGGAAATCGACGCCGGTCATCGCCTCATGCAGCACACTGTTGACGAAATTGAGCCAGACCTGGTCGCCTTGCGGCACCGCCGCCCCATAGGTCTGCGGCATCCAGCCGTAGCCGGCGTCGTGATAGCGGCCCTCGAACTTTTGCAGGAGCCAGCGCAGCGTCGACTGGTCAAGCTCGGCCGCGTCGCCACGACCCGCGTTCAACGCCTGGATCTGGGTGTCGCGGCTGTCGAACTGCTCGACCTTCGCGTCGGGAAGAGCCAGATGGATGAACTGTTCCGCATAGACGTTCTGGAGCGCGACGACGGTCACGGCGCTGCCCGCCGCCTTCAGCGCTGCATAATCCTTGTACTTGCTGCCGGCCATCAGCATCAGGGCGATGCCCTCGCGATAATAGGGGATCGTGAAGGCGACCTGCTGCGCTCGGCCTGCCGTGATCGTCATGAACTGGAAGACGATATCGACCTTTCCCGTAACGATGCTGGGAACGCGGGCGTCAGGTGCCTGACGGATGAACTCCACCTTGTTTGGATCGTCGAACAGTCCCTTGGCCACCAAACGCGCCATGTCGATATCCATACCGACGAGGTGACCGTTCTCATCCTCGAAGTGCCAGGGCGCGTTGGTGCTCCCGGTACCGACGAGGAGCTTGCCGCGCTGGAGCACCTCCTGGAGCTTGCCGCCGCCCGCCGCTTGCGCCCGCGCCTCGCCCGGCGCCATCGCCGCGAGACCCGCCACGGCGGCCGCCCCAATCCCGGCCGATAGAGTGAACAAGTCGCGCCGCGGCAGCGGTCCCTGCGGTGACGTACCGGGCTGGTTGGGCGTATCGCTCGCTTCGGTCATAACGGTCCTTCAATATCTCTGGCAGTTGCTATCCACGGAGTCGACCCGGTCCTTTGCGCCACGCAAGGCGTGACAACAGGAGATCGAGTGAATATAGCATCGATCGTGTCGTCAAGATCAGCTACGGGGCGGTCTGGTCAGTACCTCGCGGCCGTTCAGCCCAAAGCGCCGTTCAGCTTTCGCCCACTACCGGGCTTCATTCTGGCAGCCTGCAAGGTCCACTGTGGGTCGTCGGGACCGGACATCTGCCATTAGCAGCTTGAACCGAAACGGCTTTTCAGGCTCTTTGTCCCACCTCCCCGCGGTGCCGCATCTGGGATCGATGCAGGTGAAACAAAATCTAGTCTCGGCGTCTCATCGCGCCTCATCATCTCATCGGGGCCCACAGTCCGTCAGCGCACCGCCCCGCAGCGCACCATCAGGAAGCTCGTAAAGCCGGCGCGACTGACGTGCAATTATCCGAGGCCACCTGGTTGCTGCGGCACTACGTGCGGGTGGCACGATCACCCATGCCACACACGTGTTCGCGGACTAGCAGGCTAGTGCAGCCCGACAGATCAGGAAGGAAAACGCTGTAGCGCGCCCTCGGGCGACCGCTGCGCGGCGGCAGCACACTCTGATCCGCTCGGGTATGGGACAGCGCCGTCCGGGTACCGACTGAGAGCCCTGCCGAGGGCATCTTCCATCTCGTCCAAGCAGGACATCTTGCCCGCTCGGAGATGATGAGAGAGCGACGACAGGGTTATTCGAGACCGCAGGTCCACGGCCCCGCCGTCTAATCAAGGAGAAAACCAATGAACCACGTTATGGCTCTCGCGATCGCTGGTTTCCTGACCGCTGGCATTACCTCCGCGTATGCCGAGGGCGACAGGAACTACTTCGATGTGCCGCCGAACGGCAGCGTTGTCGCGAACACTGACGTTGCCGGCGTGACCGGCTCTGACGCCTACCCGATCGTGCGTAACGACCAAGCGGTCGGGGTGGTCGCCGGCGGCACGCTCCCCACCAACGGTAGCGACGGGATCGTCCAGACGGCGAACTCGCTGCCGCGTGGCTTTCAAGACGGCACGGGCAACGGCGCGACTGCTTACGCCTCTGCGCAGAGCCCGATCGTGGCGGGCGGCACGCTCCCGACCAACGGTAGCAACGGTATCGTCCAGACCGCCAACTCGCTGCCGGCGAGCACGATCTACGGTACGACCGCCTTCGCCGACGCGGCGCATGGCCGACCCTCGCGCCAGGTGGCGGGTAGCGCCGCCAAAGCGCGCGGCTGATCGCTTCGCGTTACGGCGTCTGCACGGGGCCGGCCGATTTTGGCCGGCCCCGCTTTGGCGTTCGGTCGCTGCC
>CAYSTX010000322.1:0-3897 GCA_964434035.1 uncultured Acetobacteraceae bacterium
GCATACTTGCCAATACAACTTGACGTCTCCGCCAGCCGCGCGCTCATGCCGGCCGACACCTCCGATCTAGAGCTCACTCGGCCCGAAGGATTATCGTTCGGCATGGCCCTGAGCGCTCTGCGGCGCCGCAAGGGTTTTATCCTCTTTGTCATCCTGATTGTGAACGGGATCGTTCTCGGCTGCCTGAGCCTCGTGCCGGACCACTACGAGGCCGTGGCGACGCTCATGGTAGAGCATTCGATGACGCACGAGGACCTTGTTGGCAAGCCGGTGGCGCGCGGCATCCCGCCCTGGCAGGCGAACGACAACTCGATCATGCTCACCCAGATCGGCCTGCTGAAGACCCGCGCCCTGGCTGCGCAGGTGGTCGACGAACTCAAGCTGGTCGATGATCCCGAGTTCCAATCCTTCACGGCGGCTCTCAAGCAGCGCCTGGCGCATTTCGGGCAGCGCTGGGCGCCGGCCATCTGGGGCAGCCTTTTCGGATCCGACACCCAGGATGTGGCACGGCGGCAGGACACGGCAATACGCCATCTCCAGCGGGAGCTGTCGGTCCAGCAGCAGGATCTCTCGCACGTCCTCCAGGTGCGGTTCACCTCGGTGAGCGCCGAGAAGGCGGCGAAGATCGCCAATACGGTCGCAGGTGTCTACTTACAGATGCAGATCGACGCCAAACTCAGGAGCACCGACAAGGCATACCAATGGGCGAGCGCCGAAGTGCGCGAGCAGAAACGCGCCGTGGTGGAGGCCGAGCTCGACGTCGTGAGCTACATAGCCAAGCACAACCTGACGGCGGCAAACGGCCTGGCGCAGCCGAGCCAGCCGCCATCGGAGCGGAGCTCGTACGGCGGGCTCGCCGCCCAACAGTTGACAAAGCTGCAAGACGACGTCGCGAACGCCCACGCGCAACTTGCCACGCAAGAGGCGAAACTGCGTGAGGTGGACCGCTTGCAGGCGGAGGGCCGCGGCTACGGCGCGCTTGCGGAAGTGCTCAATTCCCCGGTCATGATCGAATACCAGAAGAGCGATGCCGCCCTGGCCACGCAGGAGGCGCAGCTCGCGTCCAGCTACACTGATTCCCCGGTGCTCGCAAAGATCCGGGCCCAGCGCGCCGCGATGGGGAAGCGCATGGCCGAGGAAACCCAGAACATCGTCCGGAGCATCCGCGACGACGCCGCCCTGGCGCGCGAGCGCATTCGGCGGATTGAAGCCGCGCTCGTCAGCAGCCGCCAGGAATACGTGGAAACGGAAAGATCCTCGGTGGAATTGCGGGAGCTAAACCGGACGGCAGCCGCCAAGCGCGCCCATTTTGAGACGGTGTTCCTCCGGTTGAGCGAGATCGAAGGACAGCGCGCGTTCGTGGAACCGGATGCGGACGTGATTTCCGGCGCAGTGGTGCCCACTCACCCGAGCTATCCGAACAAGCTCGTCATTGGCGGCATCGGGTTTCTCGGGTCGCTGGTGGTCGGGTTCGGATTGGGCGGCCTCCTCGAGTGCAGCGATGACACGCTGCGCACCGGTCAGCAGGCGGAGCAGGCGCTCGGCGTCAGGATCTTGGGCCTGGTTCCGCGGCTGGACTACCGCAAGCGCCAAAGTGAACCGCTCGCCACCCTGGCCCAGAAGGCGCGATCGGCTTACGCCGAGGCGGTGCGCTCAATCCTGCTTCAACTCATCCCTGATCGCAGGCAGCCGCAAGTCGTGCTGGTAACGTCAGCGCTTCCCGGAGAAGGAAAGACCGGCATGGTGGTCGCGCTTGCGGCGGTCGCCGCCCAGCTCGGACGGCGCGCCGCCGTGGTCGATTTGGACCTCCACCATCCAAGCGTCGCCCGCACTGCGGGTCTCACTGTGCAGACCGGACTGGGCGAGTTCATGGAGGGCCAGGCCGATTTCGACGCGATCGTGCAGGTGGACGGGTCCTATCACGGGCGGCTCAGCTACGTCCCGCTGCGCGGACCCGAGGATCGCGCCCCCGAGATGTTGCACGGCCGGGCCCTGGACAAGCTGAACGAAGCGGTGCGGGGACGCTTCGACTGCGTTTTCCTGGACGCGCCTCCCTCACTCGCGGTCAGCGACATCCAGGCGATCGGGGCCATCGCGGACAAGATCCTGTTCGTCGCGCAGTGGGGGAAGACGAGTTGCTCGGCCGCAGCGGGAGGAATCGCCGCGGTCAGCCGGATGGGACTGGCGGTGCATGGCGTGGCCCTCACGCAGGTCGATCCGAAGCGGCACGCGCGTTACCGGGAGGAGCGGTTCGGAGACTATCACCGGCACTGCGTTGACTATTTCCGCGGCTGACCCGGTTCGGTGGAAAGGCAGAGGGAGGAAGGGAAGCATGTTCAGGCAGCCCGGATCCGCCGGTACCTTGTCGACGAGTTCGGCAGGGCCGGATCGCCGGCCGGTCTGGCAGGCTGACGGGAGCCCCGAGGAGGACGCCCGCTCGTTCCAGATAGGATATTTCGGGGCGGCGGCCGCGCTGCGGATGGCGTCGTTGAACGCTGGAACCAGAAAACTCTACCGGATGGCTGGCAAGCTGCGGCGGCGGGCCGAGAGCGACGTGGACCACGACCGCTCGGTCTGGATTCTCGAGAACCTGCCCCGCCTGGGCAAGCGCCTCCGCCTGCTCGAACTCGGCACCGGCTGGGCGCATGCCTACAGCCTCTATCCCGGCCTGCTGCGGGATGCCGACATCTGCTGCTTCGATGTGCAGGACAACCGCTCGTGGGACAACTTCCGAGCCTCGGTGGAGAGGGCGGCAAAGCAGATCGAGGTAATGACCGAACTGCCGACCGCGGGGCGCGCCCAGGCCGCCGCGCGTGCGAGCGCGGTGCGCGATACAAACTCTTTCGAAGAGGCCTACGGCGTGCTTGGGATATCCTATCACGTCGATCCAAACGGACTTCCGGATTTCCGGCCGGGCAGCTTCGATGCGATCTACTCCATCGACGTGCTTGAGCATGTGTCCGGCGCCGGTTTCACGGCCGCTGCGTCGCGCTGGTTCGCCTGCCTGAGGCCGGGCGCACCGTTTCTCGCCGATTTCGATTTGCAGGATCATCTGTCGTACTACGACCGGACGAAAGGTCCCAAACACTACCTGCGCTATTCCGAGCGGACCTGGAAGCGCTGGTTCGAGAACGGAGTGCAGTATTTCAACCGGCTCACCGCAAGCCAGATCCTTGCCGAACTCACACGCGCCGGATTTCGCATCGAACAGGCCACGCGACAGACAAGGGCAGTGCCGCGGGAGGACGTCCATCCAGACCATCAATGGCAGTCGGATGAGGACATCGCGACATGCCATATGTCCATTCGCGCGCGCAGGCCGGAATCATGACGCCGCCCGACGCGAGCCAGCCCCATCACCTGGCGCGGTCGCGGCCAGCGGGAGCGGAGCGCTGGCAGGGTGTTGGCGAGACGCGATCCGGCGTCGATGGCAGGGGAACCATGCTGCTCGTCGCCACGACAGGCGGCCATCTCGTCCAGCTCCGCGATCTCGCCGATCGTTTTCCAATGATCGGGCAGCGGCTCTGGATCACTTTCGACGGCGAGCAGGGCCGCAGCCTGCTGGCTGGCGAACGCTCAGTCTTCGTCCCGGAAATCAAGGAGCGCGACATCAGCGGCGTGCTGCGGACGCTGCCGCATGTACGCCGGATCTTCGCAGCCGAGCGTCCAGTCTCGGCAGTGGTGAGCACGGGTTCGGCGATCGCCCTCGCCTTCCTGCCTTACGCTGCTGTACGCGGCGTGCCGGCCCACTACATCGAAAGCGCCGCGCGGACGGGCGAGCCCTCCCTAACGGGCAAGCTGCTGTCCGTCATCCCGACGGTGCAGCTTTATCGGCAATACGAGCATTGCGCGACGGGCCGCTGGCGCTACGGCGGGTCTGTATTCGACGGGTTTGAG
>CAYSTX010000323.1:0-3890 GCA_964434035.1 uncultured Acetobacteraceae bacterium
GCGGGCGCGCCGGTGACCGGACCGGGGCCGGATCGCGGCATGGTGTTTCAGGATTACGGGCTGTTTCCGTGGCTGACGGTGCGGGAGAACATCGGGTTCGGTCCACGCGCGCGCGGCAAGTCGCGGGACGACGTCGCGCGGATCGCGTCGCACTACGTCTCGCTCATCGGCCTCGACCGGTTCGCCGATGCCTATCCGCACCAATTGTCGGGCGGCATGAAACAGCGCGTCGCAATCGCCCGCGTCCTCGCCAATGACGCGCGGCTCGTGCTGATGGATGAGCCGTTCGGCGCGCTGGATGCGATGACGCGCGAGCGGTTGCAGCGGGAACTATTGGATCTATGGGCGCGCACCGGCCTCACCGTCGTCTTCGTCACGCACGCGATCGAGGAAGCGATCCTGCTGGCTGACCGCGTCGTCGTGATGTCAGCCGGACCGGGCCGGGTCGTCGCCGACATCGTGGTCGACCTGCGCGGCCGCGCGACGTCTTCTCCGCGTCGTTCAACGCGCTGCGGGCGGAGCTGTCGGCGCGTCTGCACGGCCATCCGTCGCGTGCGGAAACCTCAGGCGCCGCCGCTTCTGGTCACCGCCCGCGCCATCGGCGACACTGACCACAACATAGCTCACACCGGAGAGAGACCGCGCGATGATGATTGATGCCGATTTCGGCGGGATGCCCGAGTGGGGTCTGCTGTCGCGCGCCGAGCGCGATGCCGCCTACAACAACACCAAGGCCGTCGCGAACAGCGCCGAGCTGGTGGCCGAGCGCAACGCCGCTTCCGCCGCCTATCGCGCCGCGTACCCGAAAGGGCTCGACATCCCGTACGGCACGAGCGAACGGCAGGCGTGGGACCTGTTTCCGGCTGACGATCCCACCGCACCATGCTGCGTCTTCATTCACGGCGGGTACTGGCAACGTAACAGCCGTGACGGCTCATCGGTGCTGGCCGAGGGGATGCGCGCGCATGGATGGTCGGTGGCACTCCCCGGCTATACGCTGGCGCCCGAGGCGACGCTGACCGCGATTGTCGCCGAGATCCACGCGTCGCTGACCTGGCTTGCCACGCATGGCGCAGCACACGGCATCGCCGCGCGCCGCATCGTCGTCACCGGCTGGTCGGCTGGCGGGCATCTCACGGCGATGGCGCTGTCGCACCCGGCCGTCAGCGCGGCGCTCGCGATCTCCGGCGTGTTCGAGCTTGGCCCGATCCGCGACACGTACCTGAACGAGGCGCTGCGTCTGACGGATGAGGAAATCGCGACCCTTTCGCCGCTCCGTCTGCCGATCGTCCACAAGCCGCTCGACCTCGCGTACGGCACGCGCGAGCTGCCGCCGCTGGTGCGCGACCCGCGCGCGCTGCACGCTCGCCGCGCCGCCGCGCAGGCGCCGGGCGTGCTGCTGCCGATCCCGGGCGCCGACCACTTCACCGTGCTCGACGCGCTGCGCCGGCCGGATGGCGCGATCGTACGGCAGTTGCTGACGCACGCATGAGCGACGACGGCACGATGCGCACCGACCCGGTCGTGGCGATCGAGGCGGCCATCGCGGCCGACCGCGCCTTCGCCGACCCGGCGCTCTGGATCGTGCGCGTGCCGGACGACGCGCTGCGCGACCGGGCGCGGGTGCTCGGGGCGGAGGGGCCGCGTGGGCGCCCGTTGTTCGGCGTGCCGTTCGCGGTGAAGGACAACATCGACGTCGCCGGACTGCCGACGACCGCCGGCTGTCCGGCCTATGCGTACATGCCCGAGGCGGACTCGCCCGCCGTGCGCGCGATGCTCGACGCAGGCGCGATTCTGGTTGGCAAGACGAACCTCGACCAATTCGCGACCGGGCTCGTCGGCGTCCGCAGCCCGTACGGCGTGCCGCGCAACGTGTTCGATGCGGCGCGCGTGCCGGGCGGTTCGTCGTCCGGCTCGGCTGTCGCAGTTGCGGCGGGGATCGTGCAGCTGTCGCTCGGCACCGACACCGCCGGCTCCGGCCGCGTGCCGGCGGCGTTTGGTAACATCGTCGGAATGAAACCAACCATTGGCAGCGTGTCCGCCGCTGGCATGGTGCCGGCGTGCCGCTCGATCGACACCATCTCGGTCTTCGCCGGCAGCGTTGACGCGACGCTCGCGTGCCTGCGCGTCATCGCCCGCTTCGATCCGTCCGACCCGTACGCACGGGCCGCGCCCGCGCCGCATCTCCGCCGCGCCGCCCTGGCGCAACACGTGCGAATCGGCGTCGCCGACGTGGGCGCGCTCTGTGAACCGTGGATCGCCGATGCCTATGCGCGCGCCGCCGCGATCCTGTCCGGCGCGGTCACGATTGACGTAGCACCGCTGCTCGCGGTCGCGCGGCTGCTATATGATGGACCGTGGGTCGCGGAGCGCACGGCGGCGCTGCGCGCGGTGGTGACCGGCGCGCCCGACAGCCTGCATCCGACGACCCGCGCGATCCTGGAGGGTGGGTTTGGCCGTCGCACGGTCGATGCATTCGATGCGTTTCACCAACTGGCGGAAGCACGCCGGCTCGTGGCCGAGCTGTTCACGCGCATCGACGTCCTGCTGCTGCCGACCGCGCCCGATCTGCCAACGCTTGCCGCGCTGGAGGCTGACCCGATCGGGCCGAACAGCCGGCTTGGTGCGTTTACCAACTTCGTCAATCTCTGCGATCTCGCGGCCATCGCAGTGCCGGCCGGCTTCGGCGCGAACGGCTTGCCGGCGGGCGTCACCGTGATCGGGCCCGCGTGGTCGGAGGGGCGGCTCGCCCCCGTCGCCGACGTGCTGCATCGCGCGATGGCCGACCGCATCGGCGCGACCGGCTCGCCATTACCGCCGGCCGCGCCGCCTGACGCGCTCGGCGCGGACGAGACGGCGCTGTTCTGCATCGGCGGGCACATGACCGGCCTGCCGCTCAACGCGCAGGTGACGTCGCGCGGCGGCCGTTTCCTGCGCTCGGCGCGCACCGCGCGCAGCTACCGGCTGTTCGCGCTCGGCAACCGGCCCGGAATGCTGCGCGTCGCCGAGGGCGCGGGCGCGGCTATTGCGGGCGAGGTCTGGGCGCTGCCGACGGCGGCGATCGGCGGACTGCTCGCCGAAGTGCTACCGCCGCTCGGCTTCGGCGCCGTTTCGCTGGAGGACGGACCCTGCCTCGGCTTCCTCGCCGAGGCAGAAGGCGTCGCCGCTACGCCCGAGATCACCGCCCTCGGCGGGTGGCGCGCCTATCTCGCGACGCGCAAGGCGTGACCAGCCTCACTGTCCAGCTGCACGACATCGACTGCGCGCGACCCGCGCTGATTACGGTGCGGGCGTTAACGATGGCCGGGTGGTCCGGCCGCGATGCCGCTTCGGTGCAGGCGCATATCGACCAACTGGGGGCATTTGGCGTCGCCCCGCCGTCGACCACCCCGGTCGCCTACCGCGTCGCCGCCGCGCGCCTGACTACTGCCGCGCGGATCGAGGTCGTGGGCGACGCGACCAGTGGGGAGGCGGAGTTCGTGCTGCTGCGTCATGAGGATCGGCTTTGGATCGGCGCCGGCTCCGACCACACCGACCGCGCGCTGGAGACGCACGGGATTACCTGGTCGAAACAGATCTGCGACAAGCCGCTCTGTCCGGACTTCTGGCCGCTCGCCGAAGTCGCCGGTCATTGGGACCGTCTACGCCTGAGCGCCGAGGCGGACGGCACGCCGTATCAGGACGCGACCTTGGCGTCGCTGCTTTCGCCGGAAGCCTTGCTGAATAAACTCGGCGCGCTCGCGGAGGACGAGGTGATGTTCGGCGGCACCGTGCCCGTGATCGGCGCCGTCCGTCCGGCCGCACACTTCGCGTTCGCGCTGATGGACCCGGTGCGCAACCGCGCGCTCAGGCACGAATACGCGGTCGAGGCGCTGCCGGTCGCCGGTTAG
>CAYSTX010000324.1:0-3881 GCA_964434035.1 uncultured Acetobacteraceae bacterium
CTTCGGCGCGACCGCGTTGCTGATGCTGTTCAAGGGCCTCGTCCGTGTCAGCCCGGTCCACATGATGATCGCTATCATTCCCACCCTGATCGTTCTGGCGGTTTTGCTCGAGCTCTGGTGGCGGCGCGGGCTCGGCATGGCGCGGATCGCGGCCTTGGTCATCTTGGTGGCGGCAATCGTGCCCGCTCTCTTCGCGGCGGGAGGATTCTGGAAGTGGAAACTTGACGTGCAGGATCGCCCGGTCGCGGGCTGGCTCCTTGAAACATCGGGCCTGGTCAAAATTTCCTCGGCCGGCACGGCATGTGACACCGCACCTGCGTCCGGCTTTGCGCGGCTCCCGTCCGATGATGCGCGCGTGGCGACCTACTTGGCCGCCAATACCCAGCCCGGCGAACGCATTTTTGTCGGGCTGCACCGAACCGACAAATTTGTCCTCAACGCAATGTCCATCTATTACGCGGCCGGCCGGTTGCCTGGCACGCACTGGAGCGAGTTCGATCCCGGCGTGCAATCACGCGCCGATATCCAGACCGCCATCATTGATGACTTGCAGCGCTTTGGCGTGCGCTGGGTGGTGCGGGACAAGAGCTTCGATGGCTTTAATGAGCCGAACGAAAGCTCACACAGCAGTGGTGTCCACTTGCTGGACGATTACGTCGACCAGCATTATCGGAAGGTTGCGGTTGCCGGCAAAATCGAGATCTGGCTGGCCAACGGCGTGACGCCGCCGGCGCCGTCAACGCGTGCATGCGACGCCACTCCGGTTCTCTGACAAATGCGCGATCGCCCGCGCGTCCGGATCCAGGCGTGTCCCTCGCGAATTCGTGGAACTTGAGGTCGAGCAGAGGCTGCCGGAGCTTCCGGATACGCCTCGGCGCCGCTCAACCATGGACTGATGCTCGAGGGCGTGCCACCGGTCCCACCGCGTCGAGACGAAGGCGAGCAGGCCGTGGCGTAGCCGTGAGAGTAGGCTGACCCCGGGGAACCGCAGGAGCGCCGCCAGCGCAAGCGCTCGCCGATCTCAAGTTAGTCGAGTAGAGTGAGACCGGCGAGATAGTTCTTGTTGCGATCCGTGCCGCTTCGAATATGGACTTCCGACGAACGAGCTCTTAAACGATCCCGGCGCGGCGTTGGAAGTATGGGACAATGAAGTTCGCCGTCGGTGTGGGAGAATTCCTGCGATTCGTTCTCACGGGCGCTCTTACGCCGATCGGGAAATTCGGTGCTTATTGGGTCGTGGCGACGGTGACGGGACAGCCCGCTCTGTGGGCGAGATGACAGACCCGTGTCTGGTGTGTGGAAGCGTCGAAAGCGAGAACCTCTACGCGGCGACCTACAAGGGAACGGTCGACGAGGCGGTCGACTACTTTCTCGCGAACCGGGTAGCGGCGGCGCATGGTCCGATCGTGCGATGCCGCGTGTGCTCCTTCGTGTTCACCAGTCCGCGCTTCCACCCCTGCGAGTACGACCGGATCTATAAATCAGTCACCCGACCCGAGCGCCTCGACCGCGCATTCACCGCGGCGAAGATCGCCCGGTTCCGACGCCTCGCGTCGATCATCGGGAGACATCGGCCAAATAGCGGACCGTTCCTCGACTTCGGCTGCGGCGACGGCACGTTCCTAAAGGTGTTCGGCAGTCCCGCTGGACGCGGCTTTGAGATCGGGCCGGAGGGCAGGCGCGAGGTCGGTGGGTGCGAGATTGTCACGGGAAACTGGGCCGACGTTGCTGGCTCCGATGTATTTCCACCAGCCTCGTTCGATTTCGTTACGGCGTTCGACGTGCTCGAACATCTGCCCCGTATCGAGGAGGATTTGGCTCTCCTTCGAACTGTGCTGCGGCCCGACGGTCTGCTCTTCGCCACCGTCCCAAACGTCGAGAGCGCTTTGGCGAAGGCATTAGGTAAACGCTGGAGCATGTTTCTGCTTGAGCATCTCTGGTATTTTTCGCCGAAGCCGCTGGAGCGGCTGGTTGCTCGTCATGGACTTGAGGTGGTTGAGTTTCGCTCGTTACCGTTTGATGCTCCGCTGGCGCACGTCGCGACCAGAGTGGCGCAGACATTCGGGATGAAAGGCGTATTGAGGACGGGACCTCTATCACGGGCGGTACTGCCAATCCCAGCGGGCTTGATGCTCGGCGTGTTTCGCAAGACGGGATAGGGACGGTGCTCAGGCAAGCTGAACCGCTGACGATTGCAGGACCGGGCTCGCTATCGCGATGCGCCTCAGCGCGGGGGACGGTGGTAGTCGCGATCATCGGCTTTATCGTGCTTCTGGCGACGATGCCGCGCGATCTTAACATCTTTGACGAAGGAATCATACTTTCCGGCGCGATGCGCGTCCTCGCCGGCGAGGTGATCCACCGGGATTTCTACTCGCTCTACGGACCCGCTCAATACTATATTGTCGCCGGCATGCTCAGACTGACGGACCACGGTTTCTTTTACGCCCGGGTTTACGATCTGATCATAAGGGCCGGAATCTTGGCGGCGATGTTCTACATTCTTCGCCAGCAATGCACTTTGGCCGTCGCGCTGTTGTTCAGTGGTATCGCTGCGATATGGATGATGACGGTCGAGAACTATCTCTACCCGATCTTTCCCTGCATCCTGCTTACCCTGATCGCCTCGTATCTCACGCTGCGCGTCGGGACGGGGAAGGCGACGTTCCCGCGCATGATGGGCGTTGGTGCGCTCTCCGGGATAACCGCCTTGTTCCGTTACGATGTTGGCGCGTTCCTGCTCATCGCGAACATTCTCGCCGTTGTGGCCCTCGCCGTGCTTACCGAAGCGCCAGGGGCACGTATTCGCCAATGCGTCCTGCGTACGGTCGCATTCGGAACTGGAGCGGTCGTTGCCTTCGCGCCCGCCGCGATCGCATTCTTGCTGGTCGCGCCGATCAACGCATTCATCGCGGACGTTGTCGATTACGCAGTGAAATACTATGCGAAGACCCGGAGTCTTCCCTTTCCCCGCCTCCACCATATAGGAGCCAAGACGGCAGTTTATCTGCCTTTTCTGGGCATAGCCCTCGCAGGCGTCGAGCTCGCTCGACAGCTGGTGCGGCGGCCTGACTCGCCATCGTCCCAAGTGATTGGCCCGGAGGCTAGGTACCTGATCGTCTTCGGCGCGACCGCGTTGCTGATGCTGTTCAAGGGCCTCGTCCGTGTCAGCCCGATCCACATGATGATCGCTATCATTCCCACGCTGATCGTCCTGGCGGTTTTGATCGACCTCTGGTGGCGGGGCGGACTCGCCATCGCACAGATCGCGGCCTCGTCCGTGTTGGCAGTGGTCTTCATGCCCACTGCCGGCGCGGCCGTGGTCTACGTGGCTTCGAACCTCCAGGTGAACGATCGCTCGGTCGCGGGGTGGCTCCTTGAAAGATCGGGTCTGGTCCGAACGCCCAGCGCCGTCCCAGTGTGCGACACTGCACCCGGCTCCGGCTTTGCCCGGCTCCCGTCCGATGATGCGCGCGTAGCGACCTACTTGGCCGCCAACACCCAACCCGACGAACGCATCTTCGTCGGGCTGGATCGGACCGACAAGGTGTTCGCAAACCCAATGTCCATCTACTACGCGGCCGGGCGGCTGCCCGGCACGCACTGGAGCGAGTTCGATCCCGGCATTCAGACACGCGCCGATGTCCAGGCCGCCATGATCAGCGACCTGCAGCGCTTCGGCGTGCGCTGGATGGTGCGGGACAAGACGTTCGATGGTGTTTCTGAGCCGAATGAAAGCGCGCTCAGCAGTGGCGTCCACCTGCTGGACGATTACGTGGATCAGCATTATCGGAAGGTTGCGGCTGCCGGCCAAGTCGAGGTCTGGCTGGCCAACGGCGTGACGCCACCGGCGCCGTCAACGCGTGCATGCGACCCCACTC
>CAYSTX010000325.1:0-3834 GCA_964434035.1 uncultured Acetobacteraceae bacterium
GCGCTGTCGCCTCATTTACAATCGGCCTGTCGCGCGAGGTGATCGATCAAGGCGTGCGCGTCAATAGTGTGAGCCCCGGACTGATTGATACGGAGATTCAGATCCCCGAGCGATTCGCGCGACTAGCTCCGACGGTCCCGATCGGCCGCGCCGGTACACCCGAGGAGGTTGCCGAAGCGGTGTTGTGGCTGCTGTCGGACAAAGCTGCGTCTTATGTTACGGGAGCAGACATCCTAGTGGCCGGCGGCAGATGACTCGCCACGCGGCGTGCATCGTGCACCGGTCGGTCCATGTCGGCGCCAGTTTGTGCCAGCCCGATCACCCGGCAGCGGCATGTAGCCGGACCAGCATCTGCACCGGATCCGTCAGGTGGGCCCACACAATACTGCAATAGCCCTGTCCAGCTGAGGGTCACCTTGTTCCGCGGAGACGGGGCCGGCCTGCACCTCGATCGTCGGTGTGACTCCAACGCCCTCCAGTCGAACGCCGTCGATCAGCACGTCACCGACCGCCAATAACAGCAGGCCATGGCCAATCAGGAACGCGGTCGCAGCCAGGACCGCTCCCTCCGTGCGGGTACCGATCACCTCGCCCAGGTGGTACTTCTTGAAACCATAAGCGAGGACTTCCTTGCCGCTACGGGTGCCGCCATTGACCAGCATTGCGACGGGCTTGCGCCACTTGACATTTTCCAATTCGCGGCCGCCGTTGCGATCGGTAATCTGCATCGTTGGCGACCGTGCGTTGAACAGGTCGAGGTACTCGGGGACCGCACCGCCCCACCCATCGCGAAGGTCCCAAATCAGCGCGTCACTATCCTTCAGCGCGCCCTCCGCAATGAGGTGCTCGAGTGCTCGTTGGTAGGCATAGCCGGCATAGCTCCAGACGTGAACGTAGCCGATGCGCCGGCCGTTGGCCTGCACCACGCGGGCACTGGCCTTCATGCCATCGAGGAACATCTTGCCGGGTTCAATATCAGCCGGCGTGACCGTTGCCTGCACGACCGTGCCGGCGCGCCGCAGTGCCAGCACCACCTGCTTGCCGATTTTGCCCCTGAACGACCCGACGGGCAGGAAAGGTACACCGTCGGCCGAGACGATCTCATCGCCAGCAAGCACGCCGGCCTGCTTGGCTGGCGTACTGTCGATCACGCCGATGACGAAAGTGCGGCCTCGCGTGTCGGTGCGCGATAGGATGCCGATACCGGGATAAGAGATGCGACCATCCGGGAAGGCACGCTCCAGTCCATGCCGTCGCAGCGCTCCGGCGAAGATATCGGCCAGCTGGTAGTACTCTGGCTGCTCCGGCGTGTAGTAGCGCGTGTGCGACGCGTGCAGCTCCGACAGCATCCGGTTGATGACGTCAGCTAGCCCATCCTCGGACGTCGCTCTCTCGGCGTCCTGGCCGTAGCGCTTCCGGATTGCTATCCAGTCCAGCCCGTGCAGATGCGGATCGTAGAACCGATCGCGGACGGTCTGCCACACGTCCTCAAACGCCGTTGCGCTTGCCGATATGGCAGGGGAACCGGCCGGCGCGCCTGCGTCTTGCTGCTCTGCGCGCAACACCCTCGGCGATACCGCGGCTGCCGCGGACACTCCTGCCAGTCGAAGGAAGCGGCGACGCGATTGTGATGTGCTGACCATACCCTCGATCATGCGAACCTCTCGTCGGCTCAAGCGATGTGGGCGCCGGATATCGGATGTGGGGCGCTTGATGATTTATGGAATGGCATGCCGCGACGAACGGGCGGGCTTCCTGTCCACGGATACGTTGCAGGTGGATCACTTCAAGTCGGTCAGCCGCGATCGGCTTCCCGAATACGGAACCAAGTCACGTAGAGCGCGGGCAGGAAGATCAGCGTCAGCAGCGTCGCCACCAGCAGCCCGCCCATGATCGCGATCGCCATCGGCCCCAGAAGATGGTGATCGCGATCGGTATCAGGCCGAGCACGGTCGAGACCGCGGTCAGCGTGATTGGTCGGAAGCGCGAGATCGACGCCTCAATGACGGCCGTCCAGCCGTCCCTGCCAAGCGCCTTCTCCGTCTCGACCTGCTCGATCAGGATCAGCGCGTTACGCGCGATCATGCCGAGCAGGGCGAGAATCCCGAGGACCGCCACGAACCCGAGCGGCCAGTTGAACAGCAGCAGCGATGCCACAACGCCAATCAGGCCCATGGGCACGACGCTGAGGACCGGGAACAGCAGGTTGAAGCTCTGCAACTGGATCATCAGAAACGTGATCGTGATCAGCAGCATCAGCGGCAGGAGCGCGATCACCGATGCCTGCGATTTCTGGCTCTCCTCGACCGTTCCGCCGACATCTATGTGATAGCCGGTCGGCAGGGTCGCGCGCAGTTTGTCCACCTTGCGCGCGAGCCCGTCGACGACCGCCTCCGGCAGTGATCCCGGCGCGACGTCGGCCTGCACGGTGAGCGTTGGCACGCGGTCGCGCCGCCAGATCATCGGGTACTCCTGCCCGAACTCGAAGCTGGCCAACTGACTGAGCGGCACGG
The DNA here is from genome assembly GCA_964434035.1 of uncultured Acetobacteraceae bacterium. GTDB lineage: Bacteria > Pseudomonadota > Alphaproteobacteria > Acetobacterales > Acetobacteraceae > CAYSTX01. The sequence continues at coordinate 2,514 of CAYSTX010000325.1, forward strand.
TCCGCCCATTCGGCAGCGACCACGCCGAGCACCGGACTCGGCGCGATTGTCGACGCGGCCGGCAGTATGATGACCGGCGTGCCGCAGACGATCAGCACGATGCCGAGGAGGAGAAACCAGTACCATTTGGCCCACATCAACGCGCCGATGCTTCCCGCCTTCGCCGGCGACATCTCAGCCAAATTCGTCCCTCCCCGGCATTTGCGACCGCGCTCCCTGTCAGAACGATCCGACCAACCCGCCGATGAAGATGACCGCAACCAGCGCCAGGATTGCACCGACGATGGCGACCATAACAATGTCGACATAACTTTTTGCGTGCGTCGAGCCGCACACGGCGAGTAGCGTCACCACCGCGCCGTTGTGCGGCAGGCTGTCGAGCGTGCCCGCGCCGATCACGGCCACACGATGCATCAGGCCCGGGTCGATGCCCTGCGCCATTGCGAGCTGCATGTACGTCGGCCCCAGCGCGTCGAGGGCGATCGTCAGGCCGCCCGAGGCCGACCCGGTTAGGGCGGCCAGCACGTTCGTCGCGATGGCCAGTGAGACAAGCGGCCCGCCCTCGATGCCGAGGACCCAATCGCGCACGATCTGGAAGGCTGGCAGGGCGGCCACGACCGAGCCGAAGCCGACCAAACTCGCGACGCTGATGGCAGGCAGCACCGACGCGTTCACGCCTGCATCCATACTCGCCCGCAGCGACGGCAGGCGGCCGCCGGACAGCAGCAGCAGCGTCACGATCGCGGCGGCCAGCGCCACGACCACCGACCAGACGCCGCCGACCGCCTGCAGCGTCGCCCCACCCCATTGCGGGTCGGCCAGGTAAGCGACATCCAGCCGCGGCAGCACCACAAGCGTCATCAACAGATTGACGGCGATAACCACGATCAGCGGGAGTGAAGCAGCCAGAATCGACGGCGAGACCCCGGTGGGACGGCTGTGGTGGATCTCCACCGGATCGAACGCACTCGCGACGGTCGCACGCTCGCGCACCAGCGGATCATCCGCGGCGGCGTCCGCGGCTTCCGGCGCGGCGTCGCCGAACCCCTCGCCTGCGCGACGCGCCCGCCCCTCGGCGTTCCCGAGCCACCAGAGGCCGAAGACCAGCATGATGACCGAGGCCAGGATGCCAAGGCCGGGCGCCGCAAAGGGCGTCGTCCCGAAGAATGGCATCGGGATCGCATTCTGGATCGCTGGCGTGCCGGGCAGTGCCGACATGGTGAAAGTCGAGGTGCCGAGCGCGATCGTGGCCGGCATCAGCCGGCGTGGGATCGCCGCCGCGCGGAACAATGCCTCGGCCATCGGCGCCAGCACGAAGAAG
>CAYSTX010000326.1:0-1474 GCA_964434035.1 uncultured Acetobacteraceae bacterium
CTGGGCTGGTGGCGCGTCTGACAGGGGCCTGCCGCTTCCTGCACGACCGGGTGCAGGAGGCGGCCTACGCGCTGATCCCCGAGGGCGAGCGAGCCGCCGAACATCTCGCCATCGGCCGGCGGCTTGCCACGCACACGCCGCCGGAGGCGGTGGCGGAGAGCGTCTTCGAGATCGTCGGGCAGCTCAACCGGGGAACCACCCTGATCACCTCGGCCAAGGAGCGAGAGCAGCTGGCCGAGCTAAACCTGCTCGCCGGCCAGCGCGCGAAGGCGTCCACGGCCTACGCCTCCGCGCTGGCCTACCTCACTACCGGCTGCGCGCTGCTGCAGGAGGACGCCTGGGAGCGCCGGCCCGAGCTAGTCTTCGCACTCGAGCTGCACCGTGCCGAGTGCGAATTCGTCACTGGCCACCCGACGACAGCGGAGGAGCGCCTTGCCAACCTCGCCCGCCGTGCCACCAGCCTCCCCGATCGCGCCGCCGTCACGCGGCTGCAGGTGGAGCTTTTCAAGAGCTTGGACCAGACCGACCGCTGTATCGAGGTCGGCCTCGAGTACCTGCGCCGCGTCGGCGTCGCCTGGTCGGCACGTCCGTCGCAAGAGGAGGTTCGGCACGAATATGAGCGGATGTGGCAGCGGATCGGCGATCGTCCGATCGAGACGCTGCTCGACCTGTCCCGGATGGTCGATCCTGTCGCGTGCGGGACGATGGACGTCCTCACCGGACTCATGGCGCCGGCTTGGGACACTGACGAGAATCTGCGCGCGCTCGTCGTCTGCCACATGGTCAACCTCAGCCTCGAGCACGGCAACAGCGACGGATCGTGTTTCGCCTATGTGTGGCTCGCCATGATCCTCGGGTCGGACTTCGGCGACTACCGGGCCGGGTTCCGCTTCGGCAAGCTCGGCCTGGACCTGGTAGAGAAGCGCGGGCTGCGTCGCTTCGAGGCCCGCGTCTACATGGGCTTTGGGAATCGCGTCATTCCGTGGACGCAGCCCATCCGAACCGGCAGCAGCCTGGTCCGGCGCGCCTTCGACGCGGCCAACAGACTTGGCGATCTGGTGTATGCAGCGGGCTGCTGGAACAACCTGATCACGAATCTCCTTGCCACCGGTGATCCGCTCGGTGACGTGCAGCACGAGGCCGAGGCCGGGCTCGACTTCGCGCGCCAGGCGGGGTTCGGTCTCACCATCGACAGGATCACAGGGCAGCTTCAGCTGATCCGGACGCTGCGCGGCCTGACGCCGGAGTTCGGCTCCTTCAACGACGCGGGGTTCGACGAGGAGCGGTTCGAGCGGCATCTGGACGCGGTTCCGCACCTGGCGAGTGCCGCCTGCTGGTACTGGATTCGCAAGCTTCAGGCGCGCTTCTTCGCGGGTGACTGCGTTTCCGCCATCGCGGCGGCGGCGAACGCCGAACGGCTTCTCTGGACGTCACCGTCATTCTTTGAGGTGGCGGAGCATCATTTCTACGCAGC
>CAYSTX010000326.1:1574-3828 GCA_964434035.1 uncultured Acetobacteraceae bacterium
TGCCCTGGCCGCCCACCATCGGCAGCTTCAGGAGTGGGCCGCGAACTGCCCGGACAATTTTGCCAACCGCGCCGCGCTGGTTGGCGCCGAGATCGCCCGCCTCGACGGCCGCGTGCTCGATGCCGAGCACCTGTACGAGCAGGCGATCCGTTCGGCCCAGGCAAACGGTTTCGTTCACAACGAGGCGCTCGCCTACGAAGTGACCGCGCACTTCTACGCCGCGCGCGGCTTTGAAGAGTTTGCGCGCGTGTATCGTCGTAGCGCTCGCTACGCCTATGTCCGCTGGGGAGCCGATGGCAAGGTGCGGCAACTTGAGGAGATGTATCCGCACCTGAGGACGGAAGAGCCCGCGCCTGCCCCGACCAGCACGATCGGGGCGCCGATCGATCACCTCGACTTGGCGACCGTGATCAAGGTGTCGCAAGCCGTCTCGGGCGAGATCGTGCTGGAGAAACTGCTCGACACGCTCATGCGCATCGCAGTCGCTCAGGCGGGCGCCGAGCGCGGCCTGTTGCTTCTCGTGCGAGAGGGTGCTTCGCGGATCGCGGCGGAAGCCACGACCGGTGGCGACACGGTCACGGTGCATCTGCGCGATGCGCCCGCGGCCGCGCTGCCGAAATCGGTGCTCCACTATGTCATGCGGTCCCGGGAGAGCGTGATCCTCGACGATGCCTTGGCCGAGAACTCCTTTTCGGCAGATCCCTACATCCACGAGCGTCAGGCCCGTTCCATCCTCTGCCTGCCGCTACTCCACCAGGCCAAGCTGCTCGGGGTGCTCTACCTCGAGAACAACTTGGCGCCCCGAGTCTTCGCGCCGGCGCGGATCGCTGTGCTGAAGCTGCTCGCCTCGCAGGCGGCGATCTCACTCGAGAATGCCAGCTTGTACCGCGACGTCGCAGAACGCGAGGCCAAGATCCGGCGCCTGGTCGATGCCAACATCATCGGGATCTTCATCCGGGAGGACGAAGGTCGAATTCTCGAGGCCAATGACGCGTTTCTCTGCATGGTGGGATACGACCGTGAGGACCTCGCCGCGGGCCGCCTGCGTTGGACGGATCTGACGCCGCCAGAATGGCGCGACCGCGATGCACGCGCCATTGAAGAACTGAAGATGACCGCAACCGTGCAGCCATACGAGAAGGAGTATTTCAGGAAAGACGGCAGCCGTGTGCCCGTCCTCATCGGCGTTGCGAACCTCGAGGAACGTGGGAACCAAGGTGTCGCCTTCGTGCTCGATCTGACCGAGCGCAAGCGGGCCGAAGCAGACGCACGCGAGAGCGAACGGCGATATCGCGAGATACACGGGGATCTCGCGCATGCGAACCGCGTCGCAACGATGGGGCAGCTCACGGCCTCGATTGCCCATGAAGTGAACCAGCCGATCGCCGCGACGGTCACCAACGCCGGTGCCGCTCCGCGCTGGCTGAACGCGCCGAGGCCAGATCTCGAGGAGGCGCGGCAGGCGCTCGCGCGCATCGTCAGGGATGGCCATCATGCGGGCGAGGTCATCGGCCGGATTCGTGCGCTGATCAAGAAAGCGCCTCCACGGAAGGGTGATATGGCAATCAACGACGCTATCCTCGAGATTGTCGCGCTGACCCATGGCGAAGCGATAAAGAACGGCGTCTCAGTGCGGACGCAACTCGCGGAGGGCTTGCCCCTCATCCAAGGCGACCGGGTGCAATTGCAACAGGTGATACTAAACCTGATGATCAATGCGATCGAGGCGATGGGCGGCACGAATGACGCGCCTCGAGAATTGCTGATCGTTACCGAAACGGCCGAGCCTAGTGCCGTGCAGGTCGCAGTACAGGATTCGGGTCCGGGACTGGCGCCGGAGGTTTTGGAACGCCTCTTCGATGCCTTCTATTCGACCAAACCCACCGGCCTGGGGCTGGGGCTCTCGATCTGCCGCTCGATCATCGAAGCGCATGACGGACGATTGTGGGCGACAGCCAACGTGCCCCGCGGCGCCGTTTTTCAGTTCACTCTGCCTGCCCAACCGTAACCGTCGGCGATCGATCGCGCTTACAGGGCCTTACGCCAGATGTCGGGGGGCCACTTCGATACCGTACCGGCCGGGCTGCGCGGAGAACTGTGGGGCGATCTGGCCGACTTGCTGCCGATTGCCTCCAGCGCCCGAGCGGCAGCGCGTCAGGGCCGCCCCGCCGGCGTGCTCAGGCGCGTGGCGGTCAACTGTCGTTGGTTGCGGGGGCAGGATTTGAACCTGCGGCCTTCAGGTTATGAGCCTGAC
>CAYSTX010000327.1:0-3819 GCA_964434035.1 uncultured Acetobacteraceae bacterium
GCCGGGGTCACACGAGAGGACAGACGACCATGAGCGACTTTCGGGATGAGCGTATGGCGCTGCCAGGCGACCCGACCGACGCCGAGCGGATCGAGCGCATGATCCGCGTCGATCACGCGGGCGAGTTTGGCGCGGCACGCATCTATGCCGGACAGCTCGCCGTGCTCGGCCGTGGCCGAAAGGGCGACCTGCTGCGCCACATGAAGGAGCAGGAACAGGTCCATCTGGATACGTTCGCCGACCTGATCGTGAAGCGCCGCGTGCGGCCCACGGCGCTGCTGCCGCTCTGGGACATCGCGGGCTTCATGCTCGGCGCGGTGACGGCGGCAATGGGGGAGCGGGCGGCGATGGCCTGCACCGTCGCGGTCGAGGAAGTAATCGACCAGCACTACGCGACCCAGGCGGCGACGCTTCCCGAGGAAGAAAGCGGCCTCCGCGACGTGATCGAGCGGTTCCAGGCGGAGGAGCAGGAGCACCGCGACATCGGCCTCGCTAACGAGGCGGAACGCGCGCCCGGCTATCGCGCGCTCACCACCGTCATCAAGGCCGGCTGCCGTGCCGCGATCGCGATCAGCGAGCGGATCTGATCCCGCCGACGCTGATCGCGACCGTTAGGATCAGCGGAACGTCGACTTGCCGTCGGCGGAGACGGACGCCTGCACCGGCTGGCCGCCCTTCCAGCAAATCCCCGTCCATTGGCCATCCGCAGTGAGGCCCAGGTCGGAGATCGTGGTGCAGCCAGCATTGGTCAGGATGCTGCGCGCGGCGTCTCCGGTCATGCCGGCAGAGCCATTATCTGGGCCGACCTTGCCGTCCGCGCTGACCATCATCCCGGCCGGCAGCGGCGTCTTCTGACACATCGCGTGCCACGCCCCGCTCGCGTCGCGGCTGAGCGAGGAGGCGTTCGTGCAGCCGGCATTGGTCAGGATGCTCAGCGCGGCGCCTCTCGAAATGGCGTGAGAGGTCGGCGCCGCGACCATCTTGCCGTTTTTGTCGATCGCCATCTCCGTCGGGACCGGCGTCTTCTGACACATGCCGTGCCACATCCCGTTTTCGTCGCGGCTGAGCTCGCCGACGTTGGTGCAGCCGTTGTCAATGAACGCGTGGCGTGCCTGACCCTCGGTCAGATCCGCGGCGCGCGCAGAGGGGTGATACGCGACCGCTCCCAGTGTCACCGCGAGCGACGTCGCGGCAACGAAGCCAAGCCTGGACATTGCCTTTCCTCCCTGTAGCCCACCGAATTTCGGCCTTACGGGCCCAGTTGGACTTACGGGCCCAGGCTGCAATTCAGATGAGCGAGAGGCGCATGGCGGTCGAGGATCTTTGAAAAGCAGGCCCCTTGCTCGGCGCGGCAACGGCAGAGAACAGCGCCGTCATGAACGCTGGCTGCCGCGCCGCGACCGCGATCAGCGAGCGGATCTGAACCCGCCGACGCTGATCGCGACCGCAAGGATTATTTGAACGCCGACTTGCCGTCGGCGGAGACGGACGCCTGCACCGGCTGACCGCCCTTCCAGCACATCCCCGTCCACTCGCCGGCTGCGTTGGCGCCGAGGTTGGAGAGCGAACTGCAGCCGGCATTGGTCAGGATGCTGCGCGCGCGGTGTTCGGACATGCCGCCATAGCCGCTGTCGGGGCCCGCCTTGCCATCCGTGCTGACCATCATCTCGACCGGCAGCGGCGTCTTCTGACACATCGCGTGCCACGCCCCGCTCGCGTCATGGGTGAGCGAGGAGATGTTCGAGCAGCCGGCATCCGCCAGAATGCTGCGCGCGGCGCCTGCCGAAATGCCTTGATAGGCCGGCGCCGCGACCACCTTGCCATCCTTGTCGATCGCCATCGCCGCCGGGACCGGTGTCTTCTGACACATCGCGTGCCACATCCCGTTGCCGTCGCGGCTGAGCGTGCCAACGTTGGCGCAGCCGTTATTGATGAACACGTGGCGCGCCTGACCCTCGGTCAGATCCGCGGCGCGCGCAGACGGATGGTAGGCGAATGTTCCCAGCGTGACTGCGAGCGCGGCCACAGCAGCAAACCGAAACCGGGGCATCATTATCTCTCCTCTGAAACCAACTGCATGTTGGCCTCACACGCTGAGGATTGCAACCCAGATGCGCGGCAGACGCATGTCTGCCGGAGGATCGTCGAAAAGCTGGGCGTGGCGCGCCGAGATCAACTTTCGAGTTCGGAATCCCAGTAGAGATAGTCGCGCCAGCTCTGATGCAGGAAGTTCGGCGGGAAAGCGCGGCCCTGATCCTGCAACTCCCACGTCGTCGGCTGCCTTGGCGCGAGTCGCGGCGACATGTCGCATTCCTTCGGCAGGCGCGAGCCTTTCCGCAGGTTGCAGGCGCCGCAGGCGGTGACGACGTTCTCCCAGGTGGTCCGGCCACCGCGGCTACGCGGGATCACGTGATCGAAGGTCAGGTCCTGCGCCGGATAGCGCTCGGAGCAATACTGGCAAGAAAATCCATCGCGGAGGAAAACGTTGAACCGGGTAAATGCCGGTCGCCGCGCACCGGGAATGTAGTCCTTGAGCGCGATGACACTCGGCAATCGCATCCGGTGACTGGGCGAGCGAACTTCCGTTTCGTATTCGCTCAATACGGACACGCGGTCGAGAAATACCGCTTTGACCGCATCCTGCCATGACCATAACGACAGGGGGAAATATGAAAGGGGGCGGAAATCCGCGTTGAGCACGAGTGCCGGAAATGTTTGTCCGCCGTCTGGCAAGCGTCACACCCCTTGTCGTCCAGAGCGGACTGCATCTTGCGGGTGTTTAGCCGTCGAACCGCACGATACTGTACGCCGCCGAGCCGCGACGCCCTTATCGCAGACGCGTCGGCGCGTCGCAAGCAAACCGCATTGTCATAGTCTCTGATGTCACATCCTCGTCACGTGCCGAAACCAGACCAAGCGGCGGCGATCGTCACTCGATTTGCGCCCAGCCCGACGGGTTTCTTGCATCTCGGCCACGCGCATGCAGCGCTGTTCGCGTGGCGGCGTGCGCGGCGGGTTGGCGGGCGATTCCTGCTGCGGATTGAGGACATTGACGCCGGCCGCTGCCGACCGGCGTTCGCCGACTCGATCCTCGAGGACCTCGTCTGGCTTGGACTCGACTGGGACGAGAAGCCGCGCGTGCAGTCGGCGCACCTGCCGGCCTATGCGGCGAGCCTCGAGTCGCTCAGCGCGCGTGGGCTGCTCTATCCGTGCTTCTGCACCCGCGCCGGAATCGCGCGCGAGGTCGCCGCCGCCGCGAGCGCGCCGCACGGCCCGGATGGCACCCCGCGCTACCCCGGCACCTGCCGCGCGCTGCCGGAAACGGAGCGGGCGACGCGAATCGCGTCGGGCGCGCCATACGCGCTCCGGCTCGACATGGGGCGGGCGATCGCTTCGCTGGGTGAGGCGCCGCTATGGCTGGATGTGGAGGGCGAGGGGCGCGTCGCCGCCGATCCGGCGCCGTTCGGCGACGTGACGCTCGGGCGGCGGGACGCGCCGGTCAGCTATCATCTCTGCGCGACGCAGGATGATGCGGAGCAGGGCGTGACGCTCGTGACTCGCGCGGACGATTTGCGCCCCGCCAACGATTTGCACCGGCTTCTGCAGGCGCTGATGGGCTGGCCCGCGCCCGCCTACGCACATTTCCCGCTGGTGACCGGCCCTGACGGGCGGCGTCTGTCGAAGCGCGACGACGCGATCACGCTCCGGTCGCTTCGCGCGGCGGGGCGGTCGCCGGCCGAGGTGCGGTCGATGGCGGGTTTCCAGGATCGCTGAACGGGTCAGCGGCGGAACGCGCGCCCGACGGCACGGAGTGGCGCG
>CAYSTX010000328.1:0-3813 GCA_964434035.1 uncultured Acetobacteraceae bacterium
GTTGTTCCCGACACCCCGAACGGAGTGCCGGCGGTGATCGCGACGATTTCGCCGGCCGCCGCGAAGCCCTCGTCGTGTGCGGTTTGGCGGGCGCGATCGATGACCTCGTCGATACTGTCGATCTCTCCGATCAAAACAGAGTGCACACCCCAGACGAGCGCCATTCGGCGGGCAACCGCTCGGTTCGGACTCATGCTGAGAATTGGCGCTGCCGGACGCTCCCGTGCCGCCCGCAAACTGGTGTATCCAGAGCTGGTGTAGGTGACGGCGGCAGCGATCTTCAGCAAGCCCGTCGTCCGGCGCAACGCGCAGCAGATCGCGTCAGACAGCGTCGGAGCCGGCTCCGGATGCGCGGCATCAACAGCCAAGCGGGAATACGGATCCTGCTCTACCTCCCGGATGATGCGGTCCATCATGCCCACCGCCTCGATCGGGAACTGCCCCGCCGCTGATTCGGCGGACAGCATGACTGCATCCGCGCCGTCGTAGATGGCAGTCGCCACATCCGATGCCTCCGCCCGCGTCGGCGTAGGCGTGCTGATCATCGACTCCAGCATCTGGGTCGCCACGATTACCGGCTTTCCCGCCTCCCGGCAGGTACGCAGGATTCGCCGCTGAATGACCGGAACTTGTTCCGGACGCATCTCGACGCCGAGATCGCCGCGGGCCACCATGATCCCATCCGACAACCGGACGATCTCGTCGAGGCAATCGATGGCTGCCGGCTTTTCGAGTTTGGTCATGATCGCGGCACGGCCTTGCACCAGCGGCAGCACCTCCTCGATGTCTTCCGGTCGCTGCACGAAAGATAGCGCCACCCAGTCCGCACCCATATCGAGCGCGAAAGCAAGGTCGACCCGGTCCTTCTCGGTCATCGCCGACAGCGGCAGCACGGCACCGACAACGCTGACGCCCTTGCGGTCCGACAGCGTCCCCCCTGCAACGACCCGTGTGTCGGCATAAGTCGGCCCGCGGGCCTCCACGGCGAGACGGATCTTGCCATCATCCAGCAGCAGTTCGACCCCGGGGACGAGAGCGGCGAACACCTCCGGGTGCGGCACGCCGACGCGGCTGTCGTCTCCCGGTGCTCGATCCATATCGACGCGGAATCGTCCGCCGGTGGGCAGATTGGCCCGGCCATCGGCGAAACTCCCGACGCGCAGCTTGGGGCCTTGCAGATCGGCCAGCACCGTAATCGGCCGACTGGTTTCGCGCTCCACCTCACGGACGCTCTCGTAACGTCGCCAATGATCGTCGTGCGTGCCGTGGCTGAAATTGAAGCGGAACACGTCGGCGCCAGCGTCGAACAGTGCCCGGATAGCCGCCTTCGTCGTGCTGGCGGGTCCGAGCGTCGCGATGATCTTGGCCTTGCGGCTGCGTTTCATGGCTTTAGCCCCCGGTTGCGCGAAGCGGCATCGGGACGCCGGCGCAAGTCGATCGATGCGTTGCGGCTAACGGGCTCATAGTCGTGCAGCCAGTCCAGGCCGGCGGTTGTCGAGGTGCGCGGCTTGTACTCGCAGCCGATCCCGCCGGCGTAGCCGAGCTCGTCGATGCGGCGGAACAGGAAGGGGAAGTTGATTTCACCCGTTCCGGGCTCGTGGCGGCCGGGGTTGTCGGCAAGCTGGATATGGCCGATGCGGGCAAGCTCGGTTTCGATGGTGCGCGTGAGATCGCCCTCCATCACCTGCGCGTGGTAGATGTCGTACTGGAGCTTGAGGTTCTTCGCGCCGACCGCTTCGATGATTTCCAGCGCAAGACCGGTGCGGTCAATGACGAAGCCGGGAATGTCCCGGCTGTTCACGGGTTCGAGCAGCAGACCGATGTTAGCGGCTGCAAGCTGCCCTGCCGCGTAGCGAAGATTCTCGATCAGCGTCGCGCGGCCGCGTTCAACGGTGACGCCCTCCGGCAGAATGCCGGCGAGGCAATTCACCCGGGAACAGCCGAGCACAGTCGCGTACTCAATCGCACGATCGACGCCGGCGCGAAACTCCGCCACGCGATCCGGGTGACAGCCAATCCCGCGTTCGCCCTTCGCCCAGTCACCCGCCGGCAGATTGTGCAGGACGAGTTCCAGCCCGTTGCGAGCCAGCAAGTCAGCGAGCCGCCAGACGTCGAAATCGTACGGGAACAGGAACTCGACCGCGTCGAATCCAGCCGCCGAAGCCGCGGCGAAGCGGTCCAGGAACGGCATTTCGGTAAACATCATGGTGAGATTGGCGGCGAACTTCGGCATGCAGACCTCACTGACGTGCGTAGCACGCTGATCGGGTTGGTGAGACTTCCTTGCAGGCGTCCAGCGTCACCGTCCGGTGAGAGCGGGCTGTTTCTTCGACGGCGTCGCGACCGGATCCAGGTCCTGGCTGTCCATGATCGACAGCGACGGGTCGAGGCACAGGATCTCCTCGAACTCGTTCACGCTGTCGATTTCGGTGCCCATCGAGATGTTGGTGACGCGCTCGAGGATGAACTCGAGGACGACCGGCACCTGGTGTTCGTCCATCAGTGCCTGCGCGCGCGCGAAGGCCGACTTGAACTCGTTCGGCGACGTGACCCGGATCGCCTTGCATCCCATCGCCTCGGCAACGGCGACGTGGTCGACGCCATAGCCTGGAACCGCATCGCCCTCGTGCTTCGCATTGATGTTCTCGAAGGCGAGGCTGACCTCGAAGTCCATCTGGAAAGCGCGCTGCGCCTGCCGGATCAGGCCGAGATACGAGTTGTTCACCACCACGTGCAGGTAGGGCAATTTGTGCTGCGCGCCGACCGCCAGCTCCTCGATCATGAACTGGAAGTCGTAGTCGCCCGAGAGCGCTACGATCTTCCTGTCCGGATCGGCCGCGCGTACGCCGAGTGCCGCCGGCAGTGTCCAGCCGAGCGGACCGGCCTGGCCGCAATTGATCCAGTTGCGCGGCTCATAGACACGCAGGAACTGAGCGCCCGCGATCTGCGACAACCCGATCGTCGTGACGTAGCAGGTGTCGCGATCGAGGATTTCGTTCATCTCCTGATAGACGCGTTGCGGCTTCAGCGGCACCTCGTCGAAATGGCTGCGCCGCAGCATATTCTTCTTGCGATGCAGGCACCGTGCCGCCCAGGCGCTGCGATCCTTGAGCGTACCCGCCGCCTTCAGCTCGCGAGCCGCCTCGATGAAAAGCTGCAGGGCCGCGCGGGCATCCGAGACGATGCCGAAATCGGGGCCGAACACGCGGCCGATCTGGGTGGGCTCGATGTCGACATGCACGAACGTGCGGCCCTTCGTGTACACCTCGATCGAGCCGGTATGCCGATTGGCCCAGCGATTGCCGATGCCGAAGACGAAGTCGGATTTTAGGAACGTAGCGTTACCGTAGCGATGACTGGTCTGCAGGCCGACCATGCCGGCCATGAGATCGTGGTCGTCGGGGATGCAGCCCCAACCCATCAGCGTCGGGATCACCGGCACGCCGGTTAGTTCGGCGAATTCAACCAGCAGATCGCTCGCATCGGCATTGATGATGCCGCCGCCGGCGATGATCAGCGGCCGTTCCGAGGCATTCAGCATCTCGAGCGCGCGACGCGCCTGCTCGCGCGACGCCGCGGGCTTGTAGACCGGCAGAGGCTCGTAGGTTTCGATGTCGAACTCGATCTCTGCCGTCTGCACGTCGACTGGCAGGTCGATCAGCACCGGGCCCGGACGGCCGGAGCGCATCACGTGAAAGGCCTGCTGGAAAACCATTGGCACCAGGGCCGGTTCACGCACGCAGACCGCCCACTTCGCAACCGGCTTGGCGATGGCCTCGATGTCGATGGCCTGAAAGTCTTCCTTGTAGAGAC
>CAYSTX010000329.1:0-3809 GCA_964434035.1 uncultured Acetobacteraceae bacterium
GCCCGCCGTTGGCGCCTCCACATGCGCGTCCGGCAGCCAGGTGTGCACCGGCCACATCGGCACCTTCACCGCGAAGGACGCGAGAAAGGCGAGGAATAGCCAGGTCTGCATCCGCGGCGAGAACACCGTCGTCTGCAGCGTCGTGACGTCGGTCGTGCCGGTCTGCTTCCAGACCGCGAGCACGGCCAGCAGCAGCAGTACCGAGCCGGTCAGCGTGTAGAGGAAGAACTTGATTGACGCATAGACGCGCCGCGGCCCACCCCAAACCCCGATGATCAGATACATCGGGATCAGCACACCCTCGAAGAAGATATAGAAGACAACGAAATCCATCGCCGAGAACATGCCGACCATCATCGTCTCGAGGACGAGGAAGGCGACCATGAATTCCCGCACCCGCGTCGTGATCGCCTCCCAGGCGGACAGGATGCAGATCGGCGTCAGCAGCGTGGACAGCAGCACGAACAGCACGCTGATGCCGTCAACTCCCATCTTATAGCCGATGCCGAACTCCGGCAGCCACGGGACGTTCTCGACAAACTGAAAGCCCGGGTCGGCGCGGTCAAAGCGCGTCCAAAGCACAAGCGACAGCGCGAAGACGATCAGGCTCGTCCAGAGTGCGGTCCAGCGTGCGTTGGAGGCGACGGTCTCCTCGTCGCCGCGCACGGACATGATGATGATGCAGCCGACGAGCGGCAGCCAGGTAATCAGCGAGAGGACCGGAAAGCCGGCGGCATTCATCGTGCGGGCGCCCTAGCGGAACAGCAGGAAAATGCTGACCAGGACGACAAGTCCGATCAGCATGGTGAAGGCATAGACCGCGATCGAACCCGTCTGCAGCCGAACCGCCTGACGCGACCCGTCGGCGGCGAGTGCCGCGACGCCGTTCGGCATGCCATCGATGATCGTCTCATCGCCGACCGTCCAGAGCGTGCGCGCGAGCGCCGTGGCCGGCTTGACGAACACCGCCTGATACAACTCGTCGAAGTACCACTTGTTGAGCAGGAACAGATAGACCGGCCGGAACCGCTCGGCGAGCATCGGCGGAATGTCCGGTCGGACCATGTAGAACAAATAAGCCGTCGCGATCCCGAGAACGCCCATGACCGACGGCGCGATGCCGATCAGGAACGGCACGCTCTCGATGGCCTCAAGGATATGACTGCCGGGCGGGAGCACGATCGATCCGGCCCAGAATGAGGCCCAGTCCGGGCCGATGAACAAATGATCGAACGCGAAGCCCGCGACCAGCGCGCCGATTGCGAGCCCGATCAGTGGCACGGTCATCACGGGCGGGCTTTCGTGTACGTGCTCCATGACGTGATGGTCGGCTCGAGGTGCGCCGTGGAACGTCATGATGATGACGCGCCACGAGTAGAACGCGGTCAGGAACGCGGCGAACAGCCCGCACCAGAACCCGTAATGCCCAATCAGTGAATGGCTGGCCCAGGCCGCGCCCAGGATGCCGTCCTTGGAAAAGTAACCGGCGAACGGAAAGACGCCAGCCAGCGCAAGGCTACCGGCCCACATCATCGCGTAGGTGAGCGGGATGAGCCGCCAGAGGCCGCCCATCTTCCGCATGTCCTGCTCATCGGACATCGCGTGGATGACCGAGCCGGCGCCGAGGAACAGTAGCGCCTTGAAGAATGCATGCGTGATGAGATGGAAGATCGACGCGGGGAACGCCGCGACGCCGGCGGCCAGGAACATGTAGCCGAGCTGCGAGCACGTCGAATAGGCGATGACGCGTTTGATGTCGTTCTGCACGCAACCGACGGTCGCCGCGAAGATCGCGGTCGTGGCGCCGATGAAGGTGACAAAACTGAGCGCGTCGGGCGCGTAGCTCAGCAGCGGCGACATCCGAGCCATCAGAAACACGCCGGCCGTCACCATCGTCGCCGCATGGATGAGCGCGGAGACCGGCGTCGGTCCCTCCATCGCGTCCGGCAGCCAGGTGTGCAGCAGAATCTGCGCCGACTTGCCCATCGCCCCGATGAACAGCAGCACGCCGATCACCTCGTAGGCACGGAACTCGGTGCCGAACAGGTGGTAGTGGTCCTGCATGTGCGTCGGGATTGCGGCGAAGATGGTCGGGAACTCGACCGAGCCGAACACGAAGAACACCAGCGCGATGCCGACCGCGAAGGAGAGGTCCCCGACGCGGTTGACCACCATCGCCTTGATCGCCGCGCGCGCCGCACTCGGCCGGTCGTACCAGTAGCCGATCAGCAGGTAGGAGACGAGGCCGACGCCCTCCCACCCGAAGAAGAGCTGCACGAGATTGTCCGCCGTCACCAGCATCAGCATGGCGAAGGTGAACAGGCTCAGATACGAGAAGAAGCGCCACCGCGTCGCGTCGTGGCTCATGTAGCCGATCGAGTAGACGTGGATCAGCATGGAGACGAGAGTCACCATCGCGACCATGACGATCGACAGCGTATCGCCCCGCAGCGCCCAGGAGGCGTGGAAGTTGCCGGCCTCGATCCACGGCCCGACATCGAGCGTCCCCGGCTGCGGATCGCCGAGCAGATAGGCCGCGAAGACGCCCACGCCGCAGATCGCGGCGACGATCATGCAGATGACCGACGACGCCATCGCGGCGCGGTCGCCGATCCGCTTACCGAGCAGGCCGGAGACAAGCGCGCCCAGGAGCGGCGCGAAGACGGCAACGGCGTACATGCCCGGCTTAGCCTTTCATCAGATTGACGTCCTCGACCTGGATCGAGCCTCGGTTGCGGAAATAGACGACAACGATCGCAAGCCCGATCGCCGCTTCGGCGGCGGCGACGGTGAGGACGAAGAGCGCGAAGACCTGCCCGACCAGATCGCCGAGCGAGGCGGAGAAGGCGACGAGGTTGAGGTTGACCGCGAGCAGAATGAGCTCGACCGACATCAGGATGATGATGACGTTCTTGCGGTTGAGGAAAATCCCGAACACACCGAGCACCAGCAAAATCGCGCTGACCACCAGGTAATGCCCGATGCCGACCGCCATCGCTGCCTGTTCCGGCATGTCAGTGGTGCTCCACTTCGGTCGGCGCGGCCAGCGGGTCGTCGTCGATCCCGCCCGGCTCGGTTTCGATCGGACGGTAGTACTCGGACGCGGGGATGCCGACGCCGAGTTCGACGGACACCATCGCCATCGTCTCGGCGACGCTGCGGGACGTCTGCACGTCGATATCCTGATGCCGCGAGGTCCGCCGCTCGCGCACCGTCAGTACGATCGCGCCGATCATCGCGACCAGCAGCACCAGGCCCGCCGCCTGAAACAACATGATGTATTTCGTGTAGAGCAGCCGGCCGAGCGCCATCGTGTTCGTAACGTCAGCGGGCACCGCGGCGCCGAGCGGCGCGTGGCGGAAGGCGCCACCACTCGGCAACGCGCGCCAGCCGAGCAGAACGGCGAGCAGCTCGATCAGCAGCACCGCGCCGATCGTCGCGCCGACCGGCAGATATCGCTGAAACCCGCCGCGCAGCTCGGCAAAGTCGATGTCGAGCATCATCACGACGAACAGGAACAGCACCGCGACCGCGCCGACATAGACGATGACCAGGATCAGCGCGAGGAACTCGGCCCCGGCAATCAGGAACAGCGCCGCCGCGTTGAAGAACGCGAGGATCAGGAACAGCACCGAGTGCACCGGATTGCGAGCGCTCACGACCATCGCGGCCGAGGCGAGCAGAATCGCGGCGAAGACGTAGAAGGCGATTGTTGAAATCATCGAGGCGTCCCGCCCGAGCAATCAGCGATAGGGCGCATCGGCCTCAATCCGGCGAGCGAGTTCCGGCTCCCAGCGGTCGCCGTTCGC
>CAYSTX010000330.1:0-3808 GCA_964434035.1 uncultured Acetobacteraceae bacterium
AGCGGGGCGGCGGCTGCGTGAAGTGCTGCTCCGGCTTGAGCTCTTGCAGATTAAGAATCTCCTCAACCGCGAGGGCGGGGAGTTCCTTCTCCTCGTCGGCCTCGGCGTCACGCTCCCACACCCGGTAGAAGCCGTCGAACACGAGCACCGAGCCATTGGCCCGGAAGAGGTAATCGCCCGCGCCAATGTCCACTCGGGTCTGCGCGAAACGTGCGGGGGTCATTTGGCTGGCGGTAAATCGCTGCCAGATCAGGCGATAAACCTTGAGCTGGTCGGGCGTCAGGAAGCCGCGAATCGACTCTGGCGTTCGCGTGACGTCGGTCGGCCGGATCGCCTCATGAGCATCCTGTACGGGGCCCTTGGACTTGAATTCCACTTTGTCGCGTCGCGCGTAGGTCGGACCGTAGCGCTCGGTGATGAAGCGCCGCGCCGCGTCGGAGGCATCGTCCGAAATGCGGAACGAGTCCGTACGCATGTAGGTGATGAGTCCCACGGGACCCTCCGTCCCAAGGTCGATGCCCTCGTAGAGCTGTTGCGCCAGGCTCATCGTTCGGTTGGGCTTGAGCCGAAGGCGCGAGGACGCATCCTGCTGCAGGGTGCTCGTTTTGTACGGGGGCGGCGCGTTGCGGGTGCTGTCCTTGGTCTCGATCGACAGCACGGTGTACTTCGCCCCATCGAGCTGTTCGATGATCTCCTTGACCTGTGGCTCGGTCTTGAGCTCGAGCTTCTCCTCACTACCCTTCTTGCCCACCAGTCGCGCCGCAAAGACACGTTGGGGCAGGTCGATCTTCGACAACATCGCGTCGAGGGTCCAGGACTCGACCGGAACGAATTTCTCGATTTCTTCCTCGCGCTCGACGACCAGGCGGACCGCCACCGACTGCACGCGGCCGGCGCTCAACCCCTTGCGGATCTTTTTCCACAGCAGCGGGCTGAGCTTGTACCCGACGAGGCGGTCGATGACACGACGCGCCTGCTGCGCATCGACGAGGTCCTGGTTCATCGGGCGCAATGCCTCAAGGGCGCGCTGCACGGCTCCCGGCGTGATCTCGTGCAACTCGATCCGTTGCGGATCTTTCAGATGCAACACGTGTGCGAGATGCCAGGCAATCGCTTCGCCTTCGCGGTCAGGATCGGAGGCAAGCAGGATGTTCGAGGCGCCTTTCGCGGCAGCCTTCAGCTCCTTGATGGTCGATTCCTTGCCCGGGATCGTGACGTACTCCGGCTTGAAGGAGTGCTCGATGTCGATGCCGAGGGTGCTCTTGGGCAGGTCGCGCACATGGCCCATCGAGGCGCGGATCTCGTACTTGCCGCCTAGAAAACGGCCAAGCGTCTTCGCCTTCGCAGGTGATTCAACAATGATCAGTGGATTTGCCATCTCAATCTCGAGCGCGCCGCGTCACGGCACCGGGGTCGCCGATTATATAACCCGCCGTCTCCAGCAACGTCAAGCGCCGATTCACTTCTTTGATGTCTAGATTCATCATGACCGCCAGGTCATCATGATGGCGCGGTTCTACCCAATCAAGCAATTCCCAAACGGCAAACAGCTCTGGATCTTGCGGTTCTGAATGCGCGCGCGTGCGCGCACGCGTACGCGCGTGTGCGTGCGCGTGTACGCGCGCACGTGCGCGCGCGAGGTCTGGAAATTCATCGAGCACATCCTCGACGGTTTGCACCAGTTTCGCGCCGTCCTTGATCAAGCAATGGGCACCGACGGCCAACGGATTCTCGATGCTCCCCGGGACGCAGAACACTTCGCGTCCCTGCTCCAGCGCCATGCGCGCCGTGATCAGCGCTCCGCTGCGTTCGGCCGCCTCGACGACCACCACGCCCAGGCTGAGCCCGCTGATGATCCGGTTGCGCACCGGAAAGTAGCCGGGCAACGGTAATGTCCCTTCGGCCGCTTCGGTGATCAGCGCGCCGGTCTTCGCGATGGCCGCCGCCAGCTGGGAATGCTCGGGCGGATAGATCCGGTCCAACCCGGTGGCCATCACCGCGACGGTCGGCGTTGCTCCCTCGAGCGCACCGCGGTGCGCTGCGGCGTCAATGCCGCGGGCCAGCCCGCTGACGATCACCACGCCAACGTCCGACAGCTCGCGCGCCAACCGCTGGGCGGTTCGGCAACCATATGGCGTGGCCCGTCGCGATCCGACGATTGCGATGAACGGACCATTGGGAATCTGGCCGCGCACGAACAGTCGTGGCGGCGGATCGTGGATCTGCTTGAGAAGCGCGGGATAGGCGGGATCAGTCAGCCAGAGGACCGTCATCCACTTTCGCGATACTGCAGCGCCTCGGCGACGTGCGCCTGCAGCACATCCGCGCGGGCGTCGAGGTCGGCGATCGTCCGTGCCACGCGCAGGACGCGATGCACGGCACGGCCGCTGAGATGCAACCGCTCGGCTGCCGTCTCCAGCAATCGGCGGCTCGCGTCGTCGAGCGCTGCATCCTGTCGGAGCTGCGTCCCCGTCAGCGCACCGTTGAGCGGCCCGCGTGGCCGGCGCGTGTGCTGCCGCTCACGAGCGGCGATCACTCGATCACGCACGACGCTGCTTGCCTCCCCGACGAGGTCGCTGCGGAGAAGTTCGGAAGCGGCCTGCCGCGGTACGGTCACCTGCAGGTCGATCCGGTCACGGATCGGACCCGACAGACGCGCGCGGTAACGCTGGCGCTCGAGCGGCGTGCACGCACACAAGCGGTTTCGGTCGCCGGCGAAGCCGCACGGGCACGGATTGGCAGCGGCGACCAGAACAAAGCGTGCTGGCAGGACGGCATGACCGCGCGTTCGGGCCACGGCGATCCGACCCTCTTCCAGCGGCTGGCGCAGCGATTCGAGGGAATCCCGGCGGAACTCGGTGATCTCATCCATGAAGAGCACGCCGCGATGGGCCCGGGTGACCTCGCCGGGCCGCGGCACGGCCCCACCGCCGCCGACCAGTGCGGCCGGTGAGACGGTGTGGTGCGGGGCGCGAAATGGCGCCACCTCGAGCAGCCCCGCGCCGGCGGGAAGGCTTCCCACACACGAGGCAATCGACGTTACCTCCACCGCCTCGGCCGGGTGCAGCGGCGGCAGGATTCCGGGCAGGGCCCGGGCCAACAGCGTCTTGCCGGCACCGGGCGGCCCCACCAATAAGAGATGATGCGCACCGGCGGCGGCGATCTCCAGGGCACGCTTGGCATGCGCCTGTCCTCGGATGTCGGCGAGATCGACCGGAACCGGCCCGCCGGCCCCACCCTCTGCCGCTGACGGCGTCGAGGGGCGCAGCGGCGCACCCTCTTCCCAATGACGCTTGAGATCGCGAAGATGGTCGACCCCGATGACGGGTGCCGAGGTGGCGATCCGGGCCTCTGAGACGTTGGCGGCCGGAACGTAGAAACGGCGGACCCCGAGCCGATCGAGGTGCGCCGCGATCGCCAGGGTGCCACGAATGGGTCGGACTGCGCCGTCCAGCGCCAGCTCGCCCAGCCACGCCTCCTCCGGCGGCAGGGAGCGATCGTCGGCCGCGTTGATGATGGCCGCGGCCATCGCCAGGTCGAAGCCACTTCCCTCCTTCGGCACCTGGGCCGGCGCCAGGTTGACCGTCACCCGACGGCCTGGAAATTGGAAGCCACTGTTGTTGATGGCGATCTTGACCCGCTCCCGTGCCTCCTGGAGCGCGCGGTCCCCCAGGCCGACGATGTGAAACCCGGGCAGCCCGTCGGCGATGTCGGCCTCGACCTCGACGCGAAGGGCCTCGAGACCAAGTAGCGTCCCGGAGAGCGCCCTGGCCAGCACCGCGGTGATAATACACTATTTTGTATATAT
>CAYSTX010000331.1:0-3780 GCA_964434035.1 uncultured Acetobacteraceae bacterium
GGACGATATCGTCCGCTTCGAAGACACGGACGGGCGGGCCTAAGACCGGTGCCAACTGCGCTTATCACCGGCATCACCGGTCAGGACGGCGCCTATCTCGCGCAGCTTTTGCTGTCGGAAGGCTACCGCGTCGTCGGGCTGATGCGCCGCTCCGCGTCGTCCGACGTGATCGGGGAGCGGCTGCGCTGGCTCGGCATCATCGACGATGTGGAGCTGATTGAGGCGAACCTCGTCGATCTGTCGAGCCTGATCCGCGCCATACAGGACCACGCGCCGGACGAGGTGTACAATCTCGCCGCGCAGAGCTTCGTCGCCGCATCCTGGAAACAGCCGCTACTGACCGGCACCGTCACCGGCCTCGGCGCGGCGAACGTGCTGGAGGCGGTGCGAATCGCCGACCCGTCGGCGCGGTTTTACCAGGCGTCGTCGTCGGAAATGTTCGGGCGGATTCAGGAGCCGGTGCAGACCGAACGGACGCCGTTCTATCCGCGTAGCCCGTACGCGGCAGCGAAGCTCTACGCGCACTGGATGACGGTGAATTACCGCGAGAGCTTCGGCATGCATGCGAGCTCCGGCATCCTGTTCAACCACGAAAGCCCGCTGCGCGGCATCGAGTTTGTGACGCGGAAAGTCACCGACGGTGTCGCCCGCATCAAGCTTGGCCTCGCGCGCTCGTTGCCGCTCGGCAATCTCGAGGCGAAGCGCGATTGGGGTCATGCGCGGGATTATGTGCGGGCGATGCATATGATGCTCCGGCAGGACACGCCGGATGATTACGTGATCGCGACCGGCCGGTCCGTCAGCATCCGCGAGATGGTGCGGATCGCATTCGCGTGCGCGGGTCTCGAAGCGGATGAGTTCGTCACGCAGGACCCGGCGCTGATGCGTCCCGCGGAGGTGGACGTGCTGCTGGGCGATGCGTCGAAGGCGCGGGCGAAACTCGGCTGGGCTCCGACGATCACGCTTGAGGCGATGCTGGCCGAGATGGTCGAGGCCGATCTTGCCCGCCACCGGGCGCAGCGGGACCGATAAAGGACGCGCCGATATGCGCCGTATTCTCGTCACGGGCGCGGGTGGTTTCGTTGGTCACCATTTATTGCCGGCGTTGCGGGCGGCGTTCCCCGACGCAACGCTGATCGCGACCGGGCTGGAGGCACGGGCGGACATTGTCCGGCTTGATGTCTGCGGCGCGAATGCGGTGGCCGCCGCGCTGGAGGCGGCGCGGCCTGATGCGATCGTCCATCTCGCGGCCGTCGCGGCGGTGACCATTGCGCGCGACGACCCGGATCGAGCGTGGCGGATCAACCTGTATGGCACGCTGACGCTCGCGCGGGCCGCGCGGCGCATCGTGCCGAACGCGGTGTTTCTGTTCGTCTCGTCCGGCGACATCTACGGCGCGTCCTTCGCCGCCGCGCGCCCGCTCGACGAAAGCGCGACGCCTGCGCCGCTCAACACTTACGGTGCGACCAAAGCGGCCGCCGACCTAGCGATCGGGGCGATGGCGGCCGAGGGTTTGCGCGCGATCCGCGTCCGTCCGTTCAACCACACCGGCCCCGGCCAGTCGGAGAGTTTCGTCGTCGCGGCGTTCGCGCGGCAGGCGGCGCGGATCAAGGCCGGGTTGCAGCCGGCGGCGATGCGGGTCGGCCGGCTTGATCCGTGGCGGGACTTCCTCGACGTGCGCGATGTCGTCGCGGCTTATGTCGCCTGCCTCGTCCGCGCCGACGCAATTGCCCCCGGCACGATCCTCAACATCGCGTCCGGCAACGCGCGCCGTATCGGCGACGTGCTGGATGACGTGCTGCGCATGGCCGGCGTCACCGCCGCGATCGAGGCGGCGCCGCTACTGGAACGCAAGGCCGATATCGTGCGCGCCGTCGGGGATGCGTCCGCCGCGCAGGCGCTGCTCGGCTGGGTGCCGCGCATCGCCTGGCCCGAGACGGTCGCCGATGTCGTCGCCGACTGGACGCGTCGCGTGGCAGCCGGCGACGACTAAGCCGCCGCCGCCTGCGTCTCCGCCCGCTCTAGCCGCACCGGCGCCGATTTGTATCCGGGCGTGCCCGACTGCGCGTCATGGTCGGCGAGTGCGACGAGGCCGTTCGCCTCCGGGTAATACGCGGCAATCGTGCCGCGCGGCAGGTTGTAGGCAATCGCGGTGAAGCCGCTGAGCCGCCGTCCGCCACGGCCGACGAGGTCAACCGTGTCGCCGTGCGCGAGGCCGCGCGCGGCGAGGTCGTCGGCGCTGACAAACACCACGTCGCGGCGGCCGAAGACGCCACGGTAGCGGTCATCGAGGCCGTAGACCGTCGTGTTGTATTGGTCGTGGCTGCGGATCGTCATCAGCGTCAGCACGTCCGGCGCGTGCGCCTCGAGCACCAGCGGCGCAATCAGGAAGGCGGCGCGGCCGCTCTTCGTGTGCCACTCGCGCCGCCCGGCCGGGATGTCGAGGCGGAACCCGCCCGGTTCGCGGACGCGCTTGTTGAAGTCGCCGAAGATCGGCAACACCGCTTCGATCTTGTCGCGGATGCGGTCGTAATCGGCGACGAGCCACGCCCAGTCTATACCGTAACGATCACCGAGCGTCGCCTGCGCGATGCCAGCGATGATTGCCGGCTCCGACCGCACGTGCTCGGACGGCGGCGGCAGCTTGCCGCGCGAGGCGTGAACCATCGACATCGAGTCCTCGACGGTCACCGATTGCGGTCCGGTCTCCTGCATGTCGACCTCGGTGCGGCCGAGGGCCGGGAGCAGGATCGCGTCACGCCCGACCAACAGGTGCGTGCGGTTCAGTTTCGTTGCGACATGGACGATAAGATCGAGTTTGCGCATCGCCGGGAACGTCGTCTCAGGGTCCGGCAGTGCGACCGCGAGATTGCCGCCCATGCACATCAGCGCGCGCGACCGGCCGGACCCGATCGCCTCGACCGCTTCGAGCGCGTTATGGCCGTGTCCCGCCGACGGACGGAAGCCGAACGCGCGCTCGATCCCGTCCAGCAACGGCTTCGGCGATTTTTCATCGACACCGACCGTGCGGTCGCCCTGTACGTTGGAGTGTCCACGGACCGGGCAGATGCCGGCGCCTTCACGGCCGATATTGCCGCGCATCATCAGTAGATTGGCGATCTGCTGCACCGTGTCGGTGCCGTGGCGGTGCTGCGTGACGCCCATGCCGTAGCAGAGGATTGTCCGCTCGGCCTTGGCATAGACGTCGCCCGCCGCCTCGAGATCTGCGCGCGACAGGCCGGACGCCGCCTCGATGTCGGACCAGTTTGTCGCGTCGAGATCGGCGACGAGCGCGTCGAAACCCGTCGTATGTTCGTCGACGAAGGCCCGATCGACCGCGCCGAGTTCCAGCACGCGCTTCATCAGCCCCTTCAGCACGGCGACGTCGCCGCCGGCGCGGAGCTGATAATAGGTGGTCGCGATCGGGGTCGAGCCGAACGTCATCATCTCGATCGGGTCTTGTGGTGCTGCGAACCGTTCGAGGGCGCGTTCCCGCATCGGGTTGAAGACGATGATCGGCACCCCGCGCCGCGATATCGCGCGCAGCGTCGTCATCATGCGCGGGTGGTTGGTGCCGGGGTTGTGGCCCATGCTGATGATGCAGTCGGCATGGTCGAAATCTTCGAGCGTCACCGTGCCCTTGCCAACGCCGATCGAGACCGGCAGTCCGACGCTCGTCGCCTCGTGGCACATGTTCGAGCAGTCAGGGAAATTGCTCGTGCCATAGGCGCGGACGAACAGCTGATACAGAAACGCCGCCTCGTTCGAGGTGCGGCCGGA
>CAYSTX010000332.1:0-3769 GCA_964434035.1 uncultured Acetobacteraceae bacterium
ATGCGCCTTCGCACCGCGTTGATGTCGCAATTGGCGGCGAGAATGTCGGTGCCGTCCACCCAAATTGAACCGGAGGTCGGCGATTCCAGCCGGTTCAGGCAGCGGAGCAGCGTCGATTTGCCCGAGCCGGACGGGCCGATGATGAACACCAGCTCCCGCTCGGCGACGGCGAGATCGACGCCGTGCAGCACGGTGTGGGGGCCGAATTGCTTAAAGATCGCCCGCGCGTCGATGACCGGCATCAGCGCCGCGGATCAGCCGGGTGTGCAGACAGGGTCCGGCGCGTTCGGCTCATAGCCAGGCAGGCCGGGGACACCGTGGCCCGGGAAGCTGACCCGTTCGAGCGCGTCTGGCGCGGGCGCGGCGCCGAACCACTTCTCACTCAGCTTCGCGATCGTGCCGTCCTTCTTCATGCATTTCAGCACGTCGTCGAGCTGTCCGCGCAGCGCTGCCTCGTCCTTGCGCAGCGGCGCCGCCCAGTTAGCGCGCGTGTCCTTCAGCTCGAGGTCGGCGACGAATTGCGGGTTCTTGCTCGCGGCGTAGCGGATGACCGTGTTGCCGGCGAGCGTCGCGATCGCGCGGCCGGCCAGCACGGCCTGGATCGCGTCCGGTTCTGTATCGAACACGGCGGTCGTGAAGCCGTTTTGCGCGCCCATTTTCTGCGACAGAAGCTCGTACGGCGTGCCCTTGTTGACCGCGACCGTTTTGCCCTTGAGGTCGGCCCAGCCGGTGATTGGCGGCGTGCCGCGCTTGATGCCGAACTGATACGCGGTCCAGAGATAGCCCTGCGTAAACAGCAGCGCCTCCGCCCGCTCCGGCGTCACCGTCGTCGGTGCGGCGAGGAAGTCGTAACGGCCGGCCTGCAGCGCAGGGATGAGCCCGGAGAAGCTCGCGGCGTCGAAATGGATGTCGCGATGCATCCGGCGTGCGACCTCGGTGAACAGGTCGATCTGAAACCCTTCGAGCCCGCCGCCGAGCTTTGGCATCGCGTGTGGCGCGAACGTGCCATCGACCGCCGTGCGGAGCGGGGGTTCCTCGGCGCCGGCGCGCATGGCGGCGAGGGCGGCGACTGTGGCGAGGACGAGCAGAAACGGTCGTGCGGTCATCGGGCGCTCTCGGCTGTGAGGTGCAAGCGCAGGATGCAAGCACGATGCCGCGGACACGTCACCCGTCCCCGGTCGACCAGGTTGCGGATTTGTTTCGGAGCAGGATGCGATTGACGGCGGACGCGGACGCAACAACACTCGGTTTCCGACGCGGGACATAGCTCGCGCGTACCTGGGGAGGTCATAATGGTTCCGGTTTTATTCCGCAATCGCTTGCATGTGTCGGCCGTGGTTTTCGGGTCGCTGCTTGCCGCGCCCGGCGCGTTCGCGCCCGCATACGCCGATGAAGGCTTCAACGATCGGCCGGACTTCATCGTCGGCCAGATCATCACGACCCATTACGACGGCAATACCGACGATCTGCTCACCGCCGGTCTGGGCGCAAGCGGCATCGGCAGCTCGACCCCTCCCGGCTACATCGACCCCGCGCACCCGACCCCGGCCGAGCTACGCCGCGCCGCCATCTATACGAACTACCGCGCGCTGATCGATCCGACGCCAGGCGGCGGCTACGGGACGTTCTATGGCCCGAGCGTCGCGGCCGACGGAACCCCCACGACCGGATCCGGCAAGATCGCCGGCACTGAAGTGCTGGCGCTCGCCTCGATTCGCCACGAGAGCGGGGGCGAGGGCGGGGGCGATGATAACCAGGGGCACGGTTACCAGAAGATTAGCTTTCAGGATGGGCCGGCCGCGAACATCACGCTGATGGTGCAGATCCCGGACAGCTACGACCTGAAGCACGGCTGCATCATTACTGGTCCATCGTCCGGCTCGCGCGGCGTCTATGGCGCGATCGCGACCTCTGGCGATTGGGGTCTGAAGCACGGTTGCGCCGTGGCCTACACCGACAGGGGCAGCGGCACCGGCGCGTATGATATGCAGAACGACCTCGCCGACGACGTCCAAGGCGTGCTGAAGCCGGCCGCGACGCTCGGGCTCGGGTCGCAATTCACCCCGAACATCAGCGCCGCCCAGCGCGCCGCGTTCAACAGCGCAACGCCCAACCGCTTCGCCTTCAAGCACGCGCACAGCCAGGTCAATCCGGAGGCGGATTGGGGACGGGACGTGCTCGCGTCGATCAAGTTCGCGTTCTACGTCCTTAATCAGCGCTACGGCTATATGATGCCGATCAATAAGTCGAACACGATCGTCATTGCGTCCAGCGTCTCTAACGGCGGCGGAGCGTCAGTGCGCGCGGCGGAGGAGGACGAGGAAGGGCTGATCGACGGCATCGCCGTCTCGGAACCGAACGTCAACCCGACCTACAGCAACAAGTTCACGATCATCCAGGGCGGCGGCACGCCGCTGGTCAATCACAGCCGGCCGTTGATCGACTACATCACGGTGGAAAACCTCTACGCCGGCTGCGCGGCGTTTGGCCGGACGGATTCGCCGGTCAATCTCGCGCCGAGCGCGGGCCGGTGCGCCGCGCTTCAGGCGAACGGGCTGCTGACGTCGACCACGACGGCGGCGCAGGCGGCCGAGGCGCAGTCGATCATCAACAATTTCGGCATCCTGCCCGAGCAGAACTTCGTCTCGCCATCGCACTGGGGGACGTATGTGCATCAGTCGATCGCGATGACGTACGCGAACTCGTATGGACGTTTCAGCGTGCTTGATAACCTCTGCGGCTACAGTCTCGGCGCGACCGTCTCAGGCGTGCCGGCGCCGCTCGCGGCGAACGCGGAGGCGCAGCTGTTCGGCGCGAGCAACGGCATCCCGCCGACGAGCGGCGTCAACCTGATCAACAACGTCGTGAACCTTGAGGATCGCGTCTCGACGCCCGATCAAGATTTGCGCGGCGCGCTCTGCCTCCGCTCGCTCGCGACCGGACTTGATCCGGTGACGGGCAAGCAGCTCACCGGCGCGCTCGCCGAGCAGTCCGAGCGTGTGCGCGCGGGCGTGATGCGGATCCTGGCGACCGGCAATCTGCACGGGCTGCCGGCAATTTTCGCCACCGGTCGGAACGACGGGGTTCTGCCGCCGAACTTCACCTCGCGCGCCTATTTCGGACTGAACCATTTGGTCGAGGGCCAGCGGAGTGATCTGATCTACTGGGAGGTGCTGAACGCGCAGCATCTCGACAGCTTCAACGGTCTGCCCTCGTTCGGAACCGGACCCGCGTTCGCAACGACGCTGATCCCGCTGCATCGGTATTACATCGCCGCCCTCAATGCGATGTATGCACACCTGACCACCGGCGCGCCGATCCCGCCGAGCCAAGTGGTGCGGACGACCCCGCGCGGGCCTGCTGCCCCGCCACTGACGGCGGCGAACGTGCCGCTGCCGAGCGCGTCGCCGGCGGCGGGTGACGTGATCACGTTCTCGAACGGCGCCGTGCGTATCCCGAACTGACGCTCGAGCGGCGCGCGGATCAGCCGGTTATGGCTGCTTCGCGCGCCATCTCGGGGAACAGCGACGCGAGGCCGGCCTCCGTCGCGTCGCAACGGCCGCGCTCGGTGATGAAGCCGGACACGAGCCGCGCCGGCGTCACGTCGAAGGCGGGGTTGGCCGCCGGGCTCTCCGGGTTCGCGATCCGAACCGTCATCACGCTGCCGTCCAACGCGCGGCCACTCATCGTGGTGAGCTCGGTCGCCGCCCGCTCCTCGATCGGGATGTCGGCGAGCCCGTCGGTGATCGACCAGTCGATGGTCGAGCCG